>NZ_JAQREL010000001.1:0-558130 GCF_028599255.1 Pseudoalteromonas sp. Angola-7
AGGGTGAAAAGCTAAGTAAAGTTGAACTTATCTTTTTTAATCAAACAGTAAAGCAATACCGAGAGCGCCTATCAAGTATCAGCTGGTTTATGCGGTTGTTAAATGAAAACATTGCTCGCAGAGCAAACAAAGAAGATAACTGCACAGGGCGTTTCTGGGAAGGTAGATTCAAATCTCAAGCACTTCTTGATGAAGCAGCACTTGCAGCCTGTATGGCCTATGTCGATTTAAATCCCATTAGAGCTAAAATGGCTAACAAACCAGAAGAATCAGACCATACCAGTGTACAAAATCGCTTAACATGCGCGGCAGAAGGTAAACAACCTAAGCAGTTACTACGTTTTGCAGGTATGCCACGTCAGATTATGCCTAAAGGGCTGCCGTTTGAGCTTAAATCGTACCTTGAACTCGTTGAGCTAACAGGGCGAATAATGCGAGAGGATAAGCTTGGGCATATAAATAATATGACCATTCCTTTGTTAGAAAGGCTTAATATATCGCCAGAAAACTGGTTAAAACTTACCACACTATTTACGCGCGTATTTCATGGTGCAGTAGGGAGGCCCACTTCACAAGCAACTTACTGTGAAAATTTAAAGCGCAAACGGCGTTCAAATATTAGCAATTGCGAAAAGCTACTCGCATAAATTAAAAATTACTCAGTAAAAATTAAAACTGCAATCTTGCAGTTATTTTCATGCGTGTAATTCAGGTTTGAGAATGCCACTGACTTATTTATTGGATGAAATAAAAGTGACCAAGTAATAAAAAATTAATTCGGCACCCGAGGAGAATGTTTAGTGACATAGTTCAGTTCGCTGATTTATAGTGGTTTCAAAATTAATACTGATTTATAGTGGGTGTCAAATTTAATAATCTTTAGCATACTCATGCTATTTTTATAGTTTTAGATGAACGGCTATAAATACATGAAATAAATGGCGCTGCTGCAGTTGGCTTATTTGAGTCAAGGTGTTAAAAGAAGCAAGAAAGCGTCATAGGTTAGTCTTACACAGAATTCTGTACGCTCTCAATAAACTCGTTTATTTCGCTAAAGCCTCAAATATCTTTTTTTGAGTCCGGCTTTCCAAACTGTCGAGTAATATATTTTTCTTGTTTTTATTGGGTTAAGAAGGGCCCACCAAGGCTCAGTTACTTTAGCAAAGTATCTATCATAATTTTTTGTTCCTATGTATTCAGTATGTGTTAGGTTACCAAAATACACCGCTTCGTTATAAGTAGGGGAGTTTAATAGTCTTGAAATTGGACTTAAAGCCGACTTTGCATCAATATCAACCTCAATAGTGGCTGCTTCAACCTCTGTAAAATCTCTTACAAAGTCCTCAGCCCCTTTTTGTAGCTCACTTATCATCTGAGATTTTTTGGCTGATATATTTGCGCTTTCGAATACAGGTTTGATGGCTCCATTATTCTCTTCAAAGTTAATAACTGAACCGTGTGGCGCAGAAAAAATAAACTCAAACATCTCTACGCAGTTATTCAAAACATCATAATTCCACTTTGGAAGAGATAAATTGCAGCTATAGCCAGACATGGCTAGACCTTTATCAACAAACTCTTTCGCTTTGCTAAATGTTCCTAAGTAATACCCCACTATTTCTGGTGACTTATCCATGAAGGACATTAACTTCTCTAACGAGTGTTGAGTTGTTCCTCGCCACCCTATATCGACAATGGCTATTTTTTCAGTTTTAGTAAAACCTATTTTGTCTAAATACTTTACTAAAACATCTCTTTCGATGGCGGTGTTTTTACACACTTCAGCTGATAAACTTTGAAAAAGTGTAGCTAACTTTACTTTGTCATCTTCAGTTTTAATTATATGCTTTTTATCTATAAATCCAGCACGTTGTATTTTCTCTATATGTCTGTCAGCGTTAAGATGAACTCTATTAAGGTAGTCTTCTACATTTAAATTAGGAATAAAATTACAAAGTATATTCATCGAAAATGAATCTAAACTATCCTGTATAGTCGGTATGTTAATTGCTCTACGTGAGGCATACATATATTCACTCGGGGGCACATTGCTTGATTTATTAATCATATTATATATTTTATGCATCATGTAACCATCACGAGCGAGAAAAAAGACCTTTTTAATACCCTGTTCATTAACTTGCTTCGTTAACCATTTTATGTAACCTAAATAGAGTATCCCGCAATATATGTAACCAAACTCATACGAGGTAATTTCTTTTTTAGTCGCTCTATGTGTAAAGTGTTTATTGAATATGGTTGCAAAGTAAATCGAATCGGAAATTGATAATTCTTTATCATAGAGTTTCCTTAGAATGTTAAACTCATTTTTTTTAAAGCCCAATTCGCTAGTTTTTTGATAAAAATATGGAGTTATACCAAATTTAGAAGCGTTTATTACATCTGCATAGAAGTAATCTCCAATATGTAGAATCTGAGATGCTCTACAGGAGAGAAAGTTGATGATATGAGGGTATATTGTACCTTGTGACTTTGACTTACCTATAACAGATGAAACAAAGAGTGAGTGGTATTTTGTGTAGCCGTTTTTATGAAGGATTTCACCTATAACGGTCTCGGGAAGGTACATGTCAGAAGTGAAAATTATTTGTTTATTACATTCAATGCAGTACTGATAGAATGAGAATATATATTCATTTTTCGTACATAGCTTTAGCTCAATATCTATTTCTAATAACTTTAGCTTGTTGATCGTTTCTATATCTAAGTCATAAGAAGACCTAATATATTCGTATATTTCAGATAATCCTATACAAATTTTATCTAGTTTTATTTTCGCTTTTGATTCAGCTTTACTTCTTATTTCTGAGAAGTTAAAACTAAGCTCTCCATATTTTTTTCTATATATGCTTTCAACTATCCTAAATATATCACTGGGGCTAAGTATTTTTCGAACAATAACAGTGTCAAAAATATCAAAAGAAATGACATCCTTACTATCAATTAATTTTTTAAGATCTTTTTCAGTATTTAACGTGTTTAAAGTTTTTGCGTACTTATGATGTATTCTAGTTTTAATTTTTTTTAGATTTTTAATATTATTCATCATAACTAGTCCTTTAATCATGTTTTATGTAAAAATATACTTACTTTGTACTGCTTAAAGTAGAGACTTAATGTTACATACTAAGTATTACAGTATGATTATTTGTAATTCAAGTGTAGAAATTTGAAATGATGTAGTAGTGGGCTTTTCGATGGTGTAGCTCTTTATATTATATTTTGTTTTATTAAATAGTTAGAAGTGATTTTTAGTAATTAATGCTGTTTTTTATAAATATGAGTTAAGCGCATTATTTATAAAATTTAATAATGCGCTATAACTAAATTTACTACTGCGCTAATAGCTCTTTTCTTACTATTTCCGCGCCTTTACTTAGGGCATTAAGCTTAGCGTTTGCAACTTCGCGCGAAAGCGGGGCCATGCCGCAGTTTGTGCAGGGGTAGAGTTTGTCGGCATCTACAAACTGTAGGGCTTTGCGTAAAGTAGCGGCTACTTCTTCGGGTGTTTCTATTTCATTGGTGGCAACATCAATAGCGCCTACCATTACTTTTTTACCTCTGATCAGTTCAAGTAAGTCCATAGGTACGTGTGAGTTGTGACACTCAAGTGAGATAATATCAATATTTGATTGCTGTAATTTAGGAAAAGCTTCTTCGTACTGGCGCCATTCATTGCCAAGTGTTTTTTTCCAATCGGTGTTGGCTTTAATGCCGTAGCCATAACAAATATGCACAGCAGTTTCGCATTTTAACCCTTCAATTGCGCGTTCTAAACAGGCAATGCCCCAATCGTTTACTTCATCAAAAAATACATTAAACGCGGGCTCATCAAATTGGATAATATCTACGCCTGCGGCTTCTAGTTCTTTGGCCTCTTGGTTGAGTATTTTGGCAAATTCCCAGGCTAGTTTTTCACGGCTTTTGTAGTGGTCGTCATAAAGTGTATCTATCATGGTCATTGGGCCGGGTAGTGCCCACTTTATAGGTTGGTTAGTTTGCGAGCGCAAAAACTTAGCGTCTTCTACAAATACAGGTTTTTGGCGGCTAACAGGGCCCACTACGCTTGGTACATTTGCATCGTAACGGTCGCGTATTTTTACCGTTTTTCGTTTTTCAAAATCAACACCGTTTAGGTGCTCTATAAATGTAGTTACAAAATGTTGGCGTGTTTGCTCGCCATCGCTCACTATGTCAATACCAGCGAGTTGTTGTGAGTGAAGTGCAATGCGCAGGGCGTCATTTTTGCCTTCAATAAGTTCGTTGTTTTGAAGCTTCCACGGCGACCAAAGGGTTTCTGGCTCTGCAAGCCATAAGGGCTTTGGTAAACTGCCTGCTGTAGATGTAGGTAATAATGTTTTCATAATAAGAGTGACCCTTTATTAAAATAAGGTTAGACGTTTGCTGATGTAAATTGCTCAAGCACTGATTTATACGGTTTTATAAAATGCTCTTCAGCAAACTTGCCTTGCTCTGCGGCTAATTTACTGCGCTCATCTCTGTCGTAAATAATTTGCGTGAGTGAGTGGTCGGCATTTTTTAAATTAGGCTTAAAGACGTTACCCGCTTTGGCATTGGCGTTATAAATTTCTGGGCGATAAATTTTTTGAAAGGTTTCCATTGTGCTAATGGTGCTTATTAGCTCAAGGTTGGTGTAATCGTTTAGTAAGTCACCAAAGAAAAACAAGGCAAAAGGTGCGGCACTATTTGCAGGCATAAAGTAACGCACCTGTAGGCCCATTTTTTTAAAGTATTGCTCTGTTAACGAAGACTCGTTTGGTTGATATTCAATACCTAAAATAGGGTGCTGGTTGGCAGTGCGATGATAGGTTTTGTTATCTGACACACTGAGGCATATTACCGGTGGCTTTTTAAAGTGTTGCTTATAGGTGTTGGAGCTTACAAACGATTGAAATAACTTACCATGCAGCTCACCAAAATTATCGGGAATACTAAATTGTGGTTTATTTTTATTATGTTGCTGAAGTAACACGCTAAAGTCGTAGTCGCGAACGTACGATGAAAAGTTATTACCAACAATACCTTCTATGCGCTTGTTTGTTTTGGTATCAATAATATTCGTTTTTAATATTTCTATAGAAGGAAAGCTTTGGCTGTTTTCATCTAAACCAATATCTACAGAAATAATCTCAAGCTCTACACTGTAGCGCTCAGCGGTTGGGTTATCCCAATTAGCAAGAGTGTTAAAGCGGTTGTTGATCATATTTAGCGCTTTTCTTAAGTTTTGTTGGCGGTGTTCGCCTCGTGCTAAGTTTGCAAAATTAGTGGTTATACGGGTGTTTTCAGCGGGTTGGTAGTTTTCATCAAGGCGCTGACTTTTAATATTAAATGTAATGTTTTTACTCATGGTGACTCTATCCATATTGTATATTTAAAACCTGAGCCTTTAGCGTGCTCAAAGGGTGGTTTTGTAATAAACAGGCTTAATGCTTATAAGCGCTGGCCGATGGATAATTTATACGTTGATTGGTACTTTAATAAAAACGGTTTAATTTCACATAAAACATGAGTTTGATTCATTTATATAAATTAAATGTGTTACTGAGAGAACATATACCTGTGTTTGGGCATGTAAAAAAATAGTGCAGCGTATAATTTATAGGTGTTCAGACGTCTAGAAATGTTTGTTGTGGTAATTTCACGTTGCGCATTAATAAAATTCAGGCACGGCTGTAACCCTTATTTTAATTAACGCTTAAAGTTACAGTTTTAAAAATTACTGTAGTTTTACGGCGAGTTATAGGCACTTATTAATTAAAAAAGCGGTTAAAAGGGAGTGGTTTTTAATGCAACAACGAAAATAATACCTGCAGGCATCTATGTGTTGTTCATCTACGCTTAGTTACACTGGCTTAACTAACTTGATAATAATAAAGTACATTATGTACGGACACTAAAATAAATGAACAAACTAAAAAATCTCATTACTCAATTTATAGTGGCAATGCAAAAGCGACCAGGGCTATTGGCTGTATTGGCGTTTTGCTCAGGTGTTGCAAGCTATGTAATGGTCGATAGAAAAGAGTCGTTCTCGCAGGTTATTGCCATTGTTTTACTGGTGAGCTGGTTTTGGTTGATTATCGACAATTGGCTACGCGATAAAGTACAAGAGCGCTTTGGGGTAGCCGTATCTCCCAATGTAATGCGCTTTGCACTGCAAATGGTGCAACAAGAAAGCTTATTTTTTGCGTTACCGTTTTTTTTAGCGGCTACCCAGTGGGATCACCCACAAGCACTCTTTACATCGCTGATTATTATATGTGCCTTTATATCGGTAATAGATCCATTTTACTATAAAAAGTTAGCTAAAAACCGTACGCTGTTTACAGTATTTCATAACTTTGCATTATTTGTGGTTTTGCTTGTTACGTTACCTATTTTATTAAACCTAACTACGAGCCAAAGCTTAGCAATTGCGCTTATAACCTCAGTGCTTATTACTTTACCTAGCTTAACAAACTTAATGCCTGATGCGCGCTGGTGGCGTTTTCCTATTTTAGTTTTAATTTTATGCGTAATAAGCGCCGGGGTTTGGCAGCTTCGCAGCTTTGTACCGCCAGCAGCCCTGCGTTTAACCGATATTACCTTGGCACATAAAGTAGATGTTGAGCATAAAAACCGCTAGGTAGCATTGATACTCTTGATTTATATACACTTCATCATGAAGGGTTATACACATGGACCGCAGTAAAAGCGCCAAGAGGCCTAAACGAAAAAATATTTCATGTATGGATACACAATAAAAAAGAGGTCGACAGAATTACGCTCAATATTAATGGCGGGCGAAAACAAGGCTACAGAGCATGGACTCATAAAGTAAATTTTCCGCATGATGCAAAAGGTAAGTGGCAAGTAAAAGTGGTAACTGAGTCGGGACAATTAATAGGGCTTACGAAATTTATTGTTACACCTTAACGCTATAAATACGCTGATAATCAACTATAGATTTGATACGCTGTTTTTACATTACTTAATGGATGAGTGTTATGAGCATTGCTTTAGATATTGTTATGTGGCTAATGATAGAAACCATTTTAGGGTTTATTTTGTACTCTACCGGCTGTGCAATTTTAAACGTATTCACCTTTGGTAAGTTTAAAGCTGACATTAAAGATTATGTGAGCTTTAAGGCAAATAAAGCTAAAAACGTTTACCTAATATGTTTACTTGGCTTTAGCTATTACGCAGCGTTAATTGGTTTTGTTGCTTACATAAGCCAATAACTTAGGTTTATAAGTATATGAAGTTTAATAAGCTATTGGTTATAGCGGGGGTTTTAAGTTTTATAGCGTCACTTTTACATATTGCCTGTATTTTTGGCGGCCCTGATTGGTATCGCTTTTTTGGTGCTGGCGAACACATGGCGCAGTTGGCTGAGCAGGGAAGTACGTATCCTACCTTTGTTACTTTAATTATATCAGCCATACTTGCTATATGGGGCATGTATGCGCTCTCTGGCGCAGGTGTTATTTTAAAGCTGCCTTTTTTAAAAACGGCTTTGGTATTAATAACAGGTGTTTATTTACTAAGGGGGATAGCAGGGTTAATAGCTCCTTTTGTAACAACCAGTCAGTTAATTCATCACAACTCAATTGTATTTTGGATTGTAAGCTCAATTGTATGCAGTATTTATGGGCTGTTTTATTTATTAGGTACACTTAAACTTTTCCGAACACATACCTCATTAACCTTATAAATTAAAAAGAGTGAGCGCTAAAAATAGATTTTTCACAGCTCAGGTTAATCAAGTTATTTACTATGTAAGGAGCAACATGAGTCACGATCACAGCCATCATATTAGTCACTATAATCGCGCGTTTGCTATAGGCGTTTTACTCAATCTTATATTTGTCGTGATAGAAGCAGGGTACGGTTTTTTTGCCAACTCCCTCGCGCTTTTAGCCGATGCAGGGCATAACCTAAGCGACGTGGTTAGTTTATTACTTGCGTGGGGGGCAAATGTTTTGGCAAGTAAAGCCGCTACCGACAAGCGCACCTTTGGCTATAAAAAATCAACGGTGTTAGCGTCATTAATGAGCTCTGTTTTACTTATGGCTGCCCTTGCTAGCATAGCTTGGCATGCCATAGAGCGTTTTGAAAACCCTCAGCCGGTTACAGGCATGACGGTTATAGTGGTTTCGCTTATTGGTGTGGTAATTAACACCTTAACTGCGTTGTTGTTTGTGCAGGGGCAAAAGCACGATTTAAATATTAGAGGTGCCTTTTTACATATGGCGGCCGATGCAGCGGTGTCTTTAGGTGTGGTAATTGCCGGCATTGTTATTTTATTTAAAAACTGGCAGTGGGTAGACCCTGTTGTAAGTTTGAGTATTGTCGTGATTGTGTTTATTGGCACGTGGGGATTATTTAAAGACTCGCTTAATTACGCCACAGACGCCGTACCCAAAAATATTAGTATAGAAAAACTAAAGCAGTATTTTTTAAGCATTGAGCATGTAACAGGTGTGCATGGGCTACATGTGTGGCCACTAAGTACCACAGAGTCTGCGCTTATTGTTCACTTAGTAACGGACAACAACGCATTAAATAACGACTTTTTAATTGAAGTACAGCACCATTTACATGACCACTTTGACATTGAACACGCCACCATTCAAGTTGAAAGCAGCCAAGGCAGCACAGGTTGTATGTTCAACCATGGGCATGCCCATGGTTAAACGTTAATTGGTTTTAAAAAATTAACCCTGATAGTTTGTAACAACTTAACGAAAAAATGAGTAGTAGCACGGGTAATATAACTACATTTAAAAGTGTTGAGTTGGTGTATTTTCCCATGACTGATTTTTGATTCACTAACCACACCAAATATGCGGTAATTATGGGCAGTAGTAATCCATTTGCAGCCTGTGCAAATATAATTACCGCAACAGGGTCAAGCCCCAGTGAGGCCACAAATGCACCAAAAGCTAAAATAGTAATGGCGACTGTTTTAAAACGGGTGTTACTCATTTCGCTTGACCAACCAAGCATGCCACATACCGCATACGCGCCTGCTAATGGGGCTGTTATTGCGCTGGTTAATCCTGCGGCAAATAAACCAATAGCAAAAAAGTAATGCGCTGCTTCGCCAAGTAATGGCTCAAGTTGCACAGCCATATTTGCTGCACTAATTTTACCGGCATCGGTGCCATAAAACGCAACAGACGCGGTTGATAAAATGGCCAGGGTGATCACCCCACCTAGCGTAATTGATAAACCTGTATCTAAGTTAGTTTGTTTAATAACAGTGTCTTTATCACTTTTAGAATGATCTTGCGCTGCTAAAACACCAGAGTGCAAAAATAAGTTATACGGTACAATGGTTGTGCCAATGAGGGCCAATACCGTTGTAATTGAGCCACTTGGCATTGTAGGTATAAACCCAGCGAGGACTTTAGCCATTGGTGGCGCAGCCATAATTAGGGTAGATATAAATACCAGGCTCATAAGGATCACCAGCAGTATTAATGCATTTTCTACCACTTTGTGCTTACCACTGTATAAAAGAATAGCGCTACATATGGCAATTAACGGCGTCCATATTTGTGCACTTACCCCTGGGAAAATACCAACCAACCCCATACTTGCACCACTGAGGTTTCCGGCTTCATATGCAGCGCTACCCACACCAATAGCACTTATTACTAAAAAACTAGCAAGCGCTTTAAGATAAGGGGTTTTAATGTGTGCACGTAACGCTTGTGCTAAATCTTGCCCTGTTGCTACTCCTAATCGAGCAGCCATAGACTGCAACAAAATAGTGGCAATAACCGAAAAAAGTAATGTCCAAATTAATGCAAACCCAAAGTTTGCACCGGCAACACTTGCCGTTGTGATTGTTCCGGGGCCAATAAATGCGGCTGTTACAAGTAATCCTGGGCCAAATCGCATACTGTTACCTTAATATTTGCTTTTAAATTTAGAACAACGTTTTATTACGTTGAACCTAGATTGCTGCCACTTTACGTGCCATGCAGCGAGAGCCCCACCTTGGCTAATTAACCTTACACTCTGGGTAATTATTTTAATATGACTATCAAAAAGCCGCGTAGGATACCAACTTATATATAGATTTAAAGAGCCAAACGCTTACCTGCTTGTTAATTGCACAATATGCGCGAGTTATATTTATAAATCAGCCATGTGCGTTGTTGGTTTCTCATTTTTATCCTACCTTATAGATTGTAAAATGAGCAAGTTACTTAGTTTTTTAATGATGTGAGCCATTTTTTAAATAAATTGTTTAAAAAGGCATCTTTTTATTGCTGAGCTTCGTTAAATAGCACTATTATGCGCAACTTTTTGGTTTTGGACCTTTTAATGAAAACTAATTTAAAAATCTCTCACTTAATCTGCATTATGTCGCTGGCTTTAGGTACGAGTAAAAGCGCTGCGAATGAATCGCTACACGAGCTTGAGGTAGGTGTAGGGGGTAATATAAAAAGCGTTGCACACACTGACCACGCAGATGAAAAATTAAATATTCATATTCATCCTTTATGGGAAAGCCATTATGTGACAGAAGGGCGCGATAACTTGCCTGGTAGCGCCTTGGCGTCTATTGCGGGCGAAATAAATTACAATCACTTTACGTTTATTCCCTGGTTAGCAACAGGCACTGATAATGACTACGATGAGCTAAATTTAAATGCGATTTATTCAACTGAGCTTGCAGAGCACCTAACTTTGTATGCAGGTTACAACCATATAAAAGCACGTGAGGAAGGAGTAAATTCCCATGATAATGAGCTTAGCCTCGATATAAGCTATTCATATGATTGGGATATACATGCAATGGCGAGTATTTACCACTCGTTATCGCTCAGTGGCTCTTTTATAGAGCTGGCAATTACAAAAGAGTATGCATTTAGTGATTTAATGCGATTGGAGCTGCAAACTGCGGCGGGTTTTAATAGTGGTTATGTAAGCGATGGCCACAATGGCCTTAATAACGTAAAACTTGCTGCTAATTTATCTTATCAACTATTAAATAATGTCATGCTATCTAGCTATGCCAGTTACAGCGTTGCAATAAACAAAGATGCTGCACACTATAGCGATGATGAACATTTACGCTCCTTATTTTGGGCAGGGTTTGGTGTTAGTTATCAATTTAATTGAGGGTAGGCTTGGCGTTAGCATTAAAGCGTAAGTGATGGGTGCCACCCTTATTAATTTTTGTTTAGAGTGCTAAAAATTGTGCAAACAAATAAAAGTCTCGCATTTTTAATATGTTTTAGGTTTAAGGTATAGTGGGTACAACACTCAATTAAGGAGGCTTTTATGAAATTTTTAGTTTTTTTAGGCACCGTTAGAGATAGCACACCCCCTAAGCCAGCACGATTAGGAGAGCGAGTGGCTGAGTCATGCCTTCAATGTTTAAACCAGCGCTACAGCGAGCACGAGTTTGAACTTATAGACGCGCTCGACTTTCCTTCAGAGGATGTATTTAAACCTCATTTTGCCTATGCAAAAAGCCAAGCTCCAGCACATTTAACAGCCTTAGCAGATAAAATTACCCAAGCAGATGGCTATATAATGGTAAGCCCAGAATACAATCATAGTATGAGCCCGGCATTAGCTGATTTGCTAAACCATTTTGGCAGCTCGTTGTTCTCGTATAAGCCAAGCGCTATTGTCACCTATTCGGCAGGGCAATGGGGAGGATTACGTGCGGCAATTAGTTTACGTACTTTTTTATCTGAACTTGGGTGTTTGCCAGTCTCTGCAATGGTTCATATACCAAAGGCACAAGAGGTGCTAAATAGCGACGGTTCAATGCAAGAGGGTGAAGAAGAAAAATCGTGGTTTAATTATTATTCGCGTACTTTTAGCCAACTGATGTGGTGGGCACAGGCGAGCAGCCAACATAGTAAAAACGTAGATCCCCACGCTATGTTAAAAAGTTTTAAAACAGCGCCATCTCAGCGAAATGCACCTTAAAAAATGTATTAAGGTGCGCTTTTATATGCGTACTGTTTTTATATACAGTATTTTGCTCGATTAAAACAATAAGCTAATTGATAAGCGGGCTGTGCGAGGCTCAATAGGATGAAAGTGGTTATCTTCTACACCTTGTGCAGGCTCGCCCGGTAAGCGCGAAGCGTAGTAGTATTCTATATCGTGATCGGTACTATCAAATAAATTCAGTAGTTCAAAATCGACTTTCCAGTGAGTTTGTTTATAGCTAATAGCACTATTAACTACCGTTAATGGTTCAGATCGAATATCACCAGAGTCAGAAAGCGTACGTTTACCTATGTGGCGTACTCTAAATGATGATTGCCACATTTGACTTATATGCCAATTTAAACCAGCACTTGCAACAACAGGTACTGCGCCTTCTATAAAGTTTTTGTCAGAGTTTATATTTAATCTTGAATGAGTAAACGAGGCTTCCATGTCTAGGCTAAAGCGTTCATTAATCCAATAATACGCACTTAGCTCTAGACCATAACGTTTTGATGCATCACTGGGCTCTGTATTACCCGCATCACCTACAAATAAAAGCTCTGAGTCGAGTGTAAGCCACCATAAAGCGGCGGATAAATTAACGTTTTGATCATCGGTAAAACGCAGGCCTAATTCAGCACCTTCACTTTTTACCAGTAAATCTACTTTTTCGGCATTTTGTTGGCTAACAGGGTCAATATTAATGGTAGTGCCGCGGGCATCGTTTGAATGAAAAGACTGCCCCCAGTTTGCATAAACGACTACCAAATCGGTAAATTTATAATTTAAACTGCCTTTAAAGCTTACTAAATCATCGTTTGCTTTGCCCGAGTTTACCCGTGTAATACTGCTAACATCGGTATCAAAATAGTCGTACCGTACGCCTGCTGTTGCCTCTAATTTAGGTGTGAAAAGTATTTTTGTTTGCCAATAACTCGAATAGCTTGTTTGTTTAATGGCATCTTGTCTTATTGTATTGAGTCTCTCTCGCGCTTTAGTGTTATAAAGTCCTACATTGTCTATATCGTCATGGCTAACCTCAAGCCCTGCAGTGTGCTGCATATTTAAACCTGTAGAAAGGGAGTCAAATTGATAACTTAGCTCACCACCATAAATAGTGCGGCTATCTTGTTGGTTAAACTGATCGCCATTTATAGGGTCGTTTAAAAAATAGCTAAAGTTAGAAAACAGCGTTAAATCGTAATCTATGGCATAAATACTGGTTTTTATATGCTTGCCTTGCCAAACGCTTGATAAGCTATAACGGCTCGAGCTACCCCCAAGGGTGGTATCAAGCGACCCTAAGGGTGACGTTATATTTTGTGACACTGCGCGCTGTGGAATTTGATCGGCTGATTGCCATGTATTGTCGTAGGCCATTGCTGTAATAGATAAATCTCCATTTAAAGCTTTGCCAACATAACGAAGTAGGGCATTTTTTTTATTTACGTTTTCGTTTATATCATCCCATGGGCCATCGTAGCCTTGCCACTCAGCTGCTGCAATTAACTTGGCATTAGATACATCAACCGCACTAAGCACTACTGCACGTTTATAGTTATCTTCACCAATGCTTAGCTCTATTTGCTTGTGCTTTAAGTTATTAGCTAAATTAAATTGCGCACTCCCAGCACTTGAAAAGTCCCCTTGTGTAGCGCTGTATGATCCTTTTTGGTAATTTATAGTTGAAATAGCTTCTGGAATAATAAAATTAAGATCGGTATAACCTTGCCCGTGTCCATGGCTTCGCATATTTATGGGCATGCCCTCAATGCTGGTGGCAAAGTCGGTGCCATGATCTAAATTAAAGCCTCTAATAAAGTATTGATTAGCCTTACCCGAGCCACTGTGTTGTGTAACTGCCATGCCTGGAATAAGCTCTAACATTTCTGCGCTTCTGAGCATGGGCCGCTGCTGTATTTCTCCTTGACCAATGATACCGCTTGAGGCACTGATAGACTCGCCAATTAAACCATCTCTATGCCCATAAACAGTAAGGGTCTCTATATTAGCGTAGCTGCTAATGCTAAATAACGTGCTGAGTGTAAGTAAAGCTAATCTCTTCATCGCTAAAATCCCTATGTATTTACTATCTAAAATAAGCAGATAGTTTAAATACGGCTTAGCTAATCGATTGGATGCAACATTTGTTAGCAAAGTGTAATAGCGCATATTAAACACTAAGCTAGTGAGCTTTTTAGGTATGAGTAAAAACTACCTGGTGAGTATTGTAATCTGCCTATATAACACTAATAATCATGTGGCTAACTCACTATTTAACCTATAAAACAAAGAGCCTGTATTGAAAGCCAAAGAAATTCGCAATTTTTATATTAACGAAGAGCAATCTGTTTATTTGCTGTCACATAGAGATGCCAAAAAACACCGTCAATGGCTTAATATTTGTATTAAACAACTGAGTGCGCTTGGGTATAAAAATGTAGAGATGATTGGCTCAGGGGCGTTTGGCTTTGTGTTTGCTGGAAATGACGAAAATGCCTTACCTTGGGTGTTTAAGTTCTCGCGTATTACGCTTGCCCAAAGCGTGCGCGACCGCCTAGAAGACGAAGCGTATATGCTCTCGCAAATTAATAACCCGCTAGTGCCTACCTTTTATGCTTTTGAGCGTATAAAAAAGCAAGGTATTTTAATGATGGCCCGTGCCATTGGAGAAGACCTTGAAAAAGTATCGCTAAAAAAAGGGCGTTTTAGTGCCGCCCATATTATGCAATTAGCGGTGCGGCTGCGTAATGTATTAATTGACCTGCGTAATCATAAAAATGGTTTAACCCCTCAACCTATAGTGCATGGCGATATTAAACCTTCTAACTTAGTATGGGATGAGCAAAGCGATGCCCTGTCTTTAGTTGATTGGGGAAGCTCTGTTTACGCACAGGTTGATAGTAAGGGGGAGCCTATAGCCAGTAATTTTATGGATTTAATGTCGGGAGATTTAAGCACTACTAATGCCAGAATGGGCGATGTGTATTTTATAGGTGATGCGCAAATGTCCGGTGAGCAGTCATCGCCACGCTTTGATGAACAAGGTGTGGCTTCTACCTTATATGCACTTGCCTCCGCTCAGTCGTGTCGTTTTGGCGCGCAAGCCATTCCTGCAAGCTCGCTTGGCTTACCCAAAGAGCTTGCCAATGTAATTGATGGCATGCTGTCTAAAAATAAAACCATACGTGATGGCGCTGGCGATTACTTTATGCGTAACATTACCAAAATGGCTAAGGCGTATTTACCTGAGCTTAAAAAAGCGGAGCCTCGTCCTGCTATTCCGTATTGGTTTGGTAAAGGCGATAAGCCCGACACCGTAGTATATAGCTCGCGAAAACAGTTTTTACGACAAGCCGATCATAATCAACAATTGCTTGATGTAAACGATGCTCAATTAGATCGCTACTATAAAGAGTTTTTGTTTGATACCGGCGATACCGAAAAAGCCTTTTTGGCCTCTATCAGCCGCCTAGCTAAATACCCGGTAGTGGGTGGATTGAGCTTTCATTGGAAAGATGAGTCGTTGTTTGTTGAGTCATCGCTTATTATGCATGATGAAAGTTTAAAAACAGCCTTTACCGATGCCATTAATAATACCGTGATGCTTGCACAAGCAATAAGTCAAAAAGGTTTATTTAAGTGTTGTTTATTTGATGCGCGTAAAACTATTCAGTTAGAGCGAGATGGAACCGGAGCGTTTAAGTTTGATAACCTCCCTGAGCTTGATTATGAAGTTGTTAGTATGAAGGCAAACGAAATTGCACGTCCACATTCTTACTTTGAAGATGGTAAAGATCCTGATGAGCAGCTGCAACTTCCTAAAAAAGTGATTAGATGCGTGTTTGAGCTAAACCAAATTCATCATACTGGCTGTATTATATTTGAAGCCCTGCCAGATAGAATGAAAATACACCATTACTATCGCTTACTCGATGAAAGCAAAGAAGTAGAGTTTAAACGGTTACTTAATAAATTAATGCAGTATGCAGTTAACATTACTGATGTGGGGGTAGCAGGATTTATGAAGCTTCCTTATAAAAACACTCGCGAATTTTCGCTTTGCGAAAAGCAACCAGAGAATTTCTTTCCTAAAAATCCAAAATTATTAGTACGCTAATATAAAGGAAGCATAGCTTCCTTTATAAGGGCAACTAAAAATTATAGCTCTTTTTCAATTGCATTTTGAATTGATTCTGCGCGATCTTCAACTTGGTTTTCTGCGTTCATTATAGGTGAATGGTTTAGTGTTAGAACACCTTTACTATATGTAGCAAAATGGTTTGCGTTATGAACGTTACCAAAGTTTTGGATGATTACTTTTTTCAAATCTTCCTGGATAGCTTCTTGAGATAAGTCATCAGAACACAATTCTTTAAAAGCTTTGATTGTTGGTTCAAAGTAAACTAGAGGCCAAGTTTGATCGAATAAATGTGCATAGTCATCTATAGCAATTGTGTCCCAATTTACTTCAATTTCAAACTCAAACTTTGCAGCTTTGAAAATTTGTTTTTTTAGAGAATCTAAACGATTTTCTTGAAAGTCTCTAGCTGCTCTTTTTTCTTTAAGTCCCATTGTCATTCCTTTATATTTGACAAGATTAACATATTAAAGGTTATAAAATTTTATTAAAACCTTTCTCGATTAAGTTATTTATACCGATGGGTAAATCTTCTTTATAACTAAAGGTTATAAAAATTTTTGAATTTGATTCTCTCATACTAAATTTAATATCGCTGTTGTTTTTAATATGAATAGCATTAATTTTTTTTAGCTGTAATAAAGAAAAATCATCCTTAGCTAAATTAGTGATGTTATTAGAAAGGTGGTCTATTAGAATTGAAATCCTCTCTATTTCAAGTTTACTTAATTCTAATTGCTCATCTATTATAAATTGAGAAAATAGATCATAGTTTTTATTAAGCATTTGGACCAATAAATCAATTTTTTCGTCTAAATTGATGGTTGAATAATCACTATTTATTTTTAAAAGCGACTTACCTGATAAAAAATTAGAGTGCTTATTAGCGTCATGAACTAAAATGTGCGCAAGAAAATGCATGTTAAAGAATAAAATGTCTTTATCAATTAATATTGAAATAGTGTTAGTATTTTCGTCGAATGATTTAAATATACCCGATGCATGAAAACCAAACTTATCATATACAGTAATTTCATAATGCACTGATTCAGTGTCATTGTGTTGTAATCGTTCAATAATTTTTTCTGGAGAGTTTTGTAATTCTGCTAGGCTGGTCACGATAATCCTTATCAATATTTCCTTTATTTTTTTAAATATAACATTATTTTTCAGGGACAAACAATGGGAAATTTAATTATTTCCTCCGTTGTTCAAATAGTGTGCTAAAGGGCGTACGCGGTGTTAAAGCAAACTGATGAGTCATTTTTTGCTGTTTGTTAGTGGCGGTAATGTGGTACTTATTTAAATCAGAATTTTGACTAAATAACCTAACGTTTAATTTTAGCTGTGCGCTTATATCGGGCACTGTATATCGGCCCGTAATCGTTATGTACTCAATGTTATTAGTATCAGTATGCGACACTTCAGGGTTTAGTAATAAGCCCTCTAAAGAAAACTTATAATGATGATCGTTTAAATAAACCCCTCGCATTATGGTTTTGCTGATTTGCTTTTTATGGGCGTTAAATTCATCCATAGATACTTTTTTATTTAAATCATCATCAAGGTTATTAAATGCAGAAATAGGCAGCGAGAGCACAATAAAGGCATGGTTATCAATCACGTTTAATGTTCCGTGTTGAGCCACCATTAAATGTGCATAAACAACCGGTGCTATAACAATGTTGGCCACTAAAATAAGCGCAACCAGTGCTTTTTTATGTAATTTCATCATGCTCACTTTGCCTATAAGTAAATTTATAGCTCGCCTTTAACACAGCGTTGAAAAAACGGATAAGTATCGGTTGCATAGTAATGGTATATGCCTTGTGGAAATTCAGGAGTAACCCCAAAGCGCCCGTTACACTCATCTAAATCGCCAGAGCCAGCTACATACTCCCAATCTTGTGCAAAAGTTCCCAGTGGATAAATATCGGTAGAAGGGCGGTTATCGCTTACAGTACTAATATGTTGGTAGCTACCTGTCATCACTTTAAGTGACGAACTTGCATCATCCGCGGTGCTATAGCCATAGCGCGCATAAATAGGAAACCCATCAGCCGCCCATGCAATTAGAGTCATTGTTGAGCTGTTGCCGCCTCTAAGGGAGATAAATCCCTCCGGCATGCCATGATAATGATATGTGCCATCGGGCTGTACGTGTGCGTTGTTATCGTCAGTACCAAAACTAAAGGTATCTTGGCTTAGTGCTTCAATACTCCAGTTGCCACTGTTATCGCCAAGCGAGCAATTATCGCCAGAGTCATCACAACTGCCGCCCATTAAGGTTGCGGTATCGCTTTGTATAGGCGTTAACGTAAAGCTCTCACTCACTGTTTGCTCAGAAATGGTGTTTGGATTGTCGGGGTTAGGAAACGTGCCCACATCATGATCGGGAATGCCATTAGCGACTACATCGCGTGTTGTACCTGTGCATGCCCAATCAGCAGAGCTGGTGGTTTGCACTGATGTTGAGTCGTTATATTCATTGTAACTGTATTCACATAGCACTTGCTCGGTTGAGCTGGTGCCACTTGTTGCTGTTGTACTGTCACTGCTTGAACTTGTACTTTCATCAGTGGCGGTTGTTAGGTTTTGCTCATCACTGCCACATGCAACAAGAGAAGAAATTGCCGCGCTTAATAACAATATTTTTAATAGTTTAACTTTATTACAGAGAGAGTGATTCATCATACACAGCCAATTAAGTACTAATTGACGCTATTTTTGATCTTAAATGTGCAAGCGATGTGCAAAAATAAATCAACATTGAGTATGTTTGTTAATCAGGTGATTTTACTTAAGCTGCATGTATTATAAAATCAGTGCATTAACAGCCTGAAGTAAAGAATGGTGTAATGGCAAAATCAAAACCTGAGGTGTCGATTCAAAGTTGTGGGATTTATTCTACCTGGGATAGCAAATGTAAAGCATTGCCTCAAATTGAGCAGTTTACAACCAATGTAATTGCCAAGCTTGATGTTGAATTTGGTTTAATAATTAATATCAAAAAAGCAAAAGGCGAAAAACTTCACTTTTGCATCTATCACCCCGATATTCCAGACAGTAATGGCGAAATAATGCCGCCCTTTGAAGGCGTTGAATACATTAAAGAGAACGACTGGCAATTTTATTTAGGTGATACGCTGTGGGAGCCTATTGAAAATAAATTAGGTGATTGGCGAATGACACTCACCCTAAATAATAAAATTATTGCCGATAAAACATTTAACGTTGCACTTGAAGAGCAAGGCTCTGTTAATGATTTTTGGCGTAAACGAGGTTACTAAGTCCTAAAATTGCAGAGCTAAAAAAAGCCAATATACATTGGCTTTAAAAATATAACTTAACCTGAACTCTGGTTAAGAGATAGACCAACATAATTTATCATGATGATCTTTAAGCTTAATTCTCTAGCCAGCGGTTTTCGGTGAAAACAAGGCGAATTTACGCGTCAATAGCTAGCCTATTGCAAGTAAATTCAACGCTGTTAGCGCTGAAAATAGCTGCTAGAGATAGATTTATTATCCAGAGTTGAGGTTAACTTAGTTACCCCACGGGTTAGTTGCATTTGAGCGTTGTTTTCGTGCCCTTGCGCGTTGTTTAGTGGCCTTTTTTTCCATAATTCGCTTTGCATCACTAAAACTTAATTCGCACGGCTCCCCCGGTTTATGATCCGCAGGAATAACTCTATCTCGTGGTGGTAACTCGTATTGCACATCGTCGGGCTTAGGTAAGTTTTTAAGGCGGTATAGGTAAAAGTTATCTACCTTTTCTTGTGCCCATTGTGTTTTACGTAAAAACTTAACCGCCGATTTTACATCAGGATTGTTTTTAAAACAGTTTAATTGCAAATAAGCGTGTAGTAGCTCCCACCCATATTGCTCAACCAGTTCTTCAACCACTTGCTCTAATTTTACGCCTTGCAGTGGGTTATTACTGTAAAGATCTTGGTTGCTCATAGGTGTTGCCTCATTAATAAAAATACAAATGCCATTATAAATTTAATAACGAGGCTTTAATAGATAAAATTGCTTAACTTTGGCAATTAACAACTACGCGGCCGCGAATTTTACCTTCCATAAGTTGCTCGGCATTTTCGATTACTTGTTCAAGTGTAATTTCGGTTGATATTTTATCAAGGTAATCGGCTTTAACTAAGCTTGCTAGTCTGTCCCATGCTTCTACTCTGTCTTTTTTAGGGCGCATAACGCTGTCTATACCAATTAAAGATACACCACGTAAAATAAAGGGCGCTACTGATGCGGGTAAATCCATGCCTTGGGCTAAACCACACGCAGTAACCACACCACCGTATTTAAGCGATGCACAAATATTAGCAAGCGTGTGGCTGCCTACCGAATCTACAGCACCTGCAAAGCGCTCTTTTTGAAGTGGCTTACCTGGGTTTGAAAGCTCATCGCGGCTAATAATTTGTGACGCACCTAGCTCTTTTAAGTAATCGCTTTGCTCCATTCTACCTGTTGCAGCGGTTACGTTATAGCCCAGCTGATTTAATAAATAAATGGCAAAGCTGCCAACACCGCCGTTTGCACCGGTCACTAATATTTCGCCATCACTTGGAGTGATGCCTTGTTTTTCAAGGGCAATAACACTCAGCATTGCAGTGTAGCCCGCGGTACCAATTTGCATTGCTTGTTTTGGCGAAAGCGCTGCAGGGAGGGGGATTAACCAATCACTATTAAGCGATGCCTTTTGTGCAAGGCCCCCCCAGTGTTTTTCGCCCACACCAAAGCCATTTAAAATTACATTATCGCCAACAGTAAATTCATCCGTACTTGTTTCACTTACTTTGCCCACTAAATCGATGCCTGGCACCATAGGAAAACTGCGCACAACAGGGCCTTTACCAGTAATGGCTAGCCCATCTTTGTAATTGAGCGTGCTGTAAAGTACATCAAGTTGCACGTTTTGATCTGGTAGGTCACTTTGCTGCACTTCACTAAGCGCCGCAGCGTAGTTTTCGTCTTTCGTAATTACAATAGCTTTAACTGAGTTACTCATAACATATCCTTTTAGACCGATCGGTTTTTAATGGCTAAATAAAATGCGCACTAGGTAAGTAATGCGCGTAAAAACATTTCTGTATACAACGTAAGGGGTTTACTTGATTGGGTAAGTTTAGCGCGCATAACGGCGCCTTCCCAGCCAATCCAAAAATATTCACTCATAAGCTGCGTATCAACAGTTTTAGCAATCGTGCCTTGTTGCTGTGCTTCATTTAAACACTGCTCCACTTGCTGCTGCCATGCTACGTAGCTTTGTAGTAGGCGGATTTTAAATTCATCACTTAAATGGTTGAGCTCTTGATTTAAATTGCCTACCAAACAACCGCGTTTGTACTGGTATTTTTGCATGCCCATAATGGCACTTTGCGTAAAGTGAATTAAGCGCTCCAGGGGTGGGGTATTGCTATCGGTTAAATATTTTTTAAGTTTAGTAATAAAGTAGTCATCGTAGGCATTTACTAAGGCAATACCAAACGCTTCTTTACTTTTAAAGTAATGATAAAACGAGCCTTTAGGCACGCCGGCTTTTTTTAAAATGGTATCAAGGCCAGTTGCGCTAAAACCAAATTCAGTTAAGGTTTCTAGGCCAACCCTAATAAGGTGCGCTTTGGTATCGGCGTTTTCGCGAGGTATTTTAGGGGGTCTTCCGCGCCGTGCAGGTGCTTGAGCAGTATTCATTATAAGTAACCCCTAATAGCCTTTTTTTTAAAGTTAACCCATATTAGACCGATCGACTTTAATTAATCAAGCATAAATACCAATTGTTTAAAAATAAATCGCTAAAGCTGTTTTTTAAACAAAAGGGCAAATTGCAATAAAATCGTCATGATTACATTTTTGTTTGGAACTTAGCCAAAAAAGGTGTGTCGGATAAATAGGTCGTGTTGATTTTTGCTGGTTAAATTTGCAGTGGAGTTTGGAATTTAAACAAGGCGGTAATGCACCATAAATACCAACTATATGCTGCCCATTAGGTGCTTTTATTAAGCAGTTATTTAATCGCTTTAATGGAGATATTTAAATCAGCAAAGTAGAACACGCCTTAGCACATAAGTGCATTTAAGCGGTTAGATAGCCGTATTGTAAATTAAAGAAGCAGTAAGAAATGAAGTGGTGCGACCACTGTGTTTTTATTAATGTTAAATTATTTTTGCATCAGCATGTTAGTTAATGTCAAACAAATTAATTAATTTTGCTATTTGAATTTAACATTTTTATTAACTATTCATTAAATGTAGATTTCACTAATGCTACAAAATTTATAATTAAAAAAGGTGAGGATATTACCGATGAAGAGACAAAAAAGAGATCGTTTAGAAAGAGCTCATTCTCAAGGTTTTAAAGCAGGTTTAGCCGGGCGCTCAAAAGAGCTATGCCCTTATCAGCAAATCGATCCTAAGTCAGAATGGTTAGGCGGTTGGCGTGAAGCAATTGAAAACCGAAACATGTATAAAACCTAATTCATCAGATAAGAATTAACGTAAAAAGGCCTCCAACTGGAGGCCTTTTTGCATACATTCATTACTAATTTTAGAATGCGCTTGTGTCTTGAAATAAGCCCACTTTTAAATCTTTTGCTTCGTAAATTACGCGGCCATCTACTTCAACTGTGCCATCAGCCATACCCATAAATAATTTACGCTTAATTACACGTTTCATATCAAGGCGGTACGTTACTTTTTTAGCTGTAGGTAAAATTTGACCGGTAAATTTAACTTCACCCACGCCTAAAGCACGGCCTAAACCAGGGCCACCAGACCAGCCTAAGAAAAAGCCAACGAGTTGCCACATAGCATCTAGCCCTAAACAACCTGGCATAACTGGGTCGCCTTTAAAATGGCAATCGAAAAACCATAGGCTTGGGTCAATATCAAGCTCAGCTACAATTTGGCCTTTACCGTGCTCGCCGCCATCAGCAGTGATTGAAGTAATACGGTCCATCATTAACATGTTGTCGCTTGGTAAACGGCAGTTACCTTCACCAAACATTTCACCTTGACCACATAGGATCAAATCTTCTTTTGTATAGCTATTTTTAGGTTCCATAACACTTATCTTCGCTTAGAAATTGCCAAGTACTTTAGCGTACACTTGTACGCTAAACAACTCGGAGCAGTTGAAAAAAACACTTTTTTGCGTGATTTATCGCCAATCAGTAGTGGCGATTGCTTTTTGCACTATAAAACCGCGCAATTACAATCAGAAATCATTATAATTACCCCTGACTTATAACCAGTTTAAAGGAAGTTTATGATCCTTTTTGTTAACTCACTAACAGTGATTGATTTTTCTTACTTATGTAACAAACGCGGCGCCGTTGGCGAGAGCTGGATTGTTGACTTAACGTTGCATGGCAAGCTAAATGAAGAGTCTATGGTGTTAGACTTTGGCTTAGTTAAAAAGCAAATTAAAGGCATAATTGACGACTGTTTAGACCACAAACTAGCAATTGCTAAAGGTTTAAATGGCACAGTACAAGAATTTGATTCGCACAAAACGCTCGATTGCACATTTGGTGATAACCACCATTTAGCCATGAGTGCTCCGCATCAAGCTTATTGCATGATAGATGCACCAGAAATTAGCGTTGAATCAGTGACTGAATTTTTAATCGACACTATTTTACCAAAACTGCCAGGAAACATTGAAAAAATTGAGTTGTCGCTTAAACCAGAGCACAGCCAAAGTTTTTATTATCATTACAGCCATGGCCTTAAAAAGCACGATGGTAACTGTCAGCGTATTATTCATGGCCATCGCTCGCAAATTGGTATTAGTTTAGATGGTATGTCTATGCCACGCTTACAAAAGCAATGGGCAGAAAAATGGCAAGATATTTACTTAGCCACGCGTGAAGACCAAATCGCTGCAAGCGAATTAAAACACATAAGCGCTAAAAACGATGATGTGTGTTTTGCTTACACCGCTGCTCAAGGTTACTTTGAAATGGCGATTAGCGAGTCACGCTGTGACATTTTACCTGTTGATACAACGGTTGAATGTATTGCTCAACACCTTGCTGAGCAAGTTAAGGCAGAATACCCAGACAAAGACGTAAAAATTACCGCATATGAAGGCGTAGGAAAGGGATCGATTAGTTATGCTTAAAACTCTTTTAGCCACAGCGCTTGTAACCACAACTAGCTTTAGTGCATTAGCGCTTGAGCTAAAAGGGCACCTAACGCAGGGCGGCTTAGTGACTGGCAAGCTTGAAAATGTAAAGTCGGTATCGCTAGATGGTAAAACATTAAAGTTATCAGACTCTGGCGATTTTGTGTTTGGCTTTGGTCGCGACGCGAAAGCAAAACACGCCCTTACGTGGGTAGATAATAACGGTAAAACACACACGCAAGATTTAATGATCACTAAACGTGATTATAAAATTGATAAAATTACCGGTGTGGCTAAAAAGTATGTGTCGCCCCCTAAAGAAGTAAGCGCACGTATTAGCCGTGAGGCACAAGCAATACGTAATGCGCGCGCAGTTAACTCTGATTTACAGTACTTTTTAGACCCGGTATTAAAGCCTGCACAAGGACGTATATCGGGTGTTTATGGTAGCCAACGTTATTTTAACGGCGAACCGCGACGCCCACATTTTGGTTTAGATATTGCCAATAAAACCGGCTCGCCTGTTTATGCTCCGATTAGTGGCACCGTGGTGTTTGCTGATCCCGATTTATACTACTCTGGAGGTACGCTTATTATTGACCACGGCCATGGCGTTACCTCGACATATATTCATTTAAGCAAATTAGATGTAAAAGTAGGCGATACAATAAGCCAAGGCGACAAAGTTGCCGAGATAGGTGCAACAGGGCGTGTAACAGGCCCACACCTTGATTGGCGTTTTAACTGGGAAGGCGAGCGCCTAGACCCAGCATTATTGATGCAAGATAAGCTTGCTAATAAAAAGTAGATACTATGACAGACATTAACCGCGATGCAATTATTGCAAAGCGTATTGAAGACTCAACGACCTCGGTTACTAAAACGGTGTTTCCTGGGCGCACTAATCATCACAACACATTATTTGGTGGCGATGCGTTAGCATGGATGGACGAGGTTGCTTTTATTGCCGCCACTCGTTTTTGCCGAAAGCCGTTAGTGACTATTTCATCTGATAGAGTTGATTTTAAAGAGGCTATTCCAGCGGGTACTTTTGCTGAGTTAATTGCTAAAGTTGTGCATGTGGGTAATACATCACTTAAAGTGGATGTGGATATTTGTTTAGAGACCATGCATAAAGATGATAAGCACTCGGCTATTTCAGGCAGCTTTACCTTTGTAGCCGTAGATGATGACCACAGACCGACACCGGTGGTATGCGATAAAATGATTTACGGTTTTGAATAAATAAATATTAAGGCAAGCAGCCTTTAAATAAGCATCTTTATTAGGTGCTTATTTAATTACAGGAAAAGAACACATCATACTAGTTAATTGTAAAAGCAATCTTAGCAGCTATAAAAATATATAGATTAAGTCAGCAAAGAGGTAGGTATAAAAAAGGCATGAAATACATGCCTTAAAAATAATGAATTATACACACTATAAGTGCAGAGGTGCTAAAGCACCATAGCCGCAATCCAACCAAATATAAGTAATGGAATATTAAAATGTATAAAGGTGGGGATCACGGAATCTCGTATATGGTCATGTTGACCATCGGCATTTAAACCCGAGGTTGGCCCAAGTGTAGAGTCAGAGGCAGGAGAGCCCGCATCACCTAATGCACCCGCTGTACCAACTAAAGCCGCGGTCGCCATAACCGAGAAACCTAAATCTAAACATAAAGGAACAAATAAGGTAGCTATAATTGGCACTGTAGAAAACGAACTACCAATACCCATTGTTATCAATAATCCCACCAATAAAATAGAGCCCGCAGCGAGGGGCTTATTGCCATCAAATAACGCCGCGCCACTGTGAACTAAACTTGCTACATCACCGGTTGCTTTCATTACTGAGGCAAATCCTTGAGCCGAAATCATAATAAAGCCAATCATTGCCATCATGGCGACGCCTTTACTAAATACGTCGCCGTTTTCTTCCCACTTAACAACACCAAATACACTAAATATCATTACGCCAACAAGGCCGCCTAATATCATAGAGCCACTTAGGTTTTGAGCAACCAAGGATGAAAGCACAGCAAACAAACCCACGATCATCACTTTTTTTGGTTTCTCAATGTCGCTAGCTTTGCTTTGTGTTGTTAACGGTTGCGCTTGGTAGTCACGGCGCTTTGCGTAACTTATAAACACCGCAATAATTAACCCAACCAACATACCGCAGGCTGGAATAATCATTGCCATAGGCACTTGTGTGTTAACTATCTCTAGACCGTTATCAACTAAGTTTTTATGCAAAATAGAGTATAAGTAAATGCCACCAAATCCATAAGGCAATACCATGTAAGAGGTAGCTAAACCAAACGTTAATATACAAGCAATAGCGCGGCGGTCTAAACGTAGTTGATTAAACACAACCAGCAAAGGGGGGATTAAAATAGGTATAAAGGCTATGTGCACAGGCACTAAATTTTGAGAAGAAATAGCGCAGCCTAATATAATTAATAAAATAAAATAGCTTAAAAAGGTTTCGCTGCCAGCACCTTGTGCATTCACTTTGTTTAATAGCTTTTCGGCGAGGATACGGGTTAATCCCGATTTTGAAATAGCCACTGCAAAGGCACCTAACATTGCGTAACTTAGTGCAATTTCAGCGCCGGCCGACAAGCCAGAATTAAATGCATCAACACTTTCTTTTATCCCTAAACCCGCTGTTAAACCAGCTACAAGTGCACTAATTATCATAGCTACAATGACATTTACACGGGCTAAGGAGAGCCCAAGCATTAAAATAACGCCTATAACAACCGCATTCATAGTTTTCTCTATTTTGAAGATTTAATTAATTTTATCAGATCTTTAGCCTGATTTTTACGTTCTTTAGTAAAAGGTTTTTTAGCGTAGCGCACTTGGTTAAATAAATAGCTAAATTCGCTTAAAGGTTCCGCAGCATCAGGGCTTTGCTCAGCAAAGTATATTAACTGCTGATTTGGTGAATAGTGACTAGGCGCTGCTATGTGGTTTTTATCTGCCCAGCGCTTAATTGCCTCAAATTCTGAAACTAACGGCGGGCGTTTACTTTTATTGCGTGGCCAATTTAAATAAATAAAGTAAGCAGCAAAGCTAAAAGCAAGTCCTAAAATAACCGCTAAAGGTACCAGCCAAAGATGTTTACTACCAAAAAGTGATTTTAAAAAGTTGCTTTGCTTTTCTTCGTCAAAGCCAAGTACCCAGCTAGTCCATTGGTAATCAAGGGTTTCTAGTTTGAGCCTTAACCAATTAACGGCTGCAAAGTTACTTAAACTCACTAAGCCAAAATCGAGATTACTTTTAAATTCATCATTGAGTTCTTCGTTTTGCGAAAGTGAACCATTTAACCGCTCGGGGGCGACCACCGCAGTGGCATCAAAAATTTGCCACTGATTATTAATATACACTTCAACCCAAGCGTGGGCATCGTATTGACGAACCGATAAATAATTATTTGTTTGGTTTTTTTCACCACCTAAATAACCGCTGGCCAAGCGTGCGGGAATACCGGCGCTTCTAAAAATATACGCTGCTGCACTGGCGTAATGGCCGCAAAAGCCGCGCTTTTTATCAAATAAAAATTGATCAATAGTGCTGTCACCGGTCATTGGCTCAGGGGTTAACGTGTAACTAAATTCTTGTTTAGCAAAGTAGCTAAGCAATGCATTATAGAAGTCACTTTGCGAGGTTGTTGATTGTTTAAGTTTGGCAGCAAGCTTGGATGCTTGTTGGTTTGTTTGGTTATTTAAGCGTGTGTAATAAGCGGTTTGCCAATTTGAAAGTTGCTCTGTACTCAGTGCTGCACTTGATACCTGATACTGCAAGCTTTTAGCTTGATATTGTTTTTTTCGAAGTAGCCCCAGCGCATTACTTTCAACATTTTTATTGTTACTGGTTGCGTAATCAAGCCCATATAACCATTTTTGATTAGCAGGCTCGGCAATAATAGTGTAGGTATTTTGTACTGCAATTTGTTTTTTGGGATCAGCACTTTGATTATTATATTTTAATAAATCAGATGTTTTCCACGCTTTACCATCAAAAGTATCGTGTACAAGTGCTCGCCAATAATAAGGCGAGGCGGGCGTGTTGTTATTAAAACGCGCTCTAAAAACCAGTTCATCAGAATTAGACAGCTTTGCAATATCAAACGGGTCAACCTGTTCAGAGAGCCCTGTTTTAGCAAGCTTTGGCCCAGGTAACTGCCAAAAAGCGGGCATTTTAGGTAAAAACAACAGCAAAAATATTGCTAAAGGCAAAGCAATAAATAACAGCTTAGCACTTTGTTTAGAGGCTAATTTTAAACTATGAGAAGATTCAATTAAGCTCAATACAGCAAAGTTGAGTAAAAATAGGGCGCTCATGGTTAAGGTGGTTATTATGCTTTGGTTAAACAAATACGCCGATGAAATAGAAAAAAACGTGAGTGTGACAATAATATGGTAATGTTTTTTTGTTTTAGCCTGCAGTAATTTAAAAATACTAGAGAGCAATAACATAGCAACAAACAATATGACAGTATCGCCTATACCTATGGTGTAAATCATTAATATTAAAGCTAATCCAGCCAAAATATTTGCAAGCCACGCGTTAGGTTTAGGGTTGTTAGTCAGTGTTAAGTACACGTTCCAAAGGCATAAAAGCGATAAAACCCCAATAAACAGTATGGGCATATGCGATAAATAAAACGCAAATAAGCAGGCGTATATAAAGCTCATTGCTAAATTAATTGCCCGGTAATTTAATAGCTCAGCCATTAGTTGCTCCGCCGTATTCGCTCAGAAGTGCTAAACACTGTGATTTATCGTGCGCGTTGTTAGTTGCTTTGTAATTTGCTGAGGGCAAAATCAGTGTAAACGGTGTGTTGTTTTCGCATGCATTACACACTAAAAAGCAAAGCTGACTCAAGCGTTGCTCGGTGTTACCCGTTAGCAGATTAAAATCAAAAACAATATCGGACTTTTTATAATCTATAAATTCTTTTACGAGTAACTGCTGTGATTTAGCGTAATGTTTCCATGAAATTCGCTGCAATCCCATTTCTGGTAAATGCGTAATTAGCTCATCAAACTCTTCGCTGCCGGGCTCTTTAATACTGCCTGTTTGCGTTGTGTGTTCAAACGTACTGTTGTAAGTGTCGTTTAATACATGCTCTGGCACAGGGTAAACGTAAACAGAGTCATTGGGTTGTATATAACTCCACACGCTTACCAGCCCAAATGGGTAATTACTGTGTATTTTAAAACGTTCAAGGGTATATTTACCGCGGGCATTATAAGGTAGGTTAATAATTAAAGCGCTGTCTTTGGGCGTAACTTGCGCTAAGTGCTTTGCGTATTCAGGGTCACTCGAGTAGCTAAGCGATACTGATTGCGTAAGTGTAGGGGCTTTTAAAATAAATTTAACCGAGCCTTTATTTGGTGAGAAGCTGGCAAAACTTTTTATATATTCAACTTTTAGCCCTCTGGCATTTGTATAACCAAGCAGTACGGCAATAATCATCACCACAAACATTAAATAAGCCATCACCAAAATTAAGTTATTTTGATAATTAATGCCCATAACAAAATTTAAAATAGCCACAATAATAAAGTAAAAGCCGAGCTGCGAGGGCACTACATAAATATTGTTATGAGCCAGCGTAATGGATTGCTTTGAATGCTTGTTTTTAAGTAGTTTATTAAGTAAACGCTTTTTTAATGCGCCTAATATACCGACCTTTTTGGCTTTTTTTTTAAATAACACGTTAAACTGGCACAGCAACGGTTTTTAAGATTTCATTTACTTGCGCTTCTCCTGACTCGTTATGCAGTCCTAAGCGGTGTTGGCACACACTTGCAAATACAGCTTGTACATCGTCAGGGGTTACAAACTCTCGCCCTTCAATAAATGCCCACGACTTAGCCGCTTTGGCAAGCGCCATACTTGCCCGAGGAGAGAGCGAGCCTGCAAATGCAGCGCTTTGACGAGTATGCGTTACTAATTCAATAATGTAATCGATTACAGGGCTACTTATCACAATTTGGTTAATTAAGGTTTGAATTTGTTGTAGCTGCTTAGCGTCTATTCTTTGTGGTAATTGGCTGTAGTCTCGCGGTTTAATGTTTAAAATAAGTTGTTTTTCAGCCTCTTTAGGAGGAAAACCCAAACTTATGCGCATTAAAAATCGATCTAACTGCGATTCTGGAAGTGGGTAAGTACCCGACTGAAAAAGCGGGTTTTGCGTGGCAATTACAAAAAAAGGATTTGGTAATGTGTACTTAGTACCATCTACTGTAACTTGCTGCTCTTCCATTGCCTCAAGCAATGCACTTTGCGTTTTAGGGCCCGCGCGGTTTATTTCATCTGCTAATACAACTTGGCTAAAAATCGGCCCTTTATGAAATGTAAACGTGTGCTCATTAGCGTTAAATACATTAGTTCCTAAAATATCGGCAGGTAAAAGATCGCTTGTAAATTGTATACGCTGATACGACAGCCCAAGCACAGCAGCAAGTGCATGTGAGAGCGTAGTTTTGCCCATACCGGGTAAATCTTCTATCAGTAAATGTCCTTCACTGAATAAGCAGGTGAGTGCTAGTTTTATTTGTTGTTTTTTTCCAAAAATAACACTCGATAAATCGTCGATAATTGCCGTAACAGTGCTTTGCATACTGACCTTATTTTATTCGCTTAGTTCGAGGCGCTTCATAACAGAATTAACTTTTTTAGCGTTAAAAGGTTTTTCTATAAAGCCTTTAGCGCCTAATTCCCATGTGTTTTGCACGTTTTCAAGAGTGTTATGACCTGAGCACATAACAACGTGAGCGTGAGGGTAGCTATCATTAATATGTTCTAGAATATCAGAGCTTTCAGAATCAGGTAAGTCCACATCCAAAAATATGACATTGGGTGATTTTTTATCAAGAAGGGGTTTTGCAGAAAGGTAATCGTTGCTTTCTAAAATATCTTCAAAGCCTAGCTCCGTTAATATTTGGTTTAGGTAGTCACGTATTTCCTTAACGTCATCAATAATAAGTATAGGCTCAAGCGGGCGCACAAATTCCATATGTTAATTACTTCTATTTTTTATACATCTAAAGTAATTTAATTTTATGCTAAGCACTGTATAAGCTCAAGAAAGTAAATCAAAAAACAACCAATTAGCGCTTTTACGCGCCTAAACCTGCCGTATTAATTAAACGCCCACACCATTTAATTGGTTAATAAATGTTAAATAACGCTCTTCAATAGCCCTCTACAGAACATTTTAAATAAGACTTTAGTCATAACTGGCAATTTTATTTTGGAATTCAAAACTATTAAACCCTTGTTTATAAATGTAAATTTTTATAAATACGATTTCATGTAAATGTTTTGTAATAAAAGATGTTGACGTTACATTATTCATTTGTGATTATGCTCACTAGCTGAGCCAATGCCCATTGCGAAGTTTAAAAACACATTTATATAAAATGCCCATTTGCTTTAGCTGCACACTGAAAATACACAACACACTAAATAGAGAGTTCATTATGTTAAATAATAAGAAAGCTAAATTTGCGCTAACTTTAGTAGCAGCAGCGTTGGCAGCGCCTGCACAAGCAGAAATGTCAGATTACTTTGACCGCCTTGACGTTAACTTTCTAGCAATGCAAAACTTTCAGTCTATTCAAGCTAAAGACGGTGCATTTCGTCCTGGAGATGAAGAACAATCATCAGGTTTTGGGCGTATTAGAGCTAACTTAATGCTTAAGTTTCATATAAATGAATACATTACTGCCGACATTGATATAGCCGAAGAGCCAAACGATTTTGGCGGCGGCGACCGTGATTTTTCGTTCCATAACGACTTTGCAGGTATTGAATTTGATTTACTTGGCTTATACGGCACACCAAACGAAAACGAAAATTTAACGCTTCGTTTAGGTAATATTGGCGCGTCTCCATTTCAGTTCAAAGGTTTTCAAGACGGCGCAGATAACCAAGGTAATGCCTTAATTGGTAACGGCATTAACGACTACGCAACCGCAGAAAACGGTGCACAATTAAGCTACACAGAAACTTTTGACAGTGGTGTGCTTCGTTCTTATAACGTGGCAGGTCACATTACTACATCAAGCTTTGGCGAAGCATTTCAAGAAGATAGAGGCTTTAATTACCGCTTACAAGGTACATTAGAGTTTGAAGGTGGCTTTAAAGTTGGCTTAAATTACTTACAAGCTAACCAAGGCGACCAACTTCGTTTTGAAAATGGCGTAGCGAGCTTAGATGGACTCACAACAACAAATTACCGTTTTGGTGATGGCGAAAACTATAACTTTTCGGCTTCTCCTTCAAGCGAACGTGATACTCACGTAGGTGTTATGCCAGGGCTTGATCAGTCTATCATTCAATTAAATTTAGCGTATCAGCCATCAGATCAAACCAGCATCATTTTAATGTTGGGTAAATCGTCTGACGATTACACCTTTGCAGACTCTGCAGGTAACGCAGTGGCAGGTATTACCTACTTTGGTACAGATGGCGTGGCAGACGAAAACGGTACCACGTTTGATTCTAACAGTGTAATTAAAGGCGAAAGCTCAGTAGAATATTACGCCGTTGAAGCACAGCAATATATCATTCCTGAAAAACTTTACGTAGCCGCGCGCTATGCAGAGTCAGAAAACACTTCCGATTTAATCAGCCAAAACGATAACACCGTTGAGCGCTTACAAGTAGCCGCGGGTTACTGGTTTACAGATTCGACACTTTTAAAAGTTGAGTATGTAAACCAAGAAGAAGGCGCAAACTCAGGCGGCCAAATTGGTCGTGGTTTTGACGGTTTCACCTCAGAAATCTCAGTTAAATTTTAAATAGCTTACTAACTTACTGTTTGGTTTAAAGGTAATTTCAGCGCTCTAAATACGTTGAAATTACTCACCGCTTTATTTACTAAGGCGCTTTACAGTTATTTTTAAGCGTCATTTAACATATTTATGAGGGTTAACCCGATGAAAACTAAATTATTAATGCTCGCGTGTTCAGTTATGGCTATTAACGTAGCCGCTAAAGAAACCATAACCATTGCCACTGTTAATAATGGTGACATGATCACCATGAAAGAGCTTAGCAATCATTTTGAAGAACAAAACCCAGATATTTCATTAAAATGGGTAACACTAGAAGAAAATATTTTACGTCAACGTGTAACAACCGATGTTGCCACAAAAGGCGGCCAATACGATGTAATGACAATTGGCACATATGAAGTGCCAATTTGGGGTAAACAAAACTGGCTAACTGAGCTTGATAACCTAGGTGAAAATTACGACGTTGATGACTTACTACCGGCTATTCGCAGTGGTTTAACCATAGATAACAAATTATACGCGGCCCCATTTTATGGCGAAAGCTCTATGGTTATGTACCGTACAGACCTAATGGAAAAAGCCGGCCTAGAAATGCCAAACGCGCCTACGTGGAGCTTTATTCAAAAAGCTGCAAAAGCGATGACCAATAAAGATGAAGGTGTTTATGGCCTTTGCTTACGTGGTAAAGCAGGTTGGGGCGAAAATGTTGCTTTAATTACTTCAATGGCAAATTCGTTTGGCGCTCGCTGGTTTGATGAAAATTGGAAACCACAGTTTAATACCCCTGAGTGGAAAGCCACACTCCAGTACTATGTAGATGTTATGAAAGAGTCTGGACCTGCGGGTTCGTCAGCGAATGGGTTTAACGAAAACCTAGCGTTATTTCAAACGGGTAAATGTGGTATTTGGATTGATGCAACGGTTGCTGGCGCATTTGTAACCAATAAAAAAGATTCTGAAGTAGCTGATAAAGTAGGCTTTGCACTTGCACCAGATAATGGCCTAGGTAAACGTGGTAACTGGCTATGGTCATGGACACTTGCAATTCCTTCTAGCAGTAAAAAATCTGATGCTGCAATGAAATTTATTAGCTGGGCTACATCAAAAGAGTACAGCCAATTAGTCGCCGATAACAAAGGCTGGGCAAAAGTACCGCCGGGTACTCGCGCATCACTTTATGAAAACGAGCAATACATGAATGCAGCACCGTTTGCACAAATAACGCTTGATTCTATTAATTCGGCCGACCCGAAAAACCCTACAGTTAAACCCGTGCCTTATGTTGGCATTCAGTTTGTTGCTATCCCTGAATTTCAAGGAATTGGCACTGCTGTTGGGCAGCAGTTTTCCGCTGCACTTACTGGGCAAATGACTGTTGAGCAAGCGCTTAACACATCACAACGCCTAGTTGAGCGCACAATGCGTAAAGCGCGCTACCCAAAATAAATAAGTAGGCGGGTAAGTTTAACGCTTACCTCGTATTTTTCGTCAGCATTAGCATGTTATCTAGTAGCCGTTTGTCGTTGTTGCTAAGGTTAATGCTGACTTTTTGAAGGTCACTGATATGGCAACTACACAGTCTCGTACGCTTGCACGCATAATGCTATTTCCTAGTGTAATTTTATTACTAGGATGGATGATAGTGCCGCTGTGCATGACACTCTATTTCTCGTTTGTAGATTACAACTTACTTATTCCTGGTGAACGCGAATTTGTAGGCTTTTTAAACTACGAGTTTTTTTTAACAGATCCCGCATTTGTTGAATCCTTTTTTAATACCCTTTATTTAGTAACGGGTGTATTAGCTATCACAATTTGTGGTGGTATCGGTTTAGCTGTTCTCCTCGACCAAGCAATATGGGGGCGAAACTATGTTCGTATTATGGTTCTCGCCCCATTTTTTGTTATGCCAACCGTATCGGCTTTGGTGTGGAAAAACATGTTTATGAACCCTGTAAACGGATTATTTGCACACTTTGCAATTTGGCTCGGGTTTGAACCTATCGACTTTTTTGCGCAAATGCCTTTGTTTTCAATCATTATTATTGTTTCTTGGCAGTGGTTACCGTTTGCTGCGTTGATATTACTCACGGCGATTCAATCACTTGACCGCGAACAACTCGAAGCTGCCGATTTAGATGGTGCAGGGCCTTTTAGTAAGTTTTTTTACATCGTGCTGCCGCATTTATCACGCGCTGTTACCGCTGTTATTTTAATTGAAACTATATTTTTACTTTCTATTTTTGCAGAAATTTTAGTGACAACCAGTGGCGGGCCTGGGTATGCATCCACCAATATTACTTACTTAATTTACACCCAATCGTTATTACAATTTGATGTAGGCGGGGGCTCAGCAGGGGGCATAGTTGCAGTAATTATTGCCAATATTGTAGCCATATTTTTAATGCGCCTTATTGGTAAAAACTTAGAGGGTTAATCATGGCTAGTGCAACAAATAAAAAATCAAAACTAATTTATACCCTGGCAGCATGGACCATCAGTGGGATGATATTTTTCCCAATTTTATGGACATTAATCACCAGTTTTAAAACCGAAGCAGAAGCAATATCAGCCACACCAGCGTTATTTGCTTTTGATTGGACACTGGAAAACTATCAAGATGTGTTAGCCCGCTCGCCGTATTTTGATCACTTTTGGAACTCGGTGGTTATATCACTCGGTTCAAGTTTATTGGGCTTATTAATAGCCGTACCAGCCGCGTGGTCAATGGCGTTTGTGCAAACGAAAAAAACTAAAAACCTACTTATGTGGATGCTTTCTACAAAAATGCTCCCGCCGGTAGGGGTGTTAATTCCTATTTATTTACTCTTTAGAGACTTTGCCTTATTAGATACAAAACTGGGCTTAGTTATTGTTATGACCTTAATAAACTTACCGATTATGGTATGGATGTTATACACCTACTTTAGAGAAATTCCGGGTGAAATTTTAGAGGCGTCACGAATGGATGGTGCAACTATTGGTGAAGAAATATTTCATGTATTACTGCCAATCGCATTACCTGGCATAGCCTCAACATTACTGTTAAACGTAATTTTGGCATGGAACGAAGCATTTTGGACACTCATTTTAACCGCTGCGAATGCCGCACCACTAACGGCATTTATTGCCAGTTACTCAAGCCCTGAAGGGTTATTTTACGCCAAGTTGTCGGCAGCATCTGCCATGGCCATTGTGCCAATATTAATTCTTGGTTGGTTTAGTCAAAAACAATTAGTGCGCGGCTTAAGCTTTGGCGCAGTAAAGTAGGAGAACACACATGGGCAGCATCACACTAAAAAAAGTAACCAAAAGTTTTGATGAAGTTAACGTAATTAAACCGCTTGATTTAGAGATAAAAGACGGTGAATTTATTGTATTTGTAGGGCCATCGGGCTGTGGTAAATCAACATTACTACGTATGATTGCCGGATTGGAAGACACAACCAGCGGCACAATTGAGATTGATGGCCAAGATGCAACACAGACGCCACCGGCAAAACGTGGTTTAGCTATGGTATTTCAGTCGTACGCTTTGTACCCGCACATGAGTGTACGCAATAATATTGCGTTTCCACTAAAACGTGCAAAAGTAAGCCCTGCTGAAATAGAAAGTAAAATAGCAAATGCCGCTAAAATACTTAATTTAACTGATTACTTAGACCGTAAACCAGGGCAATTATCGGGCGGGCAACGCCAACGTGTAGCAATAGGGCGTGCAATTGTTAGGCAACCGTCGGCTTTTTTGTTTGACGAACCACTTTCAAATTTAGATGCATCGCTGCGTGTAAATATGCGCTTAGAAATTTCTGAACTACACAAAAGCTTAGCTACAACAATGATTTATGTAACACATGACCAAGTTGAAGCGATGACAATGGCAGACAGAATTGCAGTATTTAATGGGGGGATTATTGAGCAAGTCGGTACGCCACTTGAGCTGTACCAGCACCCGGTAAATAAATTTGTGGCAGGCTTTATTGGTTCACCAAAAATGAACTTTATTGAAGTAGATAACGATAGCCATGCACAAACGCATAGTTTAGGTGTGCGTCCTGAGCACTTTGAAATTTCAACTGAGTCAGGAACTTGGCAAGGTACTGTGGGCGTTATCGAGCATTTAGGTTCTGAAAGCTTTTTACATGTAACTATTAACGATGGCAGCACGGTTACGGTGAAAGCAGATGGCGATTGCCCATTACAATATGGCGATACAATATATTTAAGTGCGCCTGAGCACAAGGTACATAGATTTGATAAAAATGGGTTAACGATTAAAAACCCAACAGTTTAATCCGCCGTTTTAGGCCAATACTTTAGGAATAGCAAATTTACCTAAAGTATTGGTTATTAAATTAATGTGACACTTCGGCATTTTATAAATGAATGATATATTTGCAAATATTATAAAATGATTTATCGCTAAACTAAGCGGCTTATCAAAATAAGAGGTTTATGTGGCAAAGCTATCAAATACAGAAATACGTAAGCTCGATGATGCAGCTAGAGCAGGGTGGCTCTATTATGTTGCGGGTAAAACACAAGACGAAATTGCCAAAAAGCTCAATGTATCTCGTCAATCGGCTCAACGTATGGTGGCATTATCTGTAAGCCAAGGGCTTATTAAAGTAAGGCTCGATCATCCTATTGCTAAATGTATGGATTTAGCAGAAAAAATTAAAAGCCGTTTTGGCTTAGACTCTTGTGAAGTAGTGCCTAGCGATGGCTCAGAACCAAACTCTACAGTAGGTTTAGCGCAAGCCGGTGCAGCTGAAATACAACGCCATTTAAAATCAGAAACACCGAAAATTTTAGCTATGGGTACTGGGCGCGTATTACGTGCATGCGTTGATGAACTGCCAACGCTAGATTGTAGCCAACACAAAGTTGTGGCTATGCTTGGTAACATGGCACTTGACGGGTCGGCTTCACCTTATGATGTAGTTGTTAGAATGGCCGAGCATATAAATGCAAAGCATTACCCAATGCCGCTTCCTGTATTACCAAGAAGTGTTGAAGAGAAACAGCAATTGCATTCACAACATAATATTACCAGTAACTTAAAATTGGCCACCCAAGCCGACGTAACATTTGTGGGTGTAGGTAGCCTAGGCGAAAAATCGCCATTGCATATTGATGGCTTTGTTGATGAGCAAGAGCTAAAAGAGCTACAAAATTTAGGGGCTGTGGGCGAAATGATCAGCTGGGTTTACGACAAACGCGGCCAATTAATTGACTGCACTGTAAACCAACGTGTTGCCAGTACGCCATTAAAAATTGAAGGTAATAAACAAATTTACGCTATAGCCGCCGGTGAAGATAAAGTACTTGCGATACTTGGTGCAGTTAGATCGAATATGATCAGCGGTTTAATTACTAACGAATACACAGCAGAACGTATTTTAAGTATGGATTAGCCAAGGTTGTTTTAGGTAGCTTTTTAAAATCTACGGATGATAACTGACTAACTGAGCCTTTATTTTTCAAAAAGGAAAACTAACAGGCTCATTTAAAATACCAATAAAGTTTTAATAAATTTAGGCTTTTTATAAAACGTTTTAAATAGCGCTGTAATAAAAGAGCGCCGCAATGAAAGAACGTTGATGAAAATAGCAAAACAAAAACTGCTGTGGTAAAAATTTTAAAGTAGCCAATGCTTAAAGTTCTTTGCAAGTAATATAGTTAGTAAAGTTTTGAGTGTAATGGATAATAAAAGCGTAATGACCAGAAATAAACTAAAAGCACTTAGCAAAGTAAGGCTTGGTATAGCTTGGTAAAAATAATCCTAATGTCCGATACCGTCTAGTATTGGACATAGCAGGAGTGTAATACGCACTCCTTATTATAATATAGATAACTACCTATAATTTATATTATGTTAAATAAGGTGGATTAATACATAATCAAAGTAACTATGCTTCTATTATTTAGGTATAAACCCCTATTTTTAGTGTTTTGAGTAATAGTCGTTTTAAAGTTGGTCTTTCAGTTAACCGTTTAAATTGTTATGCACAGTAACTTTTAACAACAACTAACGCACTACTTTTTACACTGATATTTTCGCAAATATTTATGTAGCCTTTCAATCTTATAAAACCAAGCAATTACAAATTCCATATAGCAGCCTCTATATTCCCTTTATAAAAATTAATTACCTTTTTAAACAGGCTCAAATTTTGTAATTTTCGTTTCTATCATTTTATTTAAAGCTAACTTATTGCTACAAGATTTTTTGCGACTCATATCAGGTTTAATTTAAAGCCTTAGATTTAAGTTCTTCAAAACCTAAGGCCTAACGCAAAAATAATATGGCTTAGTTACAACCTAGTTCAGATCTTAAACCATACACTGATGATTCAATTGTTTGTGCACTGTTATACGATAAGTTTGGCATTACATTTATACCCGAGCGCGATTCAACTTCATCAATACTTACTTCGGTATTACAAAAGTTATCACTGCGATTTGCTGTTTGCTCCATAATAAATGCCGATGCTTTAATTGTGCTACCAGTTTGCTGCATAACAATTTTAAAATAGCCACTTGGAATCGTATGGGCTTCGTTAGCTTGTGGTAACTCTGCAAAATAATATTCGTATAATGGACCTGTTACTACATATAAATCATTTCCATTTCCTACGTGATTTCGCACTGCATATTCAAGCCTAACCCATGGGCCTTGATTTAATGCGGATGATTGCGGCGTAATATTAGAAAGTAAGTTTGTTAGTTTCCAATCAGCCGTATTACTAAAAGATGCTAATGGAACTTGATGGCCTCTATCGGTATTTATTGTTGCATATGCATCGGTGTAATCACTAGGCTCTAACGTGTAATGTGAGTATAGATCAGGATCGGCTTTCCAACTTCTGCTTCTCGATGGTCCACTCATAGTGCTAGTCGTAACATGGTAAGCCACCCAATCTGCAAACTTTGTATAACGATTATTTTTTAAAGTATAAATACTTCGCTCAATTGTATTGCCATTATCTAAACCTGTTGGGCAACCTTGTAAACAATTGTCTGCACTTGCACTGTGTGCAAAACATAAACCTGTAAGTACTATTGATGCCTTTATTATTGTCTTCATTGTTTTATCCTCAATTAAATGAGGGTAAAAATTAGCAGTACATTATTACAGCAATATGTATCTAACTAATTGTTTATAAATACAATAATATCGTCTTAGGCTTTTGGTATTACTAATAAAAGTCGCGAGCATACAGTTACCCTCGCCTTATATTCAACGTAGTAACGTCACTTGTAGACCTAGCGAATAAAGGGGTTTTTATATACCTACATGAATTATGTTAAATTGAGCTCTTTGTGGTTTTCTATGCGTATCACCCTGATATAAAGCGTTTACGCATACTTTTAATGTATGAATATTGAGCTATTAATAGCGGTTTATACTTAAATGGTTTAATACTAAAAAATAGATGAAAACAAAAAGCCGTTTGAGTAACTAATTATATAAAAATTAATACAGCTCAAACGGCATGGTTTTATATACATGTTAGCCAAAGTGGCTAACTAGGCCTTTAAAACTAAGGTGTTTTAAAACTTTTTATCAGCCAAAAATTCACCCATTAACGAAGTTACTCGTTCTGGTTTTTCATCTATAACCCAGTGCCCTGCTTTTTCTATCCAAGTTAGTGTTGCATTTGGTAAGGTTTGAGCTAACTGAGGTGCATATTTAGGTTTTTGAAAGTTATCTTCATCACCCCATAAAATGAGGGTTTCATGCTTTAAGCTTTTAAGCTCACCGGCAATTGCTTGTGTGTACTCTTTATTAAGTCGGCGCATATTATTAAATAACGCTGCTTTACCTTGCTCATTACTCCATTGCTTTAAATACTGTTTTTTCAGCTCATCGGTCATTATGCTTTTATCGTATACACCTTTTGGCATAAATTCATTTAGCGTATCAACAAACTCATCAACCGATGTTTCTTGCTCTACACCAGGCTCAAGCAAAGGTTCAAACTCGGGTATTGGCCAAGAATCAAAGCAAACACTATCAATTAATATTAAGCTGTTTACTTTTTCTGGGTAATTTACCGCCATGAGTTGTGCTATTCCGCCACCTATATCATGAGAGGCGACGTTTGCTTTAGCAATACCTAGCTCATCCATAAATTGACTGATTATTTTGCATTGGGCATTAATTGATACATCGGTATTTTTTGGCATATCCGATTCACCGTAATTGAGTAAATCAGGTGCAATAACACGATGTTGCTCACTCAGTGTCGGCATAATATTTCGCCATAGCGATTTGTTAGTCGGAATACCATGTAATAATAGTAGAGGTGTGCCCTCGCCCATTTCTTGATACGCAATTTTGTGGCCTTCTACGGTAATGGTTTGTGTTTTACTCATACTTAATATCCTCATCAATATTTAAAATTTAGCCTAAACCTGTGTATGTATAGTGATGAGCAATTATCATCCCAGCTTGTTTTTTAAATAATTTTTTTGAGGTTTAAATAATTACAAAAACCTGAGAGCGCTTTAAAACGCGGTCTGTGGCTATTAATAGTAAGTAGGATTTATTTTGAGTTAAGCGAAAAGAGTAAAAAATAAAGAGTTATAAAATAACCTTCATTTTTAAAATTATGAAATAAAGTAGCAGCTACATGAAATAATTACTGCCAGTTTGGGCCTATTAAAAATAATAGGCCCTGTGTATTTTACAGTTTTATATTGTTTAATTTGGACTAGCTTAGCAAATGCTTAATTTTATTAATTAATACTTGCTGCTTTACTGGTTTTTCAAGCATGTCGTCAAACCCAAGCTCAACATACTTAGCATTACTATTTGTGTCAGAATCTGAAGTGTGGGCAATAATTTTAGTCTGCTTGTCTGCGTTATGTTTTTTTATTTTAAGCATCGCGTCAGTGCCCGAGAGTTCTGGCATAACAATATCCATTAAAATAATATCGTAATTATTTTGCGACACCATCAACATAGCTTCTATTGCATTGCTTGCATAATCTATTGCTACGTTTTCATCTTTCAGCATGGCTTTAATAACCATTTCTACGAGCGGTTCATCATCAACTAATAACAACGATTTGGTGTTGTTAAATTCTGTATGCGTTGTAGTTTCAGTAATAGGTTCTTGCTTGTTTGCACTTACGGGTAACAATTCTACCGTGTTAACTAATAACGATAAATTAATAGATGTTGTTTTACCGCGCTCGTGCACAGTAATATTTTTACCGCCGAGCATTTTAAAAACTGAGAGAAAAAACCGCAGCTCTAATGTAGCATCAAAATTAATATCACTTTCAAAAGACTGTTGTTTGCTTACCATTTGTAACTGACTATAAAAATTTCCCTGATTTGCTAAGTTATTTATAGAAAAATCCAGCGACAAATAATGTTTACCTTGCTCGTTAATCAGCTCAGAATTTAACGACAATTTGCCTTGATGTGTGCTTTCTATAAGCTCACTAGCCAGCTGAATAATTAATTGCATAATCAGTTTTTCATCACTGCTTATGCCTTTATCTATGGGCATATTGTTATTAATGATTATATTTTTATCATCAGAGTCTTTATTAAGAATACCGGCCGTATTTTTAAGCAAGTCAGCTAAATTAATAGCGCTCATTTTAAGCTTTAATTTACCGGTATCGGTTTTATTTATATTAACTAACTGCTGCACAACACAACTTAACTGTGTACATGCATTTTCTAACTCATTGTTAAAATTGCCTTTACTGTTTTTATAATTAAGCTCTACTATAGATTGCAGTGAACTAAGTGGTGCTTTTAATTGCATTGCTAAGCGTGCTACAAATTTATCTTTTAGCTGGTTAGCTTGCTTAGATTTTTCTACTACTTGGGCAAGTAATAACTCTTTTTGATGCGCTTGTGTTTCATCTCTAAAGTAACAAACAAAGCCACCAAAGTCGGTATGCCTTTGCACAACGGTGATCCAGCGGCCATCGCTAAAGCCGATATCTATTAATTGGCTATGTCCATTAGCTAATTTATTATGCTCTTGATAATGCGTAATAATATTATTTTGTTGAGATATACTCATTATTTGGCTGTAACTTAATTGTTTATTGTTTTGAGTAACATGAGAAAACAATTCGTTAAATGCCTGATTAGTTATTACCGGAAGTTCTTTACTATTAAAAATGGCAAAGCCATGCGGCAGCGCATCAAGCGAGCTTGAAAACAGCGATTCTCTATTAAGTATAAGGGTATTTTTTTGTTTAATTTCGTCATGTAAGCGCCTTGGTAAACGTAAAAAGTAATAAACAAATGCAAATATAGCTAAGCTAATTAATGCCAGTTTAAATAAGTCGAACCTAGATACATTAGCAGGCGTTATCGGTTTAATGGGTTGCACATGCAAGCGCCACGTAGCAGGAAAACGACTACTTGCTGCGCTTATGCTGTTAGGGATAGTTTTAACATTTAGCTCCCCCCTACTTCCTAATATAAACTGAGGGGTTGATATAAATAAATTATAATTTTGCGTATTTAGCTTACCTATTATGGCATTTAAAAACTTACTTAAATCAAAGGCTGTGAGTGTATAAATTGCGCTATTACCCATGTTTATTTCTGAAATTAAAAACGCTGTATCGGCAACAGTAAATACCTCTACTGATTGTTTATTTGCTCGCATTGAAAATGCGTTTAGCCAATTAGTAAAGCCGTAAGCTGCTAAATCAAAGTTGTTTTTAGACCATATGGCAAGTTGTTTATAGTCATTATCAAATACAACAAAACCTTTATACGTTAAACTGCTTGATACCTGCGTTTTTACTAAATCACTTAATTGTTGCTGAGTATAACTTTGTTGGCTTTTTAAAAAGCCTGCGACAATTTTATCTTTTTGAGTAATATAAAGTGCTTGGTTGTCAAAGCGCTCTAATGCATCAAACAGCGTTTGCCTTAACTGCTGAGTTTGTATGGCATAGGCACTTTTTTTGTCTTTTTTATCTAACGTATATAAAAGCAAAGCCGAGAACGAGCAAATAACCAACGCAATTAAAAAGGCCACCGGCGCTAAGCTAAATAAGTGAACAAATCGATTTAGTGATTTTGTCTCACTCGGTTTAATTGTCTTAGTTGGGGTAAAATGCTTATTAAGTTGGGTTTGCAGTAATTGCGCAAAAGATACAAATTGTTCTTTTTGAGAGCCTATAAGTGTTTTAGGTGAAATATCGGCAATGATCAGTACGCCAATTAAGCTGTTATCTAAATTATAAATGGGATATTGAGAGTAAAAGCGTACCTGTTGGCAGCGCCCTTTTGTTAGTGGGTCAAATATGGTGTCTTCAATTATGTAGAGTTTTTCTTGTGTGCACGTTTGTGCCAAGCTATTTAATTCACTGTCGGCTTTGTATGGGTCATCGCAGCTGATAATTTGTTGCGTATACAAGGCATTATAATCAACGAATTTAACAATAGAAACATCATAAAACTGCTTCATTAGGGTCAGCGTTTCGGTTATTTCTTGTTTTATTTCATCTATTTGTGTGTTGTTAAATTCATTTATATTATTTGCATATGAACTGTTCATGGGCGCACTCCTTCACCTTTCGGCGGTGTAGAAATCCAACGCGTGCTGTTAGCACTTGTATGTGATGGAAGTTTTACTCTAAATGGCGGAAGTAAGTTATTTAAAGCAGGTTCGCCTTGTGCATTTAACACCGGCTCTGCCGAAGTTAAATTGAGCGAAGCCTCGCAGTAAGTTACGCCAGGCTCTATGCCAATAAGGGCCAGCGTTTGAATAATTATGTCGTTATTTATTAAATCGATACCTAGCAGCTCAAAAGTTGTTTCTAAAATAGTAAATACCAGTGTTTCTACTATATTTTCATCTTCTTCTAGTTGCGTACCTTGTGGGCAGCAAATACTGCCTAGCTCTACATCTACTCTGCTTGCTACACCTATCAGCGAAAGTGCATCAAGCGCGGTTCCTAATAACACTTCAACTTGTGGCAAATATAAATCAAGAATATCGCCTTGCGGCTCATACCCTGTTTGGCAACTATTGCACGACTGCGATAATTGCTGACTGTCTATGCCTAATAACGGATTACCAAGTGCAGTTACACCAACCAAGCAACTACTATCGGCTTGTTGTTTAGCAATTGAAAAGCTTTCGCATGGGTTACCAGTAACTACCTTTTGAGACATATAGCGCGATACAATCTCGTCACCTGTTGCGGGGCACGCTAATGCTGTACTTTTTAGTAATTGCCCCATTACGGAGTTACTTAATTGGCCAATGGCATAATTAGGGCCTTGTTGTAGCGCATTTATATAACTTACATTGCCACTATTAGCGGTGTTACTAACTCCTAAACTATCTGAAAACTCATCACTTAAACTTTTTATACACGGGTTACCTTGGCAATTAGGCGCATCGTAATAAATCGCTTCTCGTGAGGTGAACCTGTCATCGCGTATCCCAATTAAAGCGCGATATGTTGCATTTGCTTGGCGGTCTGTGTAAAAAATTAAAGGCGCTTGGTGCTCATCAAACCCAATGGCGATACCTAAAGGGGTGTTATTAGCATCAACCACTGTTATTTGGTTATCTATCTTTGTGTGATAGCGCTTAATAAGTGCATCGCGCACTAAAATAACACCCCCAATTGAGCCAATAATTAAAATGGTAATAATTAAAATCAGCTCAATAGTGAGTATGTAGCCCTGTTGGTATTGTTTATTCATAGAGCGCTCCTATAGCACTTCAACCAGCATTTTTAGTACATTCATTACCTGCAGCGCCGCAGGAAAAAACACCAGTACTAAAAACATAGGAAAACAAATTAAGATAATGGGAAAGGTGGTATGCAGTGCTTTTTTATTTACTTTTTTAGCTAATAAAATATTTTTTTTAAGCGCAAAGCTTTCTAATTGTGACTCAACCGCCTGTATTAACGGGGTGCCAAGCTTAGAGCCAATAAGCATTAAATTAGCTAATTTTTTTAATCCCGAGACCCCTGTTCTGTCATATAACGAATTAAAGGCTGTTTCGCGGTCTTTACCGGCACTGAGCTCAAACAAAAATAGTTTAAGCTCTTTATATAAAGGGTGTTTTTTACTTAACCCGTGATCAACCGCTAAAGCAAATGCGCGCTCTAGCGAAAAGCCAGCGCGCATATACACTAACAGCACACTTAAAAAAAACTCTAAGCTATTGTTTATTTGTACTTTACGCTGGCCTTTTTTAAATAAAAACCACATATCAGGCGCAAAAAAGCTAATAAAACAGATAATGGCTACAAGCGGTGTACTTAATACATAACCAGTGATCTCTATGGCAGTATAAGCACAAAATGTGGCGGCCATTTTAAAGCAGTACATGCTCAATAAAATTTTATTTAACTGATACCCTGCTTGTCTAAATTGGTTTTTTGAAATAACAATTAATGGATACCAATTTATATTGGTTTTGATAGGTTGCTGAACCTCAGCCTTTAATGACTGCTTTTGAATATGGATAAATGCCCCCATACTCACCAATAAGCCAACAAATAAAAATAGGTCTATCATAGCGTTACCCTCAAGCTTAGGCGAAGCCATAAAAAGCCAAATAACTGGCAAAGCACAGCAACGGTAATAAAAGCCATGCCATTGGGGTTATTTAACAGCGGATCGAACCAGGTTGGATCGGTGTAATTAAATAAAGGCACTAAAGCGTAGGGTAAAACGCCACTAAACAGCGCAGCGTATTTAGTACCAGAAAGCTTAGCTTTGAGCTGCTGGCGATCTAGCGTTCTTAACGACATCATTTTGCATACACTTTTAAGCATGTCAGTTAAATCGCACTGGCTTTGTGTATGAGTAATTATGCTATGTGAAAATAACCGCACGGTTTCGCAGTTGTAGCGTTTAATTAAAGGGGCAAATGAGCTTTGTATATCACTGCCCATATTTAAGCGCTGCAGTAATAAATGACTTTGCTGTTTAATGTATTTCTCGGCGTGTTCGTCGGCAAATTGCATAGCCTGAACAAGTGAAAGGCCAGTACTTAAACACGATTGTACGGTTTCTATGTACTCTAAAAATAAGTGCTCAAACTTGGCTAATTTATAGTGCGCTAAATCAATAATCACAATAAAGCAGGTTATAAATACAACCAAAGAAACAATTAATGCACTCGTAGTTGCTTGAGGATAAAAGTACTGTGCAACATACCAAGTACTGGTGGCAAGCGAGCAAGCAACGCTTATAAATAAAGCATTACTGATGTTAATCCCAAGTACCCGCAGTGATACTGTGATAATGTCTTTTTCTTCAAGTACATCAACCTCGTGCTTAGTATTTGCAGCGTGTGTTTTTACTTTAAGTGTTATAAAAACACTCAGTGCTAAAGTAAATGACATAACACTTGCTATGGCCAGTAAGTAATCAAGCTTATTCATAATTACGCTCCCTGGCCGGTTGCAGTAATGCACTTATTTCGTTTGCATTGGCACCTTGGCTTTGCATAAAGCTCACCACGCTTGAGGTACTAATTGCCTTATCATTTACTTGCTCGGTATCACTTACGCTATAAAGCGCAGAGTATTGCGCACGTGCGTCTACTCGCTTTATTTCGCCAATACTTTTTAGGGTTCTTACACCGTTTGTATTTCTAGAAACATGTACAATTAACTGAATGCTTGATGCAATTAATGCGCTGGTGTGGGTGTCGCTTAGCTGCGCGTTATGTAATTGCACTAGCGTTGATAATCGGGTTACCGCATCGCTTGCACTATTAGCATGTACGGTGGTCATTGAGCCTTGGTGGCCGCAATTCATGGCTTGCAGCATGTCTATTACTTCCCCTGCGCGTACTTCGCCTACAAGTATTCTATCGGCGCGCATTCTTAGTGCCGCTTTTACTAAATCACGCAGGGTAACGGCGCCTTTGCCATCGCTGTTGGTGTCATGCGCCTCTAATTGCACCACATGATTATGGTGCAAATTTAGCTCTGCACTTTCTTCTATAGTTACTACCCGCTCGTTAGTATTTATTGAATTAGCCAGTACATTTAATAAGGTGGTTTTGCCTGCGCCGGCATTTCCACATACTAAAATATTAACCCCTAAGGCCACCGCGGTTTTTAAAAAAGTGAGGCAGTTTTTGCTTAAAAACTTATTGTCGATTAAAAAATCATCGTTAATTTTTTTGTGGTTAAATTTTCTAATCGAAACAATAGCAGCACTGGTGCATGCCGGTGGCACTACAATATGTACCCTGCTGCCATCTTTTAGTTTGCCATCTACAATGGGAGTCAGAGCGTTAACTTGTCGAGCGCAACTATCAAGTAATCTATCAACAAAACGACGTAAGTGACGTTCATCGTCAAACTTACTGGCTGTACATAGCAATTTACCTTGCTTATCTATCCAAATATTTTGCGTATCGTTAATTAAAATATCGCTTACTTGGTCATCCAGCATAAATTGCGCTATTGGTCCTAAACCTTGTATTTCGTCGTAAACGGCTTGTACTACTTGAGCTTGTTGATGGCTGTTAAATGATGATTGTGCAAATTCGTCAATATCGCTGCAAAGGGCAGATATTTTTTCAAGCAGCGCATCATTCAGTAAAGCACTTGGGTCTTGCTCGTACTCTTCAATTACCGCATCGTGGAGAATTTTTTTAAGTGATTCAAAGGTATTTAAATTGGTTTCTACAGACTCTGGTTTACTTGATAAATTAAACATAGCGCCTCACTTAGCTACATAAACAGCTTGGTTTTTAACGCCTTTAACCACTTGAATTGTTCGGCTAGTTTGTAATTGGGAGAAATTTTGTAAGCGACCTTGTTCAATGTCATAAGCGCTGTGCACAATTATCGATACCTTATCTTGGGTATCAATTGCGGCTAACGAATACACATCTTTAGGAAGTACAGCCAACACTAATGACACACCCGCGCTGGTTGCCGGCTCTTTTTTTGCTAGGCTGTCCATCACGCCATTTTTTCGCGCTTTACTGCCAGGACTCTTTGAAATACCAATAAGCTGCACATCGCGCGCAACGGTTCTTACAAGCCGGTTTGTTTTAGCAACAATATCTAAGCGGTCGCCTTTGTGCACCCGCGATAATGGAATATCTAAAGTGGTTAATTTTAATGTATAAAGTACTCTGCCTGCGGGGATCGCCTCTGATAAATTTTGGCTTTTAACCTGCATAAAATCTGTTTCAAATAGTGGTTGTTCACCCATTTTATTAGTGGCTAATTGCTTACCAATAAAAGCGCGGGGATTTTGTATACTTAGCGCCATATTTGCATAGTTACTGGGATTTACATCTTTTTGGGCAATGTCGTGCACACTCACTACTTGCCCCGCCGACATATTTTTATTTACCACCCAGGCAGTAACTAAGTCTTGTTCGTTTACTTGTCTGATGCCAAGCGCTGAGGCCAACATGCCAGAGGTGATAAGTAAGGTGAGTGCAGCGGTAGTCGCCCCTTTATTATTTTTACTTTTCATAATTTCCTCCTGACAAATTTCACTGCCACACGGTTGTGGCAGTGTGATTTAGGTAGTTATAATTTTAATTACCTTGTGAACCACCTGCTGCTGTACGTGTTGCAGCATCGCCACTTGGCGTTGCATTAATAAGTGCAGCACTTTCACTAAAGTCAGAGGCAACAAAAGTAAACGAGCTACCATCGCCTGCGTAAACATCTACGGCATCAACATAGCCAGAGCCTGAAATTTCTGCAGTGCCTTCGGCGTTGATCATGCCATCAAATACATAGCTTTGATCTAACGAGCCAATTGCTTCTGCTACATCTTCAAGCTCGCTGGTTACAGAGTCGCGTAAGGTTGATAAACCAATTACAAGTGCTGCCACCATAGATGTTGAAAGAATAATTAGCTCAGAAGTAAGTACAAAGCCTTGTTGTTTTTTACCGTTTAAGTTGCTTTTCATAGTTTTCATAATGATCACCTTAAATGTGTTAGAGCTTATGCCCACTTTATATATAGCGAGGACCGTGCCATTTATTAAGTACATAAAAATCAGTTAGTTACTTTTATTTTTTAAAATATGCTTTGCTTATCCTTGTTATGATTCGCATTTTGCAAATCATTATTAAAGTGCGTTAAAACGCAATCAGAGATTAATTAAAAGGCAAGGTGTTAACTCATTTATGGCAAGCTTTTAAAAGTAAGAGAGACGAGCAATTATTTGGGGATTATTCGCAAAGCGAGATAGGTTTAAACAACGCCGAGTAAGGCTATTTTAATTGTTTAGGTATGAGCGGGTTTAACTAAGGAGTGCGTAGTTTAATAAAATAAAAAGGCCTTGCGGCCTTAACTTTCACAATTTCCAAGTACCGAAAGTTTCGCGTAGCGCGCTGTGGCTTGGCTGTGCTGCGCATCAAAACCTATTGCCTCATTATAATAATGACACGCCAATGCGTTATCAGGTGTCGCCTCAGCTATTAGCCCTTTGTGATAGTAATAATGGCTTTTATGAGTGCCAAATTTATAGGCAAGCTCTAAATAATTAGCTGCGATAACATAATGCCCTTGCGCATAATAAATAGACGCCATTTGTAAATACGGTGAAGCCTCAGTACCAAATTCATCAATAGCGTACTGGGCAATTTGTTTTGCTTTGGCTAAATTTCCTTGCTCAATAGCCAAGTTAATACCTAAAGATAGCGCGTTTAAAGGCGGATTAGGTAAATTAAGAAGCTTGTTAATTACCGATTGCGCCTGATTAGCTCGTCCGCTTTTATACAGCGCATAAGCTGATACAGATAAAATAACCTTATTGTTTGGGTGCTCAAGCATTAACTGATTAAGCTCATGCACTAAGGCTAAACAATTAACCGCGCTTACCCCTTCACAAGTTAAAGCACTGGTGTTTAGTGCATATTTAGTAACAATTTCACTTAGCGCAGTATGTGGGTTTACACTGGGCGCATAATCTATATGTGCGCAGCCCGATATACTCAGTAAAATAACGATATATATTATTTTCATAACCCTTGCTCCTGTATAAAACTGGCCATTTGGCTATCTAAATCAACTGTTTGCCATACGCGTAAATTATTAACCGGCTCGCGGACTAAATTAGGGGTAACCACAATAATCAACTCGCGGTTGTTTTCGCTTTTACTGGTTGTTTCGCTTAATTTACCTAACAGGCTCTCGCCGATTGCATCAGGTACAAAGTCGTGACTGGCGTTGTTATCTGTACTAATTAAGCCACCAATAATTAAAGGTTGCCCGTCTTGTAAACGGGTAGAAGTTTGCATGCTGCGCGTATTAAATGCACTGCTGTTTAAACTGCTGCCGGTGCTTTGTGCTATTTCTGCTGTGAGTGTGGTGTCTGGCAATGAAATAACAGGATTTAAATCAAGGGTTATGCGGTCTTTGTCATCCACTAAAGCACGAACATTGAGCTCAACGCCGAACGATTTAAACTCAGTACCACTAAACACTGAACCGCTGTTACCTTGTTGCCCGCTGGTAACGCCAGATGGGCTGTAGCTTGTAGGTACTGGCACTTCGCCGCCTACTTTAAATACCGCGCTTTCGCCTGCTAATACGGTAAGTGTAGGTCGCGAAAGCGTTCTTGAAATTCCCTCTTGCTCTAGCAAAGAAAACAGCATATCAATGGCAAATTGCGAGGTTGATATCTGTAAGTTATTTGTTAATTGTCCGCCAATTAATTGCAGTGCGTTTTCTATTGATGCTGAGCCAGACTCACGGGCATTCATGCCTTCTAGGCCAAATAAACCTTGCTCGTTGTTATACCCATTCGAAAGCACACTAATATCTGGACGCCATTGCTTTAAGCGGCGCTGATTAACTTCATAAAGCTGCACCGACACCCTCACTTGAGGTAAGTCTTCTACTTCAATGCTTGAGAGCACTTTACCTTTAGCCACCGAAAGCAAAGTAGCCCGCGCTACGTTTGAATTTACATTGCTTAAAGTCAGGCCAGAATCGTCATTTAATAACCCGCCAGACTCATTTGCGAGTACTTCAATAGCGCTTGTTTCGTTTTGCGTTGCACTACTGATAAGCCCGTTTGGATCTAGTGCCGAAGTGGGTGCTTGGCTTGCTTGCTCTGGTTCAAATAATTTATTGATGGTATTTAACAAACGCACCAGTTCAATTTGATTTTTAACTGTGCCGCTGAGCATAAACACATCGTTATCATCGTTTGATAACTCATCAACCGAAATACGTTTTACAGTTACTTTGTCAGCACCCATCGATTTTAACACCTGCGCTATGCGCGCTTCCTTAGGCTTTGGCGCTTGCGTAACTTTAATAAGGTTAATAATCGCTACTTTACTTGAGCTTTGTGCTAAGCCATTGTTTAAATTACCCATGCCCTGTAAGCGCTGCGCTAAAGAATTAAACATTCCTTGGTTAGGCGCAGAGGTAATAACAGGTTGCGCCGATTGCGAGCTACTAGCGTATAAATAATTTTTTGCCGCTTCTTGGGCTGCATGGCGATAATTAAGCGTAGGTACTTCGCCGCGTAGTACTACTGCGTGTCTATCAGGTGCGATGGTGAGCGCTAAATTAGGATGAATATCGTTAAGGGCATTTTCAAGCACACTGTAGTCTTCGGTCACGCCCAGTAAAAATGTTTCTGATGTGTTGTCGTCATACCACACCATCATAGAGGTGCGGCCCAACTTTTTAGCTAAAATTAACAGCTCGCGTCCGTTTACTACGTTTACATCGAGTGTGGTTTCGTGGCCTAGCGCAACACGTGCTATATCGCGGTTAAATACAAAGCGAGTATGGGTCCACTTAACTAAGTGGGATACTTTTTTTACTCTATCGCCATTGGCGTTCTCTATGTAATTTAAATTACTTTGCTTGGCGTATACACAGCATGGTAATAAAAGTATTATAAAAATAATGGCTTTAAACATATGCGCGTCCTCAAGTATGCGTTGGTTTAACAGAGCAAGTTTAAGACCAGCAAATATTTAGCTTTAAATTCAATAAATTAAGATGATTGGAGATATGAGCACAGGCGGCTTTAGTATTTTGATTTGCAAAATGCAAATGAAGTTAGGAGAGAAGGCACAAAGCAGTGCTTTGTGCCAAAAGTATTAATGCAGTGCAGCAGTAAAAGGAATGTTTTTACAAATTTCAGCTTCAGCGACTAGTAGCTCTTCTAAACGAACATCAACTTCTTCTTTATCAAAGTATTCGTACGCTAACTCTACAAATAAATTTTTATGTTTTTCTTCTGATTTAGCAATCGCCACATAAAAGTCTTTTTCTTTACCTTCTGGTAATGCTTGGGCAACCAATGAAAAGCGTTCGTGGCCGCGGGCTTCAATAACGCCGCCAACCAGTAATCTATCCATTAAAAATCCATCACGGCCATGTCTAAATAAAGCGCGTATTTGTTTTATGTATGGATCTTTTTTGTCATCGCCTAAATTAGTATCGCGTTCAATAAGCAGTTTAAGCACTTGTTTAAAGTGGATTAACTCCTCAAGCGCTAAATCGGTCATGGCTTTTACCAGTTTACGTTTGTCTGGGTAATGAGACAGCATAGAAATAGCCATGCCCGATGCCTTTTTTTCAGCGGCAGCGTGGTCTTGTAAAAACGTATTAAAGTCGGCTAAAACCGCTTCGGTCCATTCAAAGGGGGTGTTGTATTTTAATTCAAACATTTTTTGTACTACTTAAAAAATAATGCGGGGATTTTAGCGTATTTAATAGTAAAAATCTTGCAGCGAAGAGCAAAATTAACGCATATAAGGTAAATGCTTATCTATGCGCCCTTTTGCTGTTGAGTCAATTTTTAACGGGTGTTTAATATCGTTCCATGCGGTCACTTTGCCGCCTATGTTCATTTTTTCAAAGTCGGTACGCTCGCTTTTAATGCCCAAAAAAGCAGTAAGCTGGGCAAAACTTTGTGGCTTTGCTATATCAATTTCTAAGTAGTCGTTACTGCGGTGCTTAAAATACTCACGCGCGTTGGCTAAATGTGTGTTGTAGCACTTTGTTAAATAATCATCTTGGTTAATATTATCAATAGATAAGTCAGTAAAGGTCGTTAAGTAACACCGTTTTATATGAATATTAAAACCACCGTCTGGGCGCGTTAAATTAGTATGCATTCGCAGCAGCAATTGCCTAATTGAGGCAATCCAGGGTGTTTTTTCGCGCGCTAAATATATAAATTTAGCGCCGGGGTAATGGCTATCTAATGCTCGGTAGTCATTAAATACAGGGGTATCGGCTATGGCTGTGGCGTTTTCAAAACAATACGAGGTGTACGCAGTGTGCGCCGTGGCAATGCCAAACTCTAAAAATGCGTGGCATACACTGGTGGTGCCAGTACGCGGAAGCCCTATTATAAATATTTTACTCATAACATCTATTACTAACTATTGCGTGTTACAAGCAACAAAAAGGCACTAATAACCATCACTAAAAAGGTGGCAATGGTACCAATTTGGCGATACTTAAGGTTGTTTTCAACAATGCCTAAATTGTGAAAAACGCGCCCTATTAATAATGCGCCACCTAAAATATTACAATAATGGCTGGCAAGGCCTTGGTATTCGGCTAAAAAAAGCAAAATAATCGCAAAGGGTACGTATTCCATAAAATTAGCATGGGCACGCACAGCACGTTGTAATTTAGGGTTGCCGTTATCGCCAAGCGACACTTGCTCACTGCGGCGCACATTGATCACATTAAAACTTAAGTAAATATAATAAAACGCTAAAAGCGCAGCATACGTAGAAACTATCACGGTGTTGTCCTGTTTTATTTTTGGCAATAATAACATAGTTTTGCACAATCATAAGTTTACTTAGTAACTATGCTACAGTGTGTATTAGTTGAATTTTATAACGCAATGAAAGGAATTTATGTTTGTCCCTCGCAAAGTAGCCGACCGCTATCGTGAAATGATCAACAGCATTGGCTTTTACCCTTCTGTACTTTCGGTTGGTTTTTTACTTTTTGCTGTAATTACCATGTCGCTTGAATACATAGCACCTGTAGAGCAGCTCAAGGCGTTTATATCTGTTGTGCTGGTAGATAGCGCCGAAAATGCCCGCACCATTTTAAGCACCCTAGCAGGCAGTATTATATCGCTTACGGTGTTTAGTTTTTCTATGGTGATGGTAGTTTTAAATTCGGCCAGCGCCAGTTTATCTCCGCGGGTTGTACCTGGGCTTATTACCCGTAAGTCGCATCAAATGGTATTGGGCTTTTATTTAGGCAGCATAATTTACTCAATTATTATGCTCATTAATATTAATAAGCTTGAAGGTGGCGATACCGCTATTCCATCGCTTGGGGTGCTGCTGTCATTGGTGTTTGGCTTAGTATCGCTTGGCTTGTTTGTATTTTTTATTCATTCAATATCTAAAGCCATTCAAGTAGATAATGTACTTAACGGTTTATTTAGCCAAACTAAACGCGAAATTAAAGCCATTGTCGACAGGCAATCAGAAAAACCATTCACTGACTTTCCTGATTTTACACAGTGGCACTCAGTTAATAGCACTACCGAGGGTTATTACAAAGGGGTGCATACAGATAAGTTATGCGCCATATTAGCCGAGGAAAATATTCGGGTGTATATCTCGGTAAACCAAGGTTACTTTACCGTAAAAGGCTATCCGTTTTTAAAATGCGATAAAGACATTTCTAACAACGAAGAACTTATTGCAAAAATTTTAGACTGCTTTATTTTTTATATAGAAGAGTACATTAGCGATCATTACCGTTATGGATTAACGCAAATTTCAGAAATTGCCGTTAAAGCAATGAGCCCAGGTATTAATGACCCTGGTACAGCGGTTAAATCGATAGATATGCTGAGTATTTTATTAATTGAGCGCCTGTCGCTTAACGATACAAATTATTCGTTTAAACACAGCGACAACGCCCCGTTACTCTTTATACATGAAACCAGTTTTGATGAGTTACTGCACGATAACTTTACGCCACTGCGTAATTACGCAAAAGGCGATGCGTATGTAATGACGAACGTTTTAGAGGCATTTAAAAATATATTGTTTGTAGCGCATGGCAATGATGCAGCCCGAAACAGCCTATTTAATTACTTAAATGCCATTGTAGATGACATAAACGAGCATGTAAGTAACGAATACGACAGACAAGAAATTACCAACATGCTTAACGCGATTGCCCGCATTAGCAAGCCACAAGGGGATAAACTAGTGGCTCGTTTTACCTGCCAACATACTAGTCAATAAAGTAAACCGCATAGCTAGACGCTGTTACTTTAATTTCTCCAGCATGATACGCATCAGGAACAAAGTTACCGGGTGCGTTATCTGCCACCATCATGGTTTTTTCTGAGCGTGCATAAGGCTGCGCAGGTACGTTCATCGGGCTTAGCGACGCCGTATATAACCCTTTTAGCTCAACGCCGTAATCGGCACTTAATTCTTTGGCGGCTTTACGGGCATCTTGAATGGCCAATTTTTGCGCCTGTTTGTGCAGCTCTTCATAGTTGCTCGCTAAAAATTGCGTTTGGTTTATTTGGTTAATGCCGTTATTTACTAGGTTTTGTAACAGCTGAGGGTATTTTTCGATTTGTGAGAGTTTAACGCTTAACGTGCGCGACACTCTAAAGCCTTTAAATTCTTGCTCGCCAGAGCTTCTGTTGTATTGGCTTTCGCGATTTATAGAAATATGCCCTGCATTAATATTACCGTCTTTAATGCCAAGCTCTTTTACTAATTTGATCGCTTTAGCCATGGTTTTATCGGCTTTGTTTTTAGCATCAATTAGGTCTTTATCTATTTCTACAATGCCTACGCTTAATTGTACGTAGTCAGGCATAGTGGTTACGGTTGCTTCACCTTTAACATAAATATGAGGAGCGTTAGGTGTTGAGTTTGCATGCGCATCAAGGCTCAAGGTACTTAAGGCAATTGCGCTACTTAATAAAAGAATGTGTGTTTTCATTGCATTATCCATTGTATTTTTGTTGTCACCATTAAAGAGCCTACGTGGTTAACAATAAATGAACAAGCACAAAAAAACAGGCAATTGCCTGTTTTTTGTAACTGGCTGTAACGCAATGTACAGCCTTATTTACTTTACGTTACTCAGCGTAATTAAATGCTGCAACGTTTGTAGTTACGGTATTTAGGTAACCAGTAATTTCTATCAATAGCAGCCCACAGTGCATCGTCGCTAATCTCAAGAGCTACGCCCTCTTCAATTGCTTTTTTAGCCACTGCAAATGCAATACGCTTACTTAACGTTTCAATTTCAGTCAGTGCAGGTAATAAGCTGCCTTTACCGGTGTTTGCACGGGGTGATGACTCAGCAAGCATTTCGCTCGACATACTCAGCATTGCATCGGTAATGCGTGTTGCTTTTGCTGCAATCACACCTAGGCCAATACCTGGGAAAATATAACTGTTGTTACACTGTGGAATTGGGAACACTTCACCATTAAATTCTACTGGCTCAAATGGGCTACCCGTTGCTACAAGTGCTTTACCTTCAGTCCATTTAATAACATCAGCTGGGTGTGCTTCAACCTGCTTAGATGGATTACTTAATGGGAAAATAATCGGTTGTTCACAGCCTGAGTGCATAGCGCGGATAACTTGCTCGGTAAATAAGCCCGGTTGACCCGATACACCAATTAAAATATCAGGTGCTGCACAGTGCATTACATCTAATAATGAAGCGTATTCGCCGCTGTAAGTCCACTCGCTTAATGCAGCTTGTGGTTGCGCTAGAGCTTGTTGGAAATCGCGTAAGCCTTCCATGCCTTCAGTGAGTAGGCCAAAACGGTCAACCATAAATACTTGGCTGCGCGCTTGTGCTTCGCTAATGCCTTCAAACACCATTTGGCTAATAATTTGCTCGGCAATACCACAACCGGCTGAGCCTGCGCCAACAAATACCACTTTTTGCTCGCTAAGGGTTGAGCCTTTAACACGACACGCAGCTAATAAAGAGCCTACAGTTACTGCTGCAGTACCTTGAATGTCATCGTTAAAGCTACAAATTTCGTTACGGTAGCGTTTAAGTAATGGCATAGCGTTTGGCTGTGCAAAATCTTCAAACTGCAGTAATACATTTGGCCAGCGACGTTTAACCGCTTTAATGAACAAGTCTAAAAACTCATCGTACTCATCTTGCGCAATACGCTTATGACGCGCGCCCATGTACATAGGATCATTAAGAAGTTTTTCGTTGTTAGTACCTACATCAAGCATTACAGGTAATGTGTACGCTGGGCTAATACCACCACACGCTGTGTAAAGTGATAACTTACCAATAGGAATACCCATGCCACCAATACCCTGATCGCCTAGGCCTAAAATACGTTCGCCATCGGTAACCACAATTACTTTTACTTTGCCTTTGGTGGCGTTACGTAGAATGTCGTCAATTTGATAGCGATCTTCGTAAGAAATAAATAAGCCACGTGCACTGCGGTAAATATCTGAGAATTTTTCACAGGCATCACCAACCGTTGGCGTGTAAATAATTGGCATCATTTCTTCAAGATGATCACGCACTAAACGGTAGTAAAGTGTTTCGTTGTTATCTTGAATGGCACGCAAGTAAATATGCTTGTTTAAGTTATCGTTAAAGCTTGAATACTGCTGATAACAACGCTCAACCTGCTCTTCAATTGTTTCAAAACGTGGAGGAAGCAAACCCGCAAGGTTGAAGTTTTCGCGTTCTTTTTTACTAAACGCGCTGCCTTTGTTTAAAAGCGGAGTTTCAATTAGGCCAGGGCCAGAGTAAGGAATATAAAGGTAGTTAGGATCAGTATTAGTTGTCATATTTCCAGGCTTTAACGGAGTCTTAAGTTATGATCTGCCATTATCATTGTAAAAGGTTAAATTGCAATGACAATTAAGCTTGTCAGACCATTGAGAGAAAACACATGCAGGCTTCACTGCCTGCATGGCTATTATACATAAATTAAAATTTGATAGTGGCGTTTTTGTCAGTTAAATCCGACAAAGCAACCCCTTCACGGCGCGGATCGGCACCGCCATACAATTTATTGTTTTTAACTTCTACGGCATGTAAGCCAGAGTTTAAATCAAGTACGCGTACCGCATGGCCGCGTTTAGTTAATTGTGGGGCTATGGCTTCAAGCGCAGTGCCTTTTTCAAGGCTCGTGTAATCGTTACGATTGGTGGTTCTTGGCAGGTTAATCGCCTCTTGTGCCGATAAGTTCCAATCCAGCACACCAATAACCACTTGCGCTACGTAATCAATGATACGGCTGCCACCTGGCGAGCCAACCACTAAGCGTAAGCTGCCGTCGTTGTTAAACACCATTACTGGCGACATAGAGCTGCGTGGGCGCTTGCCCGCCTCAACGCGGTTAGCTACTAATTTGCCGTCAATGCGTGGCGAAAGCGCAAAATCGGTTAATTGGTTATTTAAAATAAAGCCATTAACCATCACAGTTGAGCCAAACGCCATTTCAATTGAACTGGTCATTGATACGGCATTACCAAAGCTATCTACAATGGATACATGCGATGTTGATGGCAACTCAAAAGAATCATCTTTTGCGTAGCTTAAATAGCCTACTGGGTTACCAGCTACTGCTTTTGTGTCTTGCTCAGTAATAAGCTTGGCGCGCGATGCAATGTACTTTTTATTTAACAGCTCCTTGGTAGGCACTTGTGTAAAATCAGGGTCGCCCATGTACATATTACGATCGGCAAATGCTATGCGTGAGGCTTGGCTAAAGTAATGAATTGCCTCTTCGCTATTAGGTTTAAGCGCGCTCATGTCTTTGTGTTCAAGCAAGCCTAAAATTTGTAATACCGCTACACCACCACTGCTCGGTGGTGCCATAGAGCACACATTATAAGCACGGTATTTAATACATACTGCGTCGCGTTGCTTGCTTTTGTAATTAGCTAGGTCTGATTCGCTTAATGTACCCGGTGCAATTTTTGAATTTTGCACTGCGTTTACCATTTGCTTAGCGTTATCGCCTTTATAAAATGCATCAATGCCTTGTTTAGCAATGTCTTTGTATAAATTTGCTAAGGGCTGATTTTTTTTAATAGTACCAGCTTTAATTAATTCGCCATTAGGGTAAAAGTACTCGTTAATCACTGGCATACTCATTACACCTGGGTTTAATTGGCGAGCCAATAAACCATGTAAACGTGGCGACACTTCAAACCCCTGCTCGGCAAGTTTAATAGCGGGTTTAAATAACTCGCTCCACGCAAGTTTACCGTATTGTTGATGTGCACTTGCAAAGGCATGCAAAATACCTGGCACACCCACAGAGCGACCGCCAACAACTGCTTCAATCCACTTAACGGCTTTACCGTGTTTATCTAAAAACAGATTTTCGTCAGCATTTTGTGGCGCGGTTTCACGGCCATCAAAGCTTGTAAGTAGGTTATCGGCTTTGTTGTAGTACATCATAAATGTACCACCACCAATGCCCGATGATTGTGGTTCAACTAAGGTAAGCACTAATTGCGTTGCAATTGCCGCATCTACCGCGCTTCCGCCTTTAGCTAAAATCTGTTGTCCGGCTTGTGAGGCATACGGGTTGGCCGCGGCCACCATGTATTGATCACCAGTTACTAATTGTTTTTGTACAATTGAGGTGGTGGCTTCTGGCTCACGAATTTCTAATTTTGCAGGTTCTTTTGCTATTGTTGGCAGCGTTACTGCAAACAAACCAATAGTAAATAATGACTTAAGTTTAAAATGCATAAAAATACTAAAAACACTTAATTACGTAGTTGTATTTGGCATCTTAAAGTTAAACGGGCACAATATGCAAAAATTTTGACTAAAAAAACATAATAAAATGCTTAATTTACCGCTACAACCTCGTTATTTACTTCCGCCATTATTTTTGATGCTTTTTAGTATTGTTTTTGCTGCATTTGATTTAAATAATTTACTTGAATTTAACCGAGCGCTCATTGAAAACGGTGAAGTTTGGCGAGTGTTTACCAGTCAATTTGTACATGCTAACTGGGCGCATTTAGGATTAAACGCATTAGGCGTATTTTTAATTTGGTTACTGCATGGCGAATACGCATCACCTGCACGTTATGCCTTTAATGTGTGTTTTTTAGCACTGTGGTGTGGGCTCGGCGTATTATGGTTTTGCCCTGCTATATCTATATACACGGGGTTAAGCGCTCTATTGCATGGTGTCATTATTTGGGGAGCGGTAAAAGACATTACCCTGTCGCTTAAATCGGGTTATTTATTATTTATAGGTGTGTGGATAAAAATAATAATGGAGCAAGTAAACGGCCCCGATGCCAGTATTGGCCAATTAATTGATTCAACCGTTGCCATTGATGCGCACTTAATTGGCGCGGTGGGCGGCACATTGCTTGGCATACCTTTAGCAATTAAATACTTAAAAAATAGCGATTAAGTTCTCAATATTAATAAAAACGCCGCGTTAGTTAACGCGGCGTTTTTGTTTTTACACTTTAATTTTTAAATTAAAGTGTTTCTTTAAATAATTTATGAATACGGCGGTATTCATCTAACCAGCTTGATGGCTGTACAAAGCCATGCGGCTCTACCGGGAAGATAGCCGTTTCAAAGTTTTGTTTTTCAAGTTCAATTAATCGCTGTACTAAACGTACTGAGTCTTGAAAAAACACGTTATCGTCAACCATAGGTGCGTTAATTAATAAGCGCTTGTTTAAGCCCTCAGCGTAATAAATTGGCGAGCTGCGCTCATACGCAATGGGATCTACATCTGGGTGATTTAAAATATTAGCCGTGTAAGCGGTGTTGTAATGCGCCCAATCGGTTACTGGACGAAGTGCTGCCCCCGATTGAAATAGCTCAGGGGCAGTAAATAGCGCCATAAAGGTCATAAACCCGCCGTATGAGCCACCGTATGTGCCTACTGCGTTGGTATCAACATTTGCGTTTTGCGCCATCCATTTAACGCCATCTGCTAAATCTTGCGTTTCAGGTGTACCCATTTGGCGATAAATCGCAGTACGCCAATCGCGGCCATAACCTTTAGAAGCGCGGTAATCCATATCCATCACTATGTAACCTTCATCGGCAAGTAATGAATGAAACATAAACTCACGAAAATACACAGACCAACCCATGTGTGAGTTTTGTAAGTACCCTGCTCCGTGGTTAAAAATAACCGCTTTACGGGTTTTGCCTGTTTCACCTTCTACATAGTCACTTGGGTAATATACCTTGGCATAAATAGGTTGCTCTGTGTGGCTAGAGGGTACGGCAACAATTTTAGGTGCGGTGAGCTTTTTAGCTAAAAATTCATCCGACACTGTATGGGTGAGCTGTGTCGCTGTGGTGTTTGCTTTAGCATCGGCAACAAAAAGCTCTGTTGGCATTGTTATTTTAGAGTGCTTAAGCAGTAATTTACTTTCGTCTGGGCTTAACGTGTAGTCGGTCATACCGTTAAGGTCTGTCACTTGCTCGTTTTTACCTGTTTGTGGGTTAACACGGTAAATTTCGTAAAGGCCTGGGTGGTCTACGTTTGCCTTGTAATAAATAGCGCTATTATCATGAGTTAACGTAATGTCCGATACTTCAAACTGGCCACTAGTTAAAGCGGTTGCTTTGCCGTTAAGCGGTTTTTTGTAAAGCTGACTATAGCCCGACTCTTCTGATAAGTAATACAGGGTGTTTGAATTATGTAACCAGCCAAAATTGTTAAACGCGTAAGCTATCCAAGCATCATCATGTAGGCGGTGCTGCGACACAAGCTCGTTTTTATCAAAGTCGATTGTGGCTATCCAGCGGTCTTTGTTATCCCACGCCTCTAGCATAATGGCAACTTGCGTGCCGTCATCGTTCCACACTATGGGAGCTTGGTTTAAACCCCAATTAGTAATTAAGTTAATACCGCGTGGCGCTTTTTTAGATTTATACGTTTTACCATCACGCGCGTAGTTTTCTTTTTTAACCTCGGCTAAAACATCTTCATCAAAGCCCGGTAGCGTATCAAAGCTCAGTGGCGTTTGTGTTTTATCCACAAGGTTAATGTGTATCACAGATGATGTTTGCTCTTTTGCATCAGCTACACGACGGCGAACTTTTTTAGGCTCAATAGTGGCATCATCGGTGATGTAGTTAGGCATAATATCGCCTTTATCACGCCACGATTGCTGCTTTTGCAGCACAACAATTAAAGCATCACCGCTTGGCGATAGTTGCGCTTCTTTAATTACATTGCCATCACCTAAATAAAAAGCGGTGTTAGCAATGGAGCTATTTTGCGCGTTTATTTGCTCATTGCGTGTTTGTGTATCCTGTTTGTTTTTATGTTGCAGCGCCACAAACTCAATCAGTTTATGCTGCTCTTTTGCTATGTAACTAGTTGGCTCTTGTAAGCCTTTTGGCTTATCGCCCAATTTTAAGTTAGCAAGCTCTGTACTTAGCCCTGTTTTTAAATCAACTTTAAAAAACACATTACCTTGGCGGTAAACTAAATCGCCATTATTTAAAAACTGTGGTTTAGACTCATTTGCTGAGGTGGCTGTTATTTGTTTAAGTTCACCCGTTGTAAGGTTTTTAACAAATACATTGCCTTTAAACGTATAAGCTTGAAGTGTTCTATCTGATGAATAAACCGCTTTAGAAGCACCTACAGTATGCAGTTTATCAAGTGATACTTGCATCGCTTTTTTGCTGTTAATTGCCTGGCTATAAATATCGTTTAGGTTACTGCCTTGCTGCTTTTGAGCATAAATAATGGTGGCTGAATCACTTGCCCAGTACGCATTTTTAGGCTGGTTACCTATCCAATCAGGGTTTGCCATGGCTTGTTCTAGCGTAATATTTTGCGAGCCAGCATCAGCAGGTGTGTTTACAACCGCAGCAACGGGAGTTGCTGGTAAAGCGCTTTGCTGTGATGAAGAGGTATTGGCGGTAGCACTACAACCTGCAAGCATAATGCTAGAGGTTACAGCAAGCGCTACTAATGTTTTTGATGACGATAGGTTAAAAATCATAGTGCTTCTATACGGTTATTATAATTGAGCCGTATTTAAGCAGAAGCACTTGAGTTATTGCAATTTTTTAAGATAAATAACGCATTTTCACGGTAAAGCTGAGTTTACTCTATTAGCAAATCGAGCCACACCAACCGGTGATCGCTCGATGCGTTTCTATCTTTTATTAATCTATATTGCTCGCTGTTTTTAGTGGGCCAAAACACCCCGCCATCGTGTATTTTAAACCCATAGGTAGAGGGTAAAACATAATCTACACGCGCTTGCCAGTTAGCTGTAAAGTGCTTTGCGTATGACTGCGGGTACTGCTCTTTAGCACCGGCGCTTTGCGGTATAAATTGCGAATTTATAAGTGGATTATTTAAAATTTGATTGGTGGTTTCAACCCGTGCTTTATCCCCTTCAGGCGCAGCGTTTAAGTCACCTAAAATAACAAACCGCGAGTTTGCTTTTAATCCGCCTTTTTGGCCGTTATCGTCGTAAATATAGGCTTTATTAGCAACATAATCGGCAATTAACCTAACTTCGTCATGATTACGTTTGCCGTTTCTGTCTTCATCGCCATCAAACACCGGCGGGGTTGGGTGCGAGGCAAGCACATGCACCGTTTTATTGTTTACTACAACAGGTACATCCCAAAACGATTTAGAGCTAAGCCTAAGCGCTTGCCATTCTTGCGTGTTATACCAATTCTCTTTTGTTTTAGGGTCTATTGGCATTTGCGCATTAGGCATATCTTTATATTTAAACGTTTGAAGCGTGCGCAGTTTCTCAAGGTTAATGGGGTATTTAGATAAAATAGCCATCGCGTAATGGCCTTCAAAAAAACCAAAACCTTGAGCATCGCCCATTACAGCGGTTTTTTTACCGTTGTTATCAAGGTCAAACTCAGTAGCAAGGCCTGTATTTACTGGGGCAATAAAGCTGTATGGGTAATCAATGGGGGCTTGTTTATTTTGGCTTACATTTAAAAACTGGCGTTTAAAATAATCTATACCTTGCGCTTTGGGTACGTAGTCAAACTCGTTTAATAAAATAATGTCAGGGCGAACACGCTGAATTATTTCGGCTATATTTTTTATTTGCTGGTGGTTTGATTTTAGACCATTAACTAGCGCATCGGGGTTAACTTGCTCGCCTTTTGGCGTGTGATTAGTTGCATCCATACTCACATTAAAGGTGGCAATACGAAGGCTTTGGCTGGCTGTAGCATTTAAACTAAATGAAGCGGCAATGGCTAATGCGCCATAAAGTATGTTTAGTTTCATTTTTTTACTTCAAAAAATTAAAAAATAGACTTTACCAGTATTACACAATTAATACCTATTTTTATGACAAAAAAATACCGGCTTAAGCCGGTATTTAATCAGTTAATTGCAGCCTTTACTCACTTAGCATAAGTGCAGTAGCAGCTTTTAAAATGCCGGGGTACTCTTGCTCAGGTAGGTAATCGGTAAGTTGCCCAAGCTTATCGGCAAGGTTATTAATGTTATCTGCAGATACATTAATATGCCCCATTTTACGTCCAGGTTTTGCCGTTTTTCCGTACCAGTGGCTGGTTACATCACTGACTGTTAAAACCTCGGTAGGAATACATCCTTGGCCCAATACATTAATCATGGCGGTAATATGCTTAAGCTCTGTACTACCTAGTGGTAAACCCGCTACAGCTCGCATGTGGTTTTCGAACTGCGAACAATGGCAGCCTTGCTGTGTCCAGTGTCCTGAGTTATGAACTCGCGGCGCAATTTCGTTAACCAGTAAAGTGCCGTTTACATCAAAAAACTCAATGGCAAGTACGCCAACATAATTAAGCTCGTTGGCAATTTTTGTAAATGCACTATGGGCCTGCTGCTCAACCAGTGTGTTATTTTTACCCGCAATCGACAAAGTAAGCACGCCGTTGGTGTGCTCGTTTTCAGTAATTGGGTAAATAGCCACATTACCTTGCTTATCGCGTGCACCAATAATAGAGACTTCACGGTCAAACGGGATCATTTTTTCAGCAATAATGCTGTGGGGCGCATCTTGTGTGCCAGAGGCAATAAAATCAGCCATTTCTGACCAAATTTGCTCTATTTGGTCATCTGATTTTAAACGCCACTGCCCTTTACCATCGTACCCTGCTTGGCACGTTTTAATAACCAGCGGTTTGCCTAGGGTTTTAACCGCTAACTCTAAATGGGCTTTTTCTGTTATCAGTTGATACGGCGCACACGCTACGTTTGTTTTATCTAGTAGCGCTTTTTCTAATGCGCGGTCGCCACCGGTTTTAATAGCAGCTTTACCTGGGTAAAATTTATTACTGTTGCAGCACAGTGTAAGTACATCATCGGGGATATGCTCAAACTCTGCGGTAATCGCATCAGCGTCACTAATTGCCTGCTCAAGTGTGGTTGTGTAAATTTCACCGGTTAGCGGATGCATAATTTTTTGGCTGCCTACATCGTACGCAACCACATTTAAATTAAGGGGGGCGCCTGCTAGGCTCATCATTCGTGCAAGTTGGCCGGCACCTAAAATTAAAATTTTCATTTTTACTCTGCAGGATTAGGGTTAGCTAAAATAGTCTCGGTTTGCTCTTTACGAAATGCTTCAATTTTTGCAAAAATTTCTGGGTTTTGGCACCCTAAAATTTGTGCAGCAAGTAAACCAGCGTTAGCAGCGCCTGGCTCACCAATAGCCAGTGTACCCACGGCTACGCCTTTTGGCATTTGGCAAATAGATAACAATGAATCTACACCGTTTAAAGCTTTAGATTTAACCGGAACACCAAGCACAGGAAGCGATGTAAATGCCGCTGCCATACCCGGTAAATGCGCAGCACCACCGGCGCCAGCAATAATCACTTTTATGCCTCGATCTGCGGCTGAATTTGCATAATCTGCAAGAAGTTGAGGAGTGCGGTGCGCAGAGACCACTTTTGTTTCGTACTCAATACCAAATTTTTCGAGCATGAGCGCTGCGTGTTCCATGGTTGGCCAATCTGATTTAGAACCCATAATAATGCCAACAGTCATAAATACTCCTCAGTAATGTATTTTAAAAATAGCGGACTTATGTCCGGTTTTAGGCGGGTATTATACCCAAACCAAGTTTAATTGCGACTCACAAAAACAAAAAAAGCCACGTTTAAACATGGCTTTTAAAGGGTTGCAGTTACAAAGTGCTTATACTTCTTTGCTTGCTAGGTATTCGCTGTAGTTGCCTCTAAAGTCAATCACCTGGCCGTCTTTTATCTCCCAAATGCGGGTAGCAACCGATGATACAAACTGGCGATCGTGCGATACAAACAATAATGTGCCTTCGTACGCTTCTAATGCAAGGTTTAACGCCTCGATAGACTCCATATCCATGTGGTTTGTTGGCTCATCCATTAACAATATATTTGGTTTATGCATCATAATTTTACCAAATAACATACGGCCTTGTTCACCACCTGAAATAACCTTTACAGACTTTTTAATATCGTTTTGCGAAAACAACATGCGTCCTAAAAAGCCACGAACCACTTGCTCGTCGTCGCCTTCTTGTTGCCATTGCTCCATCCACTCAAACAAGTTCATGTCTTTTTCAAACTCGTCAGCATGATCTTGCGCGTAGTAACCAATATTGGCATTTTCAGACCACTTAAACTCGCCCGACTTAGGTGCTAAACGCCCAGCAAGCGTATTAAGTAATGTTGTTTTACCTACACCGTTTTCACCGATAATAGCAATGCGCTCGCCTACTTCTACTAAACCTTCTAAATTTGAAAACAACGTATTGTCTTCAAAACCTTGGCTTAGGTTGGTCATTTCTAATGCATTACGAAATAGCTGCTTTTCTTGCTCAAAGCGAATAAACGGCGATTGGCGAGAAGAGGCTTTTACTTCTTCTAGTTGAATTTTATCAATACGTTTTGCGCGTGACGTTGCTTGTTTAGCCTTTGACGCGTTTGCAGAAAAGCGCGATACAAACTGTTGTAGTTCGGCAATTTGACTTTTCTTTTTCGCGTTTTCACTTAATAGGCGCTCACGTGCTTGTGTTGCTGCAAACATGTACTCATCGTAGTTACCTGGGTAAATACGAAGCTCGCCGTAATCAATATCAGCCATGTGGGTACATACTGAGTTTAAAAAGTGACGGTCATGCGAGATGATGATCATGGTGCAGTCGCGTTGATTAAGCACATCTTCTAACCATTTAATGGTGTAAATGTCCAAGTTATTGGTTGGCTCATCAAGTAGCATAATATCAGGGTCAGAAAACAGCACTTGGGCAAGTAACACACGTAGTTTAAAACCGGGTGCTATTTCAGACATTGGGCCGTAATGCTGCTCTGTTGAAATACCTACCCCTAATAAAAGCTCACCGGCTTTAGACTCAGCTGAATAGCCGTCCATTTCGGCAAACTCAGTTTCTAAATCGGCTACTTTCATGCCGTCTTCTTCACTCATCTCTGGTAATGAGTAAATGCGATCGCGCTCTTGTTTAATATCCCATAATTCTTTATGGCCCATGATCACAGTATCAATTACAGAGTATTCTTCGTAAGCAAACTGGTCTTGGTTTAGTTTAGCCACACGTTCATTTGGATCTGTACTTACGTTACCTGCAGAGGGCTCTAGTTCGCCACTTAGGATTTTCATAAATGTAGATTTACCACAGCCGTTTGCACCAATTAAACCGTAACGGTTTCCTTCGCCAAACTTTGCAGATATGTTTTCAAATAACGGTTTAGCACCAAATTGCATGGTGATGTTAGCTGTACTAATAATAGCGCTACCCTCCAAGGGGACATGATGTATTTAAATTGCGCGCAGTTTAAACTAAATACAGCTTTTTTTCTATGAAAGTTTAAGGTTGAAAGCGTATGAACTATGCCCTATTCCACTCATTAAAGGCGTAAATTAATGCCTAACAAATAGTGCCTAAAAACGTAATTAAGCCAGTGAATGCTTATTCAACTAAAAAAATGCGCTTAGCTAAAAATAATAGCGCGATTTGTGCGCCATATCAGGGTTTAAATTTTAATTAATAAACCCGTTTAACTTAATAAGTCGATTGTTTATCGCAAAGCATTTTAAAAAACAGATAACTGGGTATATATTTATGATATAAAATGCTTTTTAGAGTTTTTGCACTAGCGTTTTATTTTTATCCAACATGAAAAAACTCAATTTAATACCCACTTACTTGCGCTATTTTCAGCACTATTTACGTAGTTTTTAATCAAAAAAAACATATCCCTTAACAGATAAAAAACACCATTAACCTCCAGTGAATATTTATTCATTTTTGGCGCTAATTTCATTGATTATTTTTCACTTTTGAGCCCATTAGGGCTTTGCTAGTCTTCATGCCTTATAAATTTAATGTCACTTTTTAAAGTTAATACACACAAGGCATCACAAATGATTAAAAACTTTGTAACCCTACTATTAGGAACAAGCATAGTAGTTGCGCCAGCTGCTTCAGCAGTAGAGCTCTATAAGGATGAAAAGAACACTATTAAAGTAGGTGGTTACCTTGATGTGCGCGTTATTAATACGCAAAACCAAACCGAAGTGGTAAATGGTACATCGCGTATAAACTTTGGCTTTACTCGCCAACTTAAAAAAGACTGGTCGGCACTAGCGCTAGTTGAATGGGGTGTAAACCCTGTTGGTAGTAGCGATATTATTTACAATAACCGCTTTGAATCTATTCAAGATGAGTTTTTATATAACCGTTTAGGTTATGCTGGCCTTTCGCACGAAAAGTACGGGCAAATTACCATTGGTAAACAATGGGGTGCGTGGTACGACGTAGTTTATGGCACCAATAACAGCTTTGTATGGGATGGTAATGCTGCGGGTGTTTACACATACAATAAAGACGACGGTGCAGTAAATGGTACTGGCCGTGGTGATAAACTAATTCAATACCGTAATAGCTACAACGACTTTAGCTTTGCAGTTCAAGCGCAACTTAAAAACAGCGAATTTTATACCTGTGATGTTGATGACATTTCTGAAGAAGCGTGTGAAGCCCTGTGGAATGATGGCGACAGCGCAGCTCAAGAAGTAGAGTTTAACTACACCTTTGGTGGGTCTGTAACTTATAACGCAACCGACATGCTAACGTTAACAGCAGGCGTAAACCGTGGTGAATTTGATGTAACGTATGGCGATGGCACAACACAAACTGTTGAAGACATAATTTTTGGTGCGGGTGTAATGTGGGGCAGCATTGAAAAACCAGGTTTATACGTTGCCGCTAACATAAATAAAAGCGAAAACCACGATACCGATAATCTAGGGCGCTTAATTAAAGACTCTATTGGTGTAGAAACCTTTATGTCGTACCGTTTTGATAACGATGTGCGCCCTTTTGTGGCTTATAACATTTTAGATGCCGGTGACGATTACGTTATTCAACCTAACTTTAATACCGATCCTAATGATGTATTCAAACGTCAATTTGCTGTGATTGGTGTTCATTACTTAATTGACGAAAACACCATTGCCTACGCTGAAGCCCGTAAAGATTTTAGCGACTTTGAAAGTGATGACAAAGACCAGCAATCACAAATGGAAGCGTCAGAAGACGACGGGATTGCATTTGGTTTTAGATACAAGTTTTAATTTCCCACCATAACAACACACAAAGCCCAGCTATATGCTGGGCTTTTTTATTTTAAACGTTAAATGATGAAAAAATTTAAATGTTTGAATGCGTTAACAATCGCTATTATTTGTTATAACACTTTATAAAAGCTGTGTGCGCTGCGTATTAATAATGCCTGTAAACATGCTTACAAATTCACCCGAAAATTAATGGAGAGAAAATGAGTTCACTCAAAACCGCCGGTAATTTTACTCTACTATGCATTGCCAGCTTAACCATAATGGTTGGCACCCTATTAGCGCCGGGTTTAGTTACCATTGCTGATGGCCTAGGCATACAAAGCAACAGCGTATTATTAATTACTTTACCTTCTTTAGGTGCGGTGGTGTTTGCCCCACTAGCCGGAAGATTAATAGACAAGTACGGCGCATATCCTTTACTTATAATAGGTTTATTTTTATACGGATTAGTGGGTGCATGTGCTTACTTTTTACATGGCCCAACCTTAGTATTTATTAATCGTTTTGCATTAGGTGGTATTACAGCAATAGTGATGGCAAGTTGCACCGTATTAATTTCAACGTGGTACAGCGGCGAAGCCCGACTGAATATGATTGCCAAACAAGGTATGGCGATAGAGCTAGGTGGCGTTATATTTTTATTTTTAGGCGGTGTTTTAGCGTCAATGTATTGGGGATTACCCCTTGCTTTATATTTAATTGCTTGGGTATTTTTAGCTATGTTGCTCATGTTTGTCCCCCGTAAGCAGCAATTGAACGCCCAAAACACAGAGCAAACTCAACAAATAAAAAAGAGCCATTCAAACGCATTAACGCTTAAAGGGGTGTATATAGTATCAACCCTAGCTATGACCATATTTTTTACCTCAACCGTGCTTTTACCTATTACCTTGCACGCACTAAATTTTAACGAGTCTGAAATAGGCCAACTATTGGCTTTTATATCGTTAATTGCGGTATTTACAGCGGGATTTATGCCTAAAGCAACTAAACGCCTTAGTGAGAAAAATGTATTAGCAATCGCATTTTTTGCCTTTGGTTTATCATACCTTTGCTTTATACAATCAAGTACATTGATATTAGTATTAGGCGCGCTATTAATTGGTATTGGCTTTGGTTTTAGCATTCCTCTTTTAAACCACATGACCGTAGAGCTAAGCCCTGAAAATGTTCGCGGACGTAACTTATCGTATTTTACTATGGCGGTGTTCTCCGGTCAGTTTTTTACCTCTTTTATGGAGTACATACCTGGGGGTGAACATAACGTATTTATAATATGCAGTATTTTAAGCGCCGTTGTAGCTATCGCCCTTCTTGTAAAACCTAAAGCGCACTAAGCAGCAATCAATAACCGGTAAAATTATTAAATTAAGTAGCCAATTACCCCCTATTTATTGGCTACTTTTATTCTCCTTACTCTTTAGCTAAGTTAAGCACTTAATAACAATTTAGTATGATGTGTTCTTTTACTATAAAGCCACCAGCAATGGTTGTTGCTTTAGTTAATTGCATTGTAAAGTCAGTTTTTTAGCCTTAGCAAACAAGTATTAATTAAAGCGATTATAAGCAAAAAGGCATGAACTGTATATAAATACAGTGCATGCCTTTTTTATAACAAACCTTAAGGTTGATCAGGGCCCTAGTGTTACCCACTGCTTAACTTCAAGTGCAGTCATTATCAGCTCTACAGAAAAAGCGGCCAGTATCATCCCCATCACACGGGTTAAAATAGACGCCCCGCCAATACCAATTAGCTTTATAATTTTGCTCGACAGCAACAACAAAATTAAGGTTACACCCAACACTGCCAGTGTAATTAACGCTGTGCCTATTTGGGTTGTAATTGGGTGAATGTGATTATCGGTAAGTAATATAACGGCTAAAATAGCCCCTGGTGTGGCAGTAGCAGGTATAGCAAGCGGAAACACCGCGATATCGTGCCCTGGGTCTTGTTTTGCTTTATTTGAATCATTGCCAAATATCATTTGTAAGCCAAACAAAAATAAAATTATCCCGCCCCCTAACTGAAACGATACCAGCCGTATACCCATCGCATTTAAAATAAGCTGCCCTATTAAAATAGAGCCAAGTAATACAGCGCCTGCATATAGCACAGTTTTAAACGCAGTTTTACGACGTTGTTGATCACTTAAATGAGAAGTGAGCGCAGCAAAAAGCGCCATAGTCCCTATTGGGTCAATAGTAGCCCAAATAACGAGGGCATCTTGAGATAGTTTTTCTAGCATATAAAATCCTTGTTAAGCGAACACGTTTTAAAAACTCGGGTAACAAATTCATTTGCTTACGCTTAACTATAAGCCAAATTGGCTATTTTTTATATTGCATTTGTTCCTCTTATGATGAAATTTACTAACGTGTATAATGTAAATGCAGCACTAATACATGACTAATGCAGTACTAAACGTGTTTATACCAAATAGAATGCTCACCCAAGCTAAAGCCTAATTTAACTAATAAGTTATGCGAACGCGCATTATGTGCACTTACCTGCGCCGCTAAGTAATTAAGCGGTATAACCTCTTTAAGCGTTTTAACAAAGCCGGTTATTACCTCAAACATAATGCCCTTATCCCAATACATAGGATCAAGCTCAAACCCAATAAACGCCCTACTTTTACAAGGCGATAAATTATAAAGCCCGCAGGTTCCCATAAGTTTGCCATTTATATTATGTTCAATAGCCACTCTTATCACTTCGCCTTCGTAATAGGCGGTAATATCGTCTTGTATTAATTGCTTAATTTGGCATTTACTTAATGGGGTTTTATAGTCGTTAAATTCGCTCACTTGCGGGTGATTCAAAATAGAAAATAACTGCGGGGCATGCTTATGAGTAATTAAACGCAATGTAACGCGTTCAAGCTGAGTTGTTTTAAACATTTTATACAGGAGTTAAAATAGCGCTTTATGGTTAAGCATTATTAACTTACCATAGCGTATTCACAAGCATTATCTTTATAGCCAATATTGAGAGCAATAATGAGCGACGATTTTAAAGTAATTCAACCTACCACAACCGTATACTGCCCTAAACGTGGTGAGGGCTGGACCCTAACAGGCATTACTAATATAAACGAGTTTACCTCGGTAATGTTTGACGGCACACGTTATACACTCCCCGCACGCGAAATAGTAGAAGAGCTGTTACCAAACCAACTAGCCCGAGAGCAAAATAATAGCTAGCACCCGTGTATAAACGGTAGTGGCTGCCACTGTGCAGCCACCTATATAAAGAGTAACTAATGATTAAAATGTATCGTCTTCACTGTATACATTTACTTTTAACTCGTCTTCATCTTCAAAAACAACAAACGAAATAGGCTTACAACATACTTGGCAGTCTTCTATGTATTGCTCGCCAATATCTGCCGCGTCTAATAATACTTCTATGCTTTCGCCGCAATACGGGCAACTTATCGATTTTTCGGTTAACTGGTTCATTTAACACCTGTTACTTTTATCTCAATACTTTCACTTTATTAAACACACTCTAATAATACAACATTGTGCTACAGAGGTTAGCTAATGTACGTATGGCCGTAATTACAAACCATTACGTATATTACTTTTTCCGCTATTGGCGTTAGCCTACTAAAAACAATGAAATAGGTTTTACAGTTAAAAGGTCTAGCTATTAAGAATATGTATTTAAACTCATACTAGAGGTAGATTATTTTATGAAAAAATCACTTACGCTTGCATTAACATCTGCCGCAATGTTGTTTAGCACCTTTTCACATGCAGCCAAAACCGAAAAAGCAGTTTTAGCCGGTGGATGTTTTTGGTGTATGGAAAGCGACTTTGAAAAGCTCAAAGGCGTAAAAGATGTTATATCGGGTTTTACAGGCGGTAAAATTAAAAACCCGACCTACAATGGTAACCATCAAGGCCATTATGAAGCAGTACAAATTACTTACGACCCTGATGTAGTAAGCTACAAAGGCATACTTGATCATTTTTGGGTAAATATTGATCCCTTTGATGCCAAAGGCCAATTTTGCGATAAAGGCCCAAGTTATTTAAGCGCCATATTTGTAGCTAACGATCAAGAGCGCAAAATAGCAGAGCAAACCAAACAGGCCGTGATAGCAGAGTTCCCAAATCAAACAGTAGTCACGCCAATACTTAATGCCAGCACTTTTTACCCAATTAAAGGTAAAGAAAGCTACCATCAGGATTATTATAAAAATAACCCCATACGCTACAATACCTACCGCTGGCGCTGCGGACGCGATAACCGCCTAGAAGAAATTTGGGGCGATAGAGTCACACATTAAAAATCTATAGTTAAACGCTTGATGGGTTTACACAAACCCATCTAACCTATTCTTTCAAATTATCATGCTCTGAAAGTTTATATTGTTTAGGTATAAAAACCATTACAGTAACTGCGAGTGCTAAAAGAAATACAAACCTTAATACTGAAGATGGAATAATAGTTTCTAAAATATTCACTAAAATTATCAGAGGAATTATAGCAATAATACCAATCAGCTTATGCCTTTGGGTAAACTCATGGAGCGCCCCGCATTCAGCACACCTATACTTTGTAGACATACGAGCAACAACAAACCAAGCTAATGATATATTCTTTTGGCAATTCAGACATTTTGGTAACATACAAAATCCTTTTAAAAGTTTTAGCGTTTAAGTAACAGCTATCTGCTAATTCTATTCATTCCGCCCCTAATTATAAACATTATTTTGATACTGTTTCCTAAAACAGCTTATTTATCTAACTTTATAAATATAATAAATTGCACTCCTAGATTGATAAAACCTAATTCAACAACTGGAGTTACACATTATGTCTGCCACCCAATTACAACTTGCTCGTGCTCTAGCGTTACCTTCAAGAGAGGCCATGTTAAATCGTGAGCACTCTGTACAGCATTTTTGGTACAACAACGACCAACTACTTACACAAGCCTGGAAAGAGTGGGAAGAAACCGAAGTAGATACAACCACCTTTACCCTTGACGATTCATTACTAGATAAAAACTTACGTGAAGCCGTTAATGCAGCATGGCAAGATCCATCAAAAGAGCATTTAGTAAAATCACTACTGGAAGAAGTAGCGACTGATGTGTATCAGTTTCAGTTTTTTGATCCTGAGCGCCTAGCAGTTTTACGTGGTTACCTAGAAAAAGTATGGAATGCTAACATTCCTATGCGTCCACCGTATGGTATTGTATTAAACCGCCGCGGCGCCATGCTCGACAAACGCTCAGAGGGCTATTTAGCTGCTCCTAGTTTTCAGGCATTTTATAACCAAGTATTAAATACATACATGCGCCCTATTTCACGTTTACTGTTTCCTGAGATCATAGGTTACGATACGCAAACGTTTGGTTTTTCTATTTATTACGACCCAGGTACAGATGCGTCTATTCGTCCGCATACCGATGCATCATCAGTAACATTAAATATTAATTTAAACTTACCTGGGGAAGAATTTAGCGGATCAGAGCTTGATTTTTACGACCAAGTAAACGCAAAAGTTGTACAACTTAGCTTTAAACCAGGCACCGCCATGATCCACAAAGGCAATGTACCACACGCGGCAAAACCTATAACCAGTGGCGACAGAACAAACCTAGTGTTATGGCTTTTTGGCGATAATGGCCGTATACCAGCGCCGGGTTCAAAACGTACAGATATTGATGCAAAAGAGCGTTGGACCACGCCAAAAACAACGCCAGACGGCTACGCACCTTTTTAAACGGTGCCGATTTTAGCTTTTTGTGCCAAGAACTTGCCCATTAAAGACATTTAATAATACTTTAATGGGCTATTAACTTGTTGCATAACCACTTAGTTACTATCTTTTTAGTATGCCAAGTTAATTTAAACAGCCTAATGAAGTTAAACTTTTTAATAATAACGACAATAACTACCCTGCTTGTATCCTCTTTTGCCTGTGCATCGCCTACTAAACAAAAATTAGTAGTTGGTTTTGGTGAAACACTACCGCCTTTTGTAATGTCACATACCAACAGCGGGCTAACCCTCGATATTATTAAAGCCGCGTTAACCCCTTTAGGGTATGAAATAGAGCCACGCTATTACCCTTATACTCGCCGCGCTAAAGGGTATATAGATGGAAAGCTCGACATATTAGCCGACATAAACTTAAGCACAGAAAACGGCAATCTCCTAAGCGGTTATATTTCAAATGAAGCCTATGAATACGAAAACGTTGCGATAGCCCTAAGGAGCAAGCATTTTAACTTTACTAAAATTTCAGATTTAACACATTACAGCTTAATCTCGTGGCCCAGCGCCGGCATACATTTAGGTGAAGAATATGCAAAAATGGCAAAAGCCAATACACAATATTACGAAGTGCACGACCAATCTCTTCAAGTTAAAATGCTTTTTTCAAATAAGGCTAATGTGATTCAAATGGATAAACAAAGTTTTGATTACTATCGCTCAACCCTTAAAGGTATTGATAGCACACAACCTGTAGATCACTTTGCGCTGTTTGGTAAAAGCCCTAGTGGCTATTTATTTAAATCAAAAAAATTACGTGATAACTTTAATATTCAGCTGCAAAAGTTAAAAAATTCAGGCGAGTACTCTAAAATATTAAAAAAATACAAACACGCCAAATAAAAAAGGTCGCTTTAACTAAGCGACCTTTTTACGTTTACAGCGCAAAATACCAATTAAAACTTATAAGAGGCAGAAAATTTAACGTTACGTGGTGTACCAGGTTGTACCCATGCATCGGCAAACGAGTTTGTGTAATATGTTTCATCAAACAGGTTACTTACCTCAGCCGTAACACCAATCGCGTCTGTTACATCGTAATTTACAAATACACGCGCGGTAGTATAACTGGGTAGTTTAAAGTCGGTACCAAAATAGCCATTGCGTTCATCTACAAATAATAGCCCGCCACCAAATTTAATTGCATTGCCATATAACTCGCCCGATTTAACAAGCTGCAAGCTAAGTTGATGCTCTGGTACATTTAAAAGTGACTCGCCGGCCTCTACTGTGTAGCCAAAGTTAGCATCAAAAAATGCGTTTTCTATTTGGGCATCTACATACGCATACGACGCCCAAATTTCTAAACTATCGCTAAGCTCACCCGTTAGGTCTATTTCTATTCCCTTACTTTGTGCTTCACCAATGGCGGCATAAGTAAACGCTGTTGGGTCATCTACTACTAGCATATTATCTTGATCTACTTTAAATACGGCAACGGTACCAAATAAAGCGCCATCGTTAAGGGTAAATTTTACACCTAGCTCAGCAGAGGTAGATTGGTTTGGCTCAAAACCATCGCCATTGGCATCAGCACCCGAAAGCGGGCGAAAGTTTTCGCCATAGGCTGCATATACAGATACATAATCACCGGCTTCATACACCACACCAAACTGCGGGCTCAAGCGCGACTGCGTTTGTTTAGTATTAGTGCCTGCTAAACGGTTATTTAAGCGCTGCTCGTAATCATCAAAACGGGCACCAATACGAATATCTAACTTATCGGTTACGCTTATTTGGTCTTGAATAAATACCCCTAGTGACTCTTGAATCTCTACGCGATCGGTATTAGATGTAGGCGTTGGTAATTCATACGCGCCGTATACAGGGTTAAATACATTAATGTATTGATCGCCCCGTACACGTAAAATAAATTGATCGTTTTCAAATTTATCAGCGTCAACACCCATAATTAAACGGTGCTCAAAACCGCCCAGCTCAAGGCTGCCGCTTAGCTCTGCACGCAATACATGGTATTGAGCATCAAAATCGCGGTAGCGCCTAAAGCGATTTACTTCGCCATCAACTACGCCGCCAAAACCGGTTTCGGTTACAAAGCCTTCCATAGAGGTATCACGGTAGTTTGCACCAAATAAAATGCTCCAGTTATCATCAAAGTCATGAATGTACTCTAACTGATGCCCTAGTACATCGGCTTCAATTGGGCCATCGCCCGGTTCACCTAAAAAACGGCTTTGTGGTATAAGCCCAAGTTCGCCATCTATGGCTAATACGCCTCTATCAAACGGCACTTCTTGCTCGCTGTATTCAAGCTCGTAAACAAGTTGGCTGCTGTCGTTAATATTCCACACTATTGACGGGCTAAAACCGTGTTTAGTGGTTTCTATGGTGTCTCTAAAGCTCTCGGCGTCTTCGTAAAAACCAACCAGTCTAATTGCAACGTCATCGTTAAGCGCTGTGGTGTAATCAGCATCGGCGCGGTAAGTATCAAAACTCGCTACCGAGAGCTTAATTTCACCTTGCGTATCAAACGTTGGGCGTTTAGTAACTAAGTTTACTGTACCACCTGGCTCACCACGGCCAAATAAAGCCGCGCGTGGGCCTTTTAAAACCTCAACCGACTCAATACCCGACAAATCACGCGAGCCACCAAAACCGCGCCCAGCATTAAAGCCATTTACTAAGTAGTTACTCGGTAGGTTTTCATCGCCTACAAAGCCACGTAACGAAAAACTATTCCAAAGCCCTCCAAAGTTATTTTGCCGTGCAACAGAGGCCGATAAATCAAGCGCTTGGTCAAGGCTTACTGCACCTGCATTTTCAAGGGCTTCTAAATCAATTTTAAGCTCTGATTGTGGAGTTTCTAGTTGGCTAAAGTTACCTTGGTAAGCTTGGCGCGTAGCAACCACAGACAGCCTTTCAATATTTGTGTTAGCACTGTGTGTTTGCTGGTTTTGCTCAGCAGCCAAAGCCTGGCTGCTAAATAAGCTTACTAGGCACGCACTTAAATAGGTGAGCTTAAGCCCTGTTGTGTTGGTTTTCATTGTTAACCTTGTTAGTAATATAAGTATTTTATAATTATGGTGTTGTTACTAGGTGCGCTAAAAAACGGCGTTTAGCGCACCTAGTAAGGATTACTTTGCTATAGCCTCAAAGCGTGGCATGTAATTGAGAACTGATTTAGGCGGGTTACCCTTATAAAATAACCAAGGGTAATAAAACTCACGTAATTGCTGATGATAATCACGAATTTGCTGCTCGTATGCATACGCCGCTACTGAGTCGGTTTGGGCGGCTCGCGTTAAGCTGCGCTGCAATAACAGCGGTGGCGAAAACCACGACACAACGCCTGCTAAGTCATATTTTTTAGCGGCTGCGTCTCGGTATGCTTTAGAGAGCGGCGCTGCTTTTAAATCGCCCATTTGCTGAAATGCGTAATACCATTTCCACTCAAACTCACTGCTCATAGCAATGTATGGCGCAAGTGCTGGGTGCTCTTTAATAAAAGGCTGCATAGTGGCAGATTTTGGTAAATCCCAGGCATCATTTACCGCCTCACGCTGAGTAAGCATAATGTCGCCACCCTTAGGCGAATGCACCGACTTGTTTATAGCAAGGTCGCCTAAAATAGGAATAATAAAAGCAAATAATACCCATAAACCAATTAGGCCAGAGGCCACGCGCGGCGCACTAGTCGCGTTTTTTCCCCACCACACACTCAGCGCAGTCCAAAATGCAAGGTATGCAATACAAAGTAGCGATACATACGCAATTTCAAACTCGCTTGCCCCAGCTATAAATGCACCTATAAAAAATGGCAGCATTAAACACACTATTACTGCTAAAAACCTTACCGTTATACGTGCGCCCCACAAAGCAAAGTACGATTTAGCCGTAGTAACCAGTAAGTCGTGCCTGCCGCTGGTGCGCTCATTTGCAAATAAGTCATGAAACAGCAAAATAATAACCAGTGGTGCTAAGGCGCTAATTACAAATACAAAATCAATTTTACCGGCTTGTGCCAATTCGGCATTTTGTGCATCGCTTTCGTAAATTTGGCCCTCTATGGCCAATAAATTAATACGGTGTTTCCACGGGAATATATCGCGTTCCCCTAATGCTGCAAAAGCAAGGTTAGATGGCTGAGAATACGTTAAATGAAAACTGTAATAAGCCAACATGCCCGGATCGTCTTGCTTTTGCTGCACTTTAGCGCGATCGCTTTGATCTGCCTCTTTTAAACGCTCTATTGTTTGCTGCTGCGCGCTTACTTCGCTAAGCCCGCTATATATTGCAAAGCCCGATAAAACAAAGCTACATAACAGCAATACCACAAGGTACTTTTGACGCAGTAAAAAGCCCCATTCTCGTGTAAGTTGTGTAATTAAATAACTCATATCAAACGTTTTCCTACCAATTTAATACCGGCTACAAGTACTACAATCCACAGTATTAACTGTAAAAAAGCAGATACACTTCTTTGCGCGCGAACATCAGCGCTATCTACATCAAAGGTAAAATTTTGCAGTATTTGCCAGTTCTCTGATCCTACGCGCGCTTTTTTAGTGGCCTCGGTATTGGCGTTGCGGTTCATATCAACTTGGTAATCAAGCTTTTCAATGTGTACTTTGTTAAGCCCTTGCACAAAATCAAAGCGCAGCTGTTCGGTTTCGCGTAAAAAGCGATGATGGGTTTCTATGCTTGTGTCCACTACAATCATCGACAGCGAGCGAATAGCCACCATAGGCGATACCCAACCAAAGTAACGCGATACCTGCGTTTGTTTAAGCTCACTTTGCATGCGCTGCTCGGCAAACTGGTTTAACACCTTAGTTTGTTTGGCCTCTGATTCACTGGCCACTAACCCTCTAAAGTTTACTGGCAGCTCATCAATGCTGTTTACGTTGTATTTTTTAAGTAGAGATTGTTTAAATTGCTTAAAGGCGGGATCGTTGGTGTTATGGCCATCACCTAGTTTTCTAAGCTCAGCTTTTACTGCAAAGTCGGTTTCTATTTTACCGGCCGATGGCACAGCCGTAGAGGCACTGGTACTTGCTACGCGCGGCATAACAATGCACAGTAAAATCCACACAAACGCAAGCGCTGTAAAGCTGCCACTATTTTTACTAAACACGCTCGATGCTAATAAAACAACTAACACCCACACGCTTAAGTACAATGCATAGCCCACAATAAAACTAACAACTGCTAAAAGGCTCTCACCCGCGCCCAGCGTAAATAACGCCGACACCGCTAATGGCGCAATAATTAACCCAACAACACACAAAAGCGCCAGCCCTTTACCCGCTATCAGCGTGCTGCCCTTGGTGCCTTGCGCCAATAAATACGACAGCGTTTGCGATTCGCGCTCACGGCTAATAGAGCTGTAACCAATTAAAATAAGCAGTAACGGCGCTAATGTTTGCACAATAAAAGCAGGCGTTAAGCTGCCAAGCTTTGTTAAAGCTGTGCCTTGGCGCTGCTCGGCAAACATTGCACTATTTTGCCTGTGTCCTTCTAAAAATATTGAGTTACCTGTGTAAGCATCTATACCTGGGTCGAGTGTGCTCAGTGGGGTTGGTGTTCTAAAAGCGTAATGCCCGTAATGCACCATTCTGTGTGGGTGGCGATCGGGCTGCTCAGCAAAGCTTTGCTCGGCATTACTTTGTAATTCATTACGAGTGTGGCTAAGTTCGTGCATTGTAATGGCAGTAACCACCACAGATGAAAGCGTAAGTAATAAACCTATGGCTAAAACGGTCATCGCCAGTTTTGAGCGAAGCCAATAGCGCCACTCATCTTTGGCAACTATCACCATCTTTGAAAAGTTATTTTTGCTCATTACGCGCCTCTTTGTGCAAACGCGGCATGAACTTGCTCGGTATCAATTCGGCCGTTTTCTGGCGCGTCAAATTCGCCCACCAGCTCGCCCGCTCTTAATAAACCAATTCGGTTTGCAACTTGGCATGCGCCGTATACATCGTGCGTTACCATTAAAATAGTAGCGCCGGTTAATGCAAGCTCACGCACTAACTGGTTAAACTCATCAATAGCAACAGGGTCAAGGCCCGATGTAGGCTCATCGAGTAAAAATATGGGGGCTTGGCGTAAAATAGCCAGTGCAATCGCGGTTTTTTGCCTCATGCCTTTAGAATACGTTTGCATAGGACGCTCCCATGCAGCTTGCTGTAGCGCTACACGGTTAAACGCAGCATTAATTTGCTCATCGGTTTTTTTAATATCAGCAAGCGATAAAAAATACGCCACGTTTTCGCGGGCAGTTAAATGCGGATATAACGTTGCCGACTCAGGTAAGTACGCCGTTTTACCGCGTACAAAATCAAGTGCCTGTGTTACCTCTTTGCCCGCTACTTTTACAGAGCCTTGAGTGGGTTTATTAAACCCAAGCAAAGTTTTTAACGTGGTTGATTTACCCGCCCCGTTTCCGCCAAGTAACGCGTAAATTTCTCCCGAGCCCACATTAAAGTTTAAGTTTTTTAAAATGGCGTTGTTTTTAATGCTAAAACTTAACGAGTCCACTTCAATAATGGCTTCGCTTTTACCTGCTTGAGTTGTATTTAGGGCTTCATTACGTGTTTGTTCCACACGTGGAGATTCTTTCGGTGATGTTTGATTAACAGCTGTAGGTGTACTCACATTCAAACTCTATTAAGGGAAATTAGAATGTGATGAATGTTATACTATATCAAATGCATATTGCAACACTATAACATATCAATAATTAACAAATGATGCAGAGGTTTTAATAGTGTTACCCATGTTGATTTATTCAACGGGTTTTGCCTATTACAAAATCCATAGCCATTTAGGTTAAAATCATTCATAACGCAGCGTTTAATATTAAGTACTTAAGTTATTTACGCCTTACCTTTAAAGTAAATTGAACAATGAACTTTTCAATTGCTAAAATGCCAACCTATTTTTTTATCAAGAGATACAATGGCAAATTTCAATACTCATCTTAATACTGCAGTCATCATCACAGGTTTAGGCTCGGCCACTTTATTAACTGCAGGCCATATTGATTTAAACGGCGCACTTTGGTTATGGTTTTTAGGCTCAATTGGCGGCTTATTACCCGACATAGACTCAGATAACTCAACCTCGCTCAATACTATTTTTAACTTATTCGCACTGAGCGCTGTATTACTGGTGCTGCATTACATAACCACCGAGCTAATAATCGAAATTAGATTTTTAGAGCTAATCGTAGTGCCGTTATTGGTGTACGGGTTTATGAAATACATTATTAGGCCCATTTTTGAATGGATCACTGTACATAGAGGCAGCTGCCACTCGTTATTATTTTTAGTGCTATGCGCGCTGTTAACAACGCAAGTAACGTGGCAACTAAACGAGCAAACAACCACACAAGCAGCCACCTTTGCCTGGTTAACAGGAGGGTTTACTTTAATCGGCGGGTTAATTCATTTATTACTCGATGAAATTTACAGTGTAGATTTAAGCAATGTCACCATTAAACGCTCCTTTGGCACCGCGTTAAAAATAGCCGACTTCGACAATAAATTAATTACCTTGGCATCAATAATTGCCATTGCAGGTTTAATCTATGTAGCCCCGCCTACAGAGCAAACTATTACCGCATTAAGTGATTGGTCGCATTTTAGGCTTTTATCTTAATAAATAAAATTTATAGGCTTAGTCACACAAAATACCCATAAACATTGTTTGTGGGTATATATGCTTATTTAAGTGGTTGTTTTAATTTGCTTTATAATAAACAGCCAGCTTAGTTAGCCGAAATCACCCCAATATTTAATTTAAAGGTTAATTCACAAAAAGGATAAGAGTCACTGAATTTTTAAAGGCTTAATAGCTTAACTCAATGCGGCTTTGCCAATTTAAGTTCATTAAAAGCGCAAGTTTTGGCCTATTTGATATTAATTATTATTTTTATTGGTTTTAGTGAAATAATTACTCCGCTTTACCTGTCTTATAGCAGCAATACTTTCATCTGTTTGATGTATGCAAAGCGACTGCAACTTTTAAAGCGTCAAATATAAAATTATAAGAGGTACATAATGGAATTTACACATAAGCGCACCACCCTAATTACAGCATCGTTATTGTTGGCGTTGGCGATAACCCAAGCTATTTTTACTGCCCTTTACAGTGCTGAAATTAGCTTTTCAAGACAGTATGCATGGGGACTAGAAGCCGTGCTGTTTACTGTGCTTGTGGCCTTTGCAAGTACCACTATGGTGCAAGCTAAAAACGCTCAACTAGGTTGGTCGGCTATCACATTTAGCGCAATACTTAACATAGTACAGGTAAGCATTGGCCTAACGTTGTTTTCAACATTTGGCAAAGTAGCGGGCGCAGTAGAAGGCGCACAACCTTTAATTGGTGGCGTGGTGTCTTTGTCATTCATGATTTACTACGCAGCTAAATTACTACTAGGCTTAGCAGCTGTTGTTTTTGGCCTGTCTTACTTAGCTAAAGGTGGCAAAGCCATTGGCGGCCTTACAGCCCTAGCAGGCGCAGTTGCAATGCTTGCCAATGCAGTATTAATTATTGCTGGCCGTGATGGATTCCTGCCATCAGGCGTTGCTGGCGCATCAGGCATGATTGCAACATTGCTTTTAGCAATTTGTTTAATAAGCCTTAACCGTAAAGCAGACTAAGGCTTAATAGCTTACAAGTAATTTGCTTATTTAAATAAGATATAAACATCGGCGTGTATTAGAGTGCTAATTCGCCGATGTTTTACGTTTAAAGTGACTGCCATCTTATTTTTAAGACTAATTCCCAAAGAGGATTAGAGGCGCTTCGCTTTTAGAGGGCTAATAGATTGAATCAAAATTTATATGGTTAGACGCTCTCTTTGACTGAAAATGCTCAATTATTTCTTATAAATAACTTGGTGATATAATTATTGCCGTTATCTTGGATATAATGTATTTCAACATAACCTCCATTAAAAATAACCTTATTGTTATATTTCCGGTTTGCAAAAAAATATGGCGCAGTTTGATAGTTATTATACTTAAAAGCCACTCCTGATACTGAAAAACTCTGTGTTCGACTTGCTCCTTCTTTTTCTACTAATTTTTCAATTTCGCCTGTTACAACTCTCTGCTCATGCGATCTTACTTTAGCTATGTATTGTATTTTCGAATATAAAGAAGCTATGGAAGCTAGATTGTAAAGAATAAATATAAAAAGTAAGATGAAGAAATTAAACTTAAAAAAACGTTTAATATATAAATCGTATAATTTTTTGAGCCTCCCAATAAAAATTAAACTGATAACTATAAAAAACACATGTGGCAAAAATTCAAGGCAATTAAAGCTTATTGTTGTTTCGTAGTAAATTTTCATCATATGTACTTAAAATGTCTCAACTTTGACACGACTAAATCAACCACCATGATCGAAAACCAAATAACTATCTCAAGACCGATTCACAAAGAGGATAAGAGCCGCTGAGTTTTAAGAGATTATAAATAACTTAAATTAAAAGCTTTTAACCAAAAATATTTTGATGTCTGAGGTCAAGATTCCCCATAGCTTTAGCAGTGAGGAAAAAGAAGCGGGCAAACCTGAAAGATTATATTTTTGTGTTTAAACCAAGTTTTATTGTTTTCTTAAGAAAACAATAAAACACCCTAATTACTTTCTGTACTAAATAAAAACTAGACTCTAAATTTAAAAAGTGAAAAACTTAAATGGGTGTCTAGTTAATTTATTATTTATACCCTGTTATTAGTTTAAAGAATATATATCTAAACAACTTTCTTTAAAGTTTTTAGACTTTCCAATATCTCTATCATTTATATCAAAATCAAGAGTGTCTATTTTTCTTGCAATATTATTGATAATTACGTACAAATCTTCATGTTTATAAGCTTTTAATAAAACTTTATTACAATAAGTAGAATCGAATTTTTTTGCATTGACTTTAGGTTCACTTTCAATTGATAAGAGTTCCCTTAATTCATATTTAATCATCATTAAGATAAAGTACTTAACTTTTCTATATTTTCTATCTACATATCCTTTTCGAATTGATTCATCAATAATGAATAATAAATACGAAACCATATAATAGGCAGAATAAGAATGGTCCTTCTTAAATAACTGATCTTCAAATTGATTAAATAACGTCCCAAAATATCGAGTTGCCATATCAGGCCTTTCATGAAAAAAACTTGTAAAGGCCTTAATTTGTATATTTTTGTCTACTATCCTTTTCTTCTCTATATTCGACTTATTAAATTGTTTAGCTCGTCTTTCATAATACAGCTTATGAGGGTGTTCAACTGATAGATAATAATCTTCTAAGCTTTTTTGAAAATCCGTAAATGCAATTAAATCTTGTTCTTTGACCTCTGTCTGTCTATTTGTTGCACGAATTATTTTTGACATTACAGTCTCATCGGAAGTTGAAATCAGCCTTATTGGAACAAAGACCTCATCAGTTAATTCATCTCTGTTTTCAAATATGACATTGGAAGTTTGGCAACCATTTATGATTTGATAACCTTCTATTTCAACTGAATCACGACTATCATGTATTTCTTCCGAAATAATTGTTACTCCGTTATTCATGGCAAAAAACATACTTTTATTTTCTGATTTCAATGTAGTGGAAATTTCTGTATTTACTTTATTACCACCTTGATAATCTCTGACATTATCATAAAAAATTTCACTGATTATTTCCCCATTACCATCTGAAATAATATCTACTAAAGTTTTAGCAGGTATGGTACCAAGATAAGACTTTGGGATTTTATCTCCAACTGCGGGCAAAATAACTTTATTTGGAAAATTAAACTTTGCTTTGTATTTTTTTCCTATCTTTTTATAGTTCCTTTGGACTTCACTTGCCCCTAAAAACTCAAATTCAATATTTTCCTGAAAAACATTTTCATTAGAAATATCTGCTAAAATCGAATTTTTTTTACTTTCACGAAGAGGGTCATCTACTTTTTTAGCTGTCGTTGCAAAAAATAAATGGCAAGTGGGTTTGCTTTTTAATTGACTAGAATTTTCTATCAAAGTACCAAATAAATCTATTTTTTCAAGAACCTCATTACTCCATTTAATAGTTGGATTTTCGCTAATAAAATCAGTAACAGCCCATCCGAAATTTCCGATGTCTTTAATATCAAATTTTTGTGAGGTTTTAGTTTGAATAAATACAACTTGTGCTTCTGGCTCTTTATGTGACTGAAGGACATCAAGCAAATTCTCTTTTGAATCGACAAAAATACCATTAATTAATATAGCAAAACCATCTATTCCGACAGTTCCCTTATCGCCAATATTTAAATCTTCAAAGCTAAAACGCTCATAACTATATTGTTCAATAATAATATAGTTGATAAAATGCTCGTACTTTAAATACTCCTCACCTTCTACCCCGTGACTATTACAGAAATCGTTCATGTAACTTTTTGTAATTCTATCCATTCAAAAATCCTATTTAGTTAAAGTATTCATTGCAGCCAAAGAGCAAACTTACAGCTTATTGAACCCAATTTAGTTTGTAATAACACCCAAAAACGGCACCTATCACATTGTTCGGTATTTTGCTTAAACGACTCTATTAGTAACACCTAACTACGAAAGTTATTTTATGGTCTTTAATATTAAACCCCAAAACGACTTTTAATGATGTTATGGGACCAATCGCCAATTACTGTGTTTGTAGACCACATTAGTAAAACCTATCTTCACTAAAACTTTATCTACAAAACTTATAAATACCCTAGCTTCAAAATCGTGTATCGTTCTCACATGGGTCACCATCGCCATCACCATCCATTTTTGTATTGGGGCAGTTATTTATAAAAAACACCGCCTCTGCACGTGAAGTCATTTGGCTACAGTGCTGCCTCCCGTCACAGGTAAAATTTTGTGTGCTTTTTGGAATCACAATTTGTGGGTATTGCTCATCAAACGTAGCTAAATCGGCGTTAGTAATAACAGGTGTGTGGTTATTAAATTGCTCACTACTTTGATAATGGTTGTATTTATTTACTGCGATAAAGCCAAGTACGGCGATAAAACCAATTGAGGCGACTTTGCCTAAAAAGCTGTCGGTAAAATTAGATTTAGCAACACGATGATGGTTTGTTTTTTTAGGCGTAACTTTAAGCGCAGCTACACCTTCAATTCGGCAGTTAACGGCTTTTGATTTACCATCGGGCTGTGTAGCGACTTCAAAATAAATGGTGTCGCCCACTTTTGGCTTGCGGCGCATATGTTTGAGCGCTGAAATGTGTATAAAGGTGTCGTGCGCTAAGGTGTCTGATTTAATAAAACCAAAGCCCTTTTCGTCATTCCACGCTTTTAACAGTCCTTTGTTCATGTATTTACCTGTGCTGATTAAGCTGCGATTACGCAAATTCCATTTAAGTTAAGAATCGTTAGTATACGTTCCTAAATTGCTACCACGCAACCAAATATTCATATTAGGTTAATTTAAACACACCAATTAGTTGGCAAAACACTTAACCATATAGGGAAAATACCGAGCTTTGAGGTTTAAAATGCAGCAATAAAATAGCCTGTTTTATTTTATAAATTACGGCCATTTGTCCTTTATTCTAGGACTGCTAACTTTTGCGAAGCGATTAGCTTAACAGCTTGTTTACACTCGGTTTTGTTATTAGTTATTTCTATCTGAATTAAGCGTTTTTAGTGTGATTTTTCATTCGTTATTTACTTAATTTATCTATACAATCCACACCTTATTTTTACGTGCAATTTTCAAGTGATTATCTCATGCTATTAACCGTTGTTTATATTATTGGTATTACTGCAGAAGCCATGACCGGCGCACTTAGCGCTGGGCGAATGAAAATGGATTGGTTTGGCGTTGTACTGGTTGCCAGTGCAACAGCAATTGGTGGTGGCAGTGTGCGAGATATTTTACTTGGCAATTACCCACTTACCTGGGTTCAGCACCCTGAGTACCTTTTAATTACTTGTATAGCTGGCATTGTGACTACGTGGCTTGCTAAGTGGGTGGTTAAATTTAAAGGCATTTTTATGCGCTTAGATGCGCTAGGGCTTGCGGCGTTTAGCATTATTGGCTGCCAAGTGGGGCTAAATATGGGCCTGCACTATGGTATTTGTGTTGTGGCTGCAGTTGTAACCGGTGTATTTGGTGGCTTACTGCGCGATTTAATATGTCGACAAGCACCTTTAGTACTACATAACGAGCTATACGCGAGTGTATCGTTACTTGTTGCCTGCTTATTCTTGGCACTGCACCATTACAATATTGATGACAACATCAGCATTATTGTAAGCCTTGTTGCAGGCTACTTAATACGTATGGCATCAATTCGCTTTAAGTGGCGTTTACCTACCTTTAGTTTGTTAGAGCAGCACGCTAAATAAATTAGGCTTTAATACAATTTAAGGCAGGTATTAAACCTGCCTTAATTAATATAAGTACTAGCGCCTTACTTTATTGCTCGCTTACATCACTCAGCGCCGTTTTTAAACCACTGTTATTTTGTTTTAGTACGCTAAAACTGCCGTCGGTTTCTAGCACTACAGCGGCTACATCTTCTATGGCTAATATACCCGCGCCACGAATGGCAGCGCGAATTTCTGATTTAGTTACCCGCTGCGATTTAAGTGCCGCCGTACAATATTCACCATTACTCAGCAATAGCGTAGGCTCTGCTTTTATAAGCGAAGCAAATTTAGATGAGCGCACACTTAGCCATGTAATAAAATATTGCAGCCCTATTAATACAACAAACGCGAGCATGCCCTCTAGCAGCGCAACGCTTTTTGTAATGATCACCGAGGCTAAAATAGATCCCAGCGCAATAGTGACAATAAAATCAAACACGTTCCATTTAGAAAGCGTACGCTTACCCGATATACGCAGCCAAAACACTAGCGCTACATAACCCAGCACGCCAATAATAAGTACGCGTATTAAGCCCTGCATATCATCAAAAAACATAGTCACTCCTTTATATGCGTTATTTACTTACTGTAAGCAGTTCCTGCAATAGTTAATTAAACCCTACATGGCACATAGTTAAATAACGATGAATAAAGCGCCCTATTTTATTTTGCTAATTGTTTTACAAACTTAATTTTACTTAGCACCGTACTTTGTTTATCGACATAGCCACCTATGTGATAGCCGTTTGTGATTAACATAGTGAGCATTTGAGGAAACCGGTTCATCGATTTTACATGTATATGCGTGTAGCCTTGCTCAGCGGCCCATTGTTCCTGCTGTATAAGTAGCTTTTTAGCTATACCAAGCCTACGGTATTTTAAATGTACGCCACCAAGCCAGCTATAAAATTGTGTAGTTGATTGCTCATAGCCAATTTTAAAACCGACTAATGTATCTTCAAGGTAGGCCACTAATATAAGTGCTTTTTTATTATTTAAGCGTTTTTGTACTGTTTGATTATCAATAGTGGTTAATCAGGGATATATTTACTCACTGCGGTTACATCGTCAATTGTGCCTGAGGCTATTGTGATGACTATACAATTCCTATTTTATAAGTCCGCGAGGCTCGCGATTAGAAGAATTAATCACCCGGAAAGTTTTAGAGTGATGGCTTTAACTTTAAATTAGTAAAAATAGTTAAACATCTCTTATTATAAATCTTCAATTGCGGCTTTTATTTCATCGTAGAAAAAATCTCCAAAGCTATTTGCCAAAACTTTAACTTCATGGTCCCTTTTGTATGATAAGCTGGTTTCAACAACGGGTGAATACTTTTCGACTTCTGATACATTTAAACTAAACAAAGGGCCGTAACCAGACGCTTTAATATATATCATTTTTTTTGAAATATTTTTTAGCTTTCGAGCTGATTCCGTCGCAAAAATAACGCAAGGTACTCCAGCCGCATCTAGCCCAAACTTAGTTAAGCCATAAAAGCATTCACCTTCAAAAGATAATGCCCCATACATTCTTAAAAAATATTTATAATCGAACGGAAATTCTAAACCTAAACGGCTTTCAGCATCAATTATATATTTATCAGAAACACCGCCTGTGAATAAAATCTCCTCCCCTGTGTTTTCCATCATCTTAATAGCTAACTTAACTTTCTCTATCGACATATATCACCTCTAAATAAACTCATAAATTCTTAATTTTTATTCTGTTTTAATTTCAGCTAACAAGTCATTAAGTAAGTTTTAACTAAAGAAAAATAAAGATACATTAACTATTTTAAAGTTAAATTCAAACATACTTATCAACCTTTCACACCTTAACTAAAAGATCATGGAGGGAACAGGGATAAAACCTCCGTTAATTATTGATAGACAATAAAAAAGAATGAAGTGGTTATTATTTAAAAAAGGTAAGCTTTAATTTTTTTGTATAACAACCAGTATAAAGCGCTATATTTGTTACTTATAAATATCTTAAACTTTAATTTAAAGGTATTTTATACTTTATTTCTAGGTGTTGTTTTAGCAATTTCTTTATCAATAGCTGCACGATAGGTTTTTATACCTTTAAAAAAATCATATTGATATTGAATAAGTTCTTGATAATTTTTCCCTTTAATTAAGTAAAAAGAAACTAACATTAAAGCTATATTAGTAGCCGAAGCTATATGGTAGCCATGCCCATCTAAAACAAAAAAAGATGGCAAACATATAAACGCTAAAAAAAGCGCATAGTATTTTAGTATATTTGTACAAATAAAAGAGCCGCGACTTGCTTTGAAGTTTAAGAGGCAAAATACTACCCCAACTGAAAATAAAATACCTAACAGCCATTCAGGGCTGGTATTAAGGTATTGAGTTAATAAGGTCATCCCAGAGTAAGCCGTCCCTAAAAGTAAAAGAGTCGTTACTAATAGAAACCTAATTAAAAGTTTCCATGGAGGTAACAATAAAACCTTCATATCGTTTTGAGACATTTATTCACCTCTTAAATAATGCCATTCACACAGCCATTCTAGTTACACCAATCTAAAAAAGTGCCAGCTATTTGAATTGTTCCTCTATTGTTATTTATCCAGGTATCGATTGCAGGGCTAGATTTAAAATATGAGCCCGTACCAGGCCAATAGTAAGTCCCACTTGAACTCTTACAAAGTGCTAAGTAAATAGGCGTCGAGTTAAATGCCACATCTTCAGCTTTCTCAACTAACATTTCAAATGTGATTTGTTTATAAGACTCCCCTTTATAAGTAGCAATTACATCAGCAGTAAATACATACTTTTGGGATTCATTAACCATTTGTAAAGCATCTACTTTAACAATAGTTACTTAAGCTTAATAATCAGTACTTTTAACCGCTTCTTTAAAGCCATCAAGCTTTAATAAATGAATATGCTGAGCTTTAGTACTAAAGCTCAAACTTATTAAAAAAGTGTACGCAATCAGCGCTTTTAGTTGGCTAAAAATCATCAATTGAAGCTAATTTACTAATAGCCATACTGTTACAGAACCAGTGTTTTATTGTGTCATTATTTTGTAGCGTAACTATTTTTTCATTTGTTACTGTATCGAATTCCTCACTACTGTAATCACTCAATGTAATTTCACTTCCCTTTATTTTAAAAATCAAACTGTGTTCGTTAACTAAAAAGCGACGATAGCTCGACTTTTCTACATTTTTTAGCTCAACAAAATTGATAAATAAAGCTTCATTTGTATTAAATTTATCTAAGTAAAATTTACTACCTACTTTACTTACAGTTAACTCCATAGGTATGGGCTGACTAGCATTACATTTAAATATAACTTGCGAAACGCCTTGAGCTGCATTACATGGTGCAATAAAAAACAACAGGTTAATCTGAAGAAGCTTATATAGGTTACTTTTTATCATGCTTTTTAAATACCTTCTGTACTTTAATATTATAGTTGTTTAGTAAATACAGTACTTAATGTTTAACTGATACACCTAATAAATCAAAGTTATAACGCGTGACTGAATCAATTGAGTGCTCTTCAACTAACTTAGTGCTTTTTACGCTAATAACCCCTTCATCAATACTCATATTGCTTACATTACTACTTAAAGTGAAATTAGGGAGTGCGTATAGCTCTGAGTTGATGATTTGATATCCCTTTAATACTTGCAATTTATTACCTGCATAATACTTTATTAATGCATAATAATTTTTGCCTTTTTCGAGCAATGTTATTTCTGGCGTGTGACCTTTTAATCGAGTGGCAATAAAAGGGATGCCTTCACTAAAAGATAAGATGTAAGTATCCCTTGTAGGCAAGCAAATACCTGACTTATCTTTGTGGAGTAATTTAACTTGTTCCAACTTTAATGACTGCAATAACCCTGTTTTGTCATCAACTTTTATAGGCTTAGTTACTTTTATATTTAAACATTCTGACGCGAAAGCGGTATGACTTATCGTTAATAGTAGAGTGCAAATTAAGACCTTAAAAACATTCATATACTTACTCCATATGTTTGCCAATTATGGATAAACTCTTGCACAGTACCCTTTACAAGTGGCGTATTGTGATAAGTTTTTCAATACTGAGCCTGCGCATTAGTATCATTAGCTTCTGGCAAGGCGGCTCGTGCTCTTAAATAGTGGATTCTAGCAATGGCGCATGCATAAGCATCATTCTCTTTTAGCTTTTTTAACTTATCTTCAGTAGTCATTAAGCTTTTAACTTTTAATGCTAACTCTCCTCTGTAGCTTAGGTAATTATCCCAGATATCATCATGAGTAGCAGGCTCTATCTGAAAATAACTCAAAGCAGGTCCACCGCCTAGTTGTTGACGATACTTCAATCGACTTTCTTGAATCGCTGTACCCAACAATAAGATTTCTGTTTTTTTTGATGACAAACCAATTTTTAACAACGTTGGTTTTATTACATTGTTCAAAAAAAGTTGAGGATCTTTCATTCCTGCTTTTGAGAGCTATATAAGGCAAGCTTCTCATTAATTTTGCGAAAAGTAGCATCGTTAGCATTAATTTTTCCATCAGGCCGCGCCATGTTTAAGACTTTGCTTTGGAACAACTTAATAGCAGCAATAGTTTTTGAGTTTTATGGGCGAGGGTTTAAGCGACCATCGACAATTAAAGTTTGAATAGGTGAAATAAGTTTCAGTAATTTATTCAACGCGGTTTGTACCGTTTTTACATCGTTTAAACTGTTAGCGCCGCCCAATCCAACAGATTGAGTTATTCTTATTGATGACATCAATAAAATCCTTTTTAGAGTTTTTATATAGCTCGTTTAATATTTAAATATAAGTTAGTGAAAGATGGAAAGCTCAACCTATCCCCTGTCTATTTCTTTCAATGTATTTAATAAAATATCGTTACCATTTTTAGAGATAAAATTTGCATGTATATATAACCTATCTTTTTCAGTAAGATATATATCAGTGTTCGATATATGTGTTAAATAGCTTTTAACTAATTTTGATTCATTGCTATCCGGGCTTCTAAAGAGCGTTGAACCTTCCAATCTATCTCTATTTTTTAAAGCAAAAAACGCTGAAAGATTGGCCATACAATGTGTCAAATCTTCTTTAGTTACCTTTAAAGACTCCAAAAACTTTAGAAAAGCTTTATCGAAAACTTCAGCGTTGCCATTACCCGATCTTAAAAAAGATTCAACATGCCCGCCAAGGTTTGGACCATGATTATGCTGGCCAAAATCGGGGGTCCTAACAAAATAGTTTTTTTCTCCACGAAAAAAGCTATTTGTTTCATGTTTTTGTATAGAAGCTTCAAATAAATTTGTCATGTAAAATCTCTTAGTCAATGACAGTCTAGGTGTAATTGCTCACTTATATTTTTAGTTAGCAGCTTACTAAAATCGTATCTACTTTTTATGTAACTCATTTGACATAGCAACAATATCAGCCATTACCCGCTTTTCACCTAAGTCAGCTAAAAAGTTTAAATGCTCAATAAGCTTTACCTTTTTTAGATTTTCTAGTTTGTTTGTGCCACCTAAGGCCAATGCAGGTACAAACGCATACATTTCATCAAATTCTAAGGGACCTAGTTTTTTACAGGCTCTTTCAAACAATAGCTCCTCATCGACGTCTTTTTCATTTAAAGAATTCTTACTCATGGTAGCAAAAAATAAATCAACTGTTCTTTCCTCCCCTCGCTCTTTTAATTTCTCTGAGTAATCGGTTGGGAAAATCATTCCAAAATTTGAATTAATATCAATGCTCTGACCAGATGTGTTACCCCAAACAATTAAATCCCCAAACGCACTTCGCCCAATAACATAATAACTATCGATACCTTGTTCTTCTCGTTTAGCAAATTCAGTTCCTTGCAACCACGTTTGCAGAATGTCATGGTACTCACTAGGGTTAACTAGCCAAAAAATGCCATCTCCCCACCCACAGAAGCCATATTCTTTCCAGTATTCTATTAAACGTTCTGGCAGTCTATTTTTATAAAAATCAAGTGTTTCTTGATCTGGTAGCCTTGAATTAATAGCTGGACCAAACCCTTTATAATTATAAAAGTTATCGAAAAATTTATTCATTTATTTGCACCTATGTAAATTTACATTCATCATTGCATCTGGTCTCAACTCTTCTAATGCACTTTTAGCTTGGGCGTCCATAGCTTCGACTCGACTCAAGACTCTTGATCTCCAATATCGTTAACCCCTTTATTTTTCCATTGGGAACCAATTGATTGGTTAACACTTGCATCACCTAAGTCAAGTAATTCGTCATTATAATCATTACCACCAGCAATCATATCAGGATTATGAAGCGCATTAAGTGTTTTCATATCTCTTTTGGCCAATAATCCAGCTTTAATTGTCAGCGGTTCACCTCTCAATTTTTCAGTTTTTCTGAGCTCTTTTTTATATTCTTTTATTAAATTCGATTTAAATCGTTCTCTTGCTTTCCTTTGCGCTGCACCAGTACCTTTTCGACCAACTTTCTTGTAAGCTTCGCGATTATCTAGATAGTTTCTAACTGTCATATCATTGATGCCGTCTTGTTGGCCTTTCAATTGGCGATCATATTCTGCTTCTGTACCTTTTGCATTTTTCTTAAAACATGCAACCTCGTGCAACTCCATTGTTTTTTCATTTTCATCAGATTGGACTTCCCATAGTTTGCTAGACACCCAATGAGTTACATTGTAACTTCTAATTAGAGGTGTTTTATGAGCAAAGGCAAACGGTATACCCAAGAATTTAAAATATAAGCAGTTAAACAAATAACTGAACGTGGTTATTCAGTTGCTGAAGTATCAGAACGATTAGATATTTGTACCAAAACGTTATATCACTGGCGAAGCCAGTTATCAGGGAAACTCAAACAAACCAAATCATCAGATGAACAACTAAGGATCACCAAACTTGAGGCCGAGCTAAAACGTGTCACGGAGGAACGCGACATTCTAAAAAAGGCCGCAAGGTACTTTGCCAGCACCCCCGAGTAAAGTACGCTTTTATTCGTGAGCATCAAAATGAGTTTTCTATTGTTGTGATGTGTAAACTATTTAAGCTACACCGCAGTGGCTTTTATGCGTGGTTAAAGAAGCCATTGAGTGACAGAGCAATCGAAGATAATCGTTTGCTTAAGCTTATTAGAGAGTTTTACGTTGCCAGTGGTGGCACTTACGGTAGTCCTTGGATACACGCAGATTTACGTGAAGCTGGTCAGCAATGTAGTGTTAATCGCGTAGCTAAGATCATGCGCCAACATAAACTCAAAGCGCAAATAGGGTATAAACGTCGCCATATTAAAGGCGGTAAAACATCGCGCATTGCAGATAACTTGCTAGCTCGTCAGTTTAATCCTCCTGCGCCGAATCAAACTTGGGTAAGTGATATTACTTATGTGAGAACCTATGAAGGCTTCTTGTATGTAGCAACTGTCATGGGTTTATTCTCTAGGCGCATCGTAGGCTGGTCGATGGATAAAAACATGGACAAGCACTTAGTAATTAAAGCATTGCTCATCGCAGTTTATCAGCGCCAACCCAAAGCAGACGTAATGGTACATAGTGATCAAGGAAGCCAGTGTGGTAGTGCTGATTACTTAGCCTTTATGAAAGAACATAACCTTGTACCCTCAATGAGTCGAGCTGGGAATTTTCACGATAATGCAGTTGCTGAAAGCTTTTTTGCGACGATTAAAAAGCGAATAGTTAAGCGTAAGATATATTCGACAAGGGAAGATGCGAAAGCTGAGATACTCAATTTTATAGAAATGTTCTACAATCCAAAAAACGCCATTCACACACAGGCGGTGTTTCACCTGCTAAGTTTGAGGAAGCGTATTTTTCTGAGTTAGAAACTGTCTAGTTAAAGCTGGGAAGTCCATTTTGCTAAATGACTACACACCTTTTGTGCTGTAATAAATTTATTTATCTCTTCTTTTGTAGGCATTATTTCTCCGTTTTCATCTAAGAAAAATATTAAAGCATCTTTTAAAATCGATTGAATGTTTTACTCTTCTATCAATACTACGATAGATTGATTCTGCTCTGCGGCGTCTCTAAACGTAACAAAGTAGCGATCGCGAACTATTTCATAAGCTTGAGGGTCGAGCTCACCAGCCCTATGCTCAACATCATCTACTAGGCCTTTATTTTCACTATTATCTATATCAACCTCAAAATACTTTTTTAGCAAAGGAAATAGGTCTTGCACCATCTCACTTGAAAAAAAGCCAAAAGAACCACTTATGTTAGCATCGGGGCCAATTAATTGATGAGGAAAATAGTTAAATGAACAAACTGGTAACAATCCCTGGGCACCTACTACTGCATCAAGTAACTCAATAGCTGGAATAAAACCACGCATGTTAAGTTCTATTGATTGCCACCTTGTAGCTTCTTTTTGAGTTATATCTAACAACTTTTGGTATTTTTGCTCATCACTTGTATCTAATGTGTTGGGGTATACCGTTTCATCTACAATGAATAAATGAATTAAACTACTCATTACAATTTTTCCTTATCACAAACTTATTCATTAATCAGGTATAAAGGTAAATATAAGGAATCTGTCGTGCACTCCCAGCTATGTATATCCTTACCCAACTTTGCCATGGTTAATGCGTTTAATGACATAGTTCCTTGTATATCTTCTTTGTAGTCGCCAAACTTACAGGCATCTTTATGCCACGTAATAACTTTCTCAATACTCGCTTGCCACAGTGCTTGTTCTTCCATAGTTAGTGCATTAATGGCTTCAATCAACGGTAATATATATTGTTGCACGTCTTTGTCTTTTGTATTTTTAGCCTCAGTTAACGCTGTTAGTATTTCACTTTGAGATAAAACTTGCCCTGTCCCTATTTTTATCAGTAAATGATCATATAAATAACAAGCCTGATGTATAATATTATCAGTAGGTAAACTCCAACCAACCGTTTTCAGTTTTTGCTTTGTCGCCACATCACCAAATAATATCACTAAGTTAATTCGATGCTGGATATTCCAATCACCAAATACATTTTTAAGCTCAGGGTCAAAGCCGCTTAAGTAAGCAAATGGTGTTGCTTTTTTTAAGTATAGTTTTGCTTCCTTATAGTTTTCTAAAACGTAGTATGCGTATGCAAGCTCTTGATATTCTCCGGAAAGTATTCTCGCAGCGTCTTTTTTATCTTTTTGGGAAGCTAAATGATTATTAATATCAGCAAGCCTAACCTCAATAAACATAGGTGCATCTTCAAAAAGTTCTTCAAATTCGAAATCATAATTATTAAGTTTTAACATCTATTCTTCCTTTGGAAGTGGTTGAATTACACCACCTATAACTTCAACATTAACCTCTTCAGCTTCAATAACTAGTTTGGTAACTTTTGGCTTCTTTAGTTTTATAGCTTTTAAAATATTCTTACCTAATTTATTTTTACCGTTGTCTTTTTTAGACTTTTTCATCGACTTTAAGCTGCTATCAATCCATTCATCTGACATCTGCGGCCCTTTTGTTTTGTTTTCTGTAATTTTGCACCAGGCCATTTAGCTTCAACAACAAAGTACTCTATCACTTTGTTGTCCTTATCTCGTTTAGCCCATACTTGATCGACTCCTGGACCCGGACCAAAACCCATCTCCATGGTTGCAGGTGGTGGTGGGCCTAAAACTCTTTTTCCATATACATGGAAGCACCAAGTTCACCTTTAGCCTCTGTAATCTTGGCTTTAAAAGCACCTTGCCTTCTCTTAGAATCACCTTTATCTATCGATTCAGCCAGTCGATTTTCGTAACGCTTTCTATACGCAGCAACTGCTTCTACATGCTTTTCAAGTGTCCTTTTTCAGTCGATTGCCCTGAAAGTCTTCCTCATCAAAACCGATGATAAGTGTATTAGTTCTTGTGCCATCCTCTTCAATGCCACCATGCTGATGAGTTTTAGTGGTATCGAATCTTGTTTTAACCTGAATCGCAAAATGCATGTTTTTACCATGCCCAATTTTTATAATTGTGGCAGTGTCTTCCTTACAACTCAACACAAACGGGTCCACCCAATTAACCGGATTTGGCGCATATTGGTAATGGTTTATGCCACCTACTAAGCCTATCGGGTCTTGGTTTATAAAGCGTTGTCGTTTTGGACTGTAGTAGCGGTAGCGGTTGTAATGTAGGCCGCTCTCTTCATCTAAATATTGCCCTTGAAAACGGATTAGCTGGGTGAAGCTGCTTTCTTTATTAGTGTCAGAATCGGCCTCTGGCTCCTCATAACCATATACATTGGCTTGGTTTTCCCATACGACTTGCGCACTGTTGTTGGTAACAAAACGTGGGGTATTAAGCTGGTCTAGGTGGTAGTAGTACACCTCACCTTGTTTAATCAGTCCTATTGGATGAAATTGGTTCGGCAGGTTGATATACCACGTATATTCACCGTGTTGGCACTCGCCAATTAACTGGTCGTTATCCCAATGTAGTCAATTTTACCGTGCTCGGTGTGCTTGGCGATGCGGCGGCCTAATGGGTCGTAGTCGTATTGCGTGAGCGTGCCGTTATTATTAAAACAGCTTAACTGATTAAACGCGATATATTCACGGCTGGTTTTAATGCCTTTGCCGGTTTCGCGTATTTGGTTACCAAACTCGTCGTAGTAAAAGTCGCTGTCGCCAAATTGTTTTAGGCGGTCGGCATCGGTGGCACTGTTTATTGTGGTGTTGTTAGTGCCTTTATTGTTTATTACTGAGTCTGCGTTGCTACTATTTTTACTACTACTTTCATTACTGTTTGGTGCTAACTCATTGTATTCGGTATGGGTGGCGTGTGTAAAATCAATAGAAGAACTGGCTGTATGCTCATTACTGGCTGCATCGCTTGTGTTTAATTGAACAGTCTGATTTTGCGGGTTACCAAAGTTATCCCACTGGTAATGTGTGGTTGTATCAGCACCTGAGCTTGCCGTGATTGTTGTATTAACTACCCGAGGCTGCTGTATTCAAAATTGATGTTTTGGCTGCTTACGCCTTCGTTTTTGCGGGCTATAAGCTGGTTTACACTGTCGTAGTTGTACGTGCAAGTATAAAAAAACGAAATTAGAATGGATGTCAAGTTTATCTTATGAAAACACCACTTTTGAGGTAAGTGTTTTCTTCATGTTAATTAATATGTAACTAAACGATAAAATTAAAATTGCTTAAGAAGGGTATATGGCGCATCCGCGGCTAGTCGTGTAACTACATAACTATAAGTAGAGCCGTAACTCCCCTTTTCAACACTATTGTCATAGTAAATAGCTTGATCTTTATTTAAGACTCCATTTTTATAATATGACTCATTTCTTCCCAACTATTCGCTTTTGCTAAGCGTAGCTCATCGTCATTTGAAATAATTAAAGAGAGTTTCGGCGGCATTTTCTTTGGTGATGCTAAGCTGTGCTCGAAAGCACTCACAAAGCTTATGTTAGAAGTATTCAACTCACCCATATAAGACCAGACTAAAGACACCTTATTATTTGGCGGGTACTGCTTGCTTACAACTTGATAAGAGTGGCTATAACCGAAGCGGCTACACGTAAAGGTATCTGTGCAAATCTGCTAACTTATTACGAGCTTCCGACGAGGCTAGAGACAGATTCTACCCTCGGAGGATCAAACCCAAACCAAGTAAATACTCCATCAAAAAGAAAAACACCAGTCAGCTTAAGTGACTAGTATTAGTCATTAAGGGTTCTGTTTTGCATAATACCAACAGTAGAAACTGACGGTATTTTCTATTAATTAAATTTATTATGCTAGGTGTCGTTGCTAGGACGCTTACCTTTTACCTAACGCGGGTGACTCACCCTTTTTAGCTGAGTTTTTAACTACTGAGCCAGCATTTGTATTATCGCTTACTTGAATAGCCGACTTCACTTTTTGGCGGGTATTAGAGATAATGGCTAATGCTAAAAATCTAAGCGCCTACAACATCCATGTTATTAAAGAGCCTATTTGTAATATGTATTTACAATGACAGCATTATATTATTTCGTTATTTTTAGTGTTATATTTTTTATGACAACATGTTATCAGTAAATCGACATCTGCTATTTAAAGTATGTCTCCTGTTTTTTTGTTATTTGAATCGTCTAAGACAACCTCAGTACCAAATGGCACCATTAATGTTTTCTCTACCATCTGCTCTACTTTTTCATCGTTTAATCTCGATAACGAATAAAATAGTTCTTGATTAACGTGTTTTGGAGTAGAGCCTTCATCTTTATCAAATGCTAAAAATGGATTGCTATCGCATACTTCTGATACTTTAAAATTAAGTAAACTATCAACGTATGACTTTAAATCTTTAAAACTATAAAGCTCTTTCAAAGAAGCAAGGTCGTCGTACTCTTCTTTATCTTCAGGAAAGTCAAATAAAAATACTCCCTGAGTCGGCAAGGAATATTGCTGACAACAAAGTTCACAGTACCAAGTCAGAGTATAATGCTCAGCACTGATTCCAATAATATATGGTTTTGGAATTATTTCGCTTTCTTTATCAATAAATTCATGTAAATGACTACACACTTTTTCACTTGAATTAATAGTAAAATTTAATTTTTTGCCTGGTTTCATCTACGACTTCCCAGTTTAAAAAGGTTTAAGTCTAATAAAAGTGTTACTAGACTTAATTATAATACTCTACGTATTTATTAATATTACGTTAAAACTCAGTCAAACTTAGGACGAAGTTTCTCTCGCATTTCGAACATATTACTAGGTGTAATAGCCCACCGGTTTGGATTATCAAATTCAAAGTCTACTTTAAAGCGCTTTGTTTCATTCTCCATTTGAAACAATAGTTGATTGAACTTTTCACCGCATTGCTGATAAATATCTTCTCTTAATTGCTCTAAAGTATTATCTAATAGCAATTGTTCATCTTCAATTGAAGCTGCGGCAGGTGTAATCTCTTCACCATCATATAAAAAGCCGGAGTTAGAAGTACACCCCTCGCCAAACTCAAAAACAAAAGTAACTTCCTTCCACTCATAGTCAATAAGATCAGAACAGCGCAAAAATAATTGCGCAATATCCATGAGTGCTTCATCTTTTATATTCACATTTAACCTCTACATTTTTTGCATTACTTCTTTTGGGACTCGCACATAAGTTTGCCCATTTTGGTTATTAAACTTATGACGTTTTTTATATACCCTTTTTTTACTTTTAGGATCAAATACTTCATATTCACTAATTACATCAGTAGGTCGAGCTGATCCAGGGGGCTCAAGCGAAACCTTTAGTTTGACCTCATATCCAGCTTCGGTCCAATCTGCCCACTCATTTTCCATCGACTTATAACTACCTCGATTAAAGTTAGAGTTTTGTGGAAATAAGTTTTTCTCTCCTTGATTACTCATAAAGCGATGGCCAACTAAATGACCGCCATCATCAGTTAACCTAGCTTCACCACCAGCTTCACTTTGTGCTTTTTTTTCTTTAGATGAGCGCTTGCCATGATAAGTAGATTTTAATGTTGCCTAAACTGAAATAGGCCTACCTTTACTCTAAAGCTAACTCTACAAGATAGCTTCTTGTTTTTTGTACAAGGCAATTACTTTTATATCCATATTTAATCTTATGAACTCGCCAAAATAGGTTTTATCTATAAATATCAAGATACTTACCTAAAGTATTATCCTCTTTTATAAATTCATATTGCTCTGTGTCTCCCCATTCATTACCAACTTCATTAGTATCTGGGTGAAATAATAGTGAAACACCTGTTTTTGAATCCATGTTTTGATTTAAACCGCGGAAGCTATAATGCTCTAAAGTAGCAATTTTGTATTTTTCAACATAATTACCATTTAACTTAAAAAGCTGAACTTCCATATCGGCATATGCTTCAACAAAAACTAGATTTAGCTTTTTAGAAAAAACAGCACTAGCATCAAAGCTAAAATTTATTTCAATTAGCTCTCCTTCATAGACCCATGACAGGGTTGAACTAGGTGAGTCACCTTCTCTGTTAAACACTCTTTTTATTTTCATAAATCCTAAACAACTCTATTAAATATACTTTGAAATTTGACTTTTATAAGAATCAGGTTTTGCTAGCTATTTAAGTATTTACTTTCGTCCATTCTCTGCTAGCTCCTGGTTCATACCTTACAAACCATGGGTTTGGTTGTTGCTCTGCAGGTATAAAGTTAATGGCGTTAGGGATTTCAAATACACCTACAGGCTGCCCTTTATCTTTCAGACATACAAATTGCCCATCAATTAATTCGAATATACCTTGCTCGCCACCGGCAAGAAAAATGCGCTCGTCTATTGCCCCAACTCCATACCATGAATATTTAGCAGACCCAATATCTGTGAAGCCATCATTTGCATTACCCATTAATAAACAGCCACTTCGACCAGTAATAAAAACCTTTTCTCGTGAAAGTACTTTTACATCGGTAAATGCATCTTGCTGCGGAATGCCTGAGGGTAATGTTATTTTAGCCCAAGCACTCCCATTGAAATGATGTATGTTTCCATCATAACCAACTACGTATACGTCATCAGAAACTGAGCCATCTATTGCATTTGGCGCTTTTGGAAGTGTGTACTTTGCCCAAGACTGACCGTCCCAATGAAATGCTGGGCCTGCAAAGGAGGTAACCCAAACATCTTCGTCTGTTGTTCCCCAAATAGCATTTAACTGGCCTTTAAATACTTCGGTAACATTCCACTTAATATCAAAACTACCTGAATTAAATTTTAATCGCTCGAATGGCGGCTGCTTAAAATTAATGTTGGCATTAGTAAATACGTCACCTTGATCATCTACAACCCATAAATGACCATCTTGTGACGACCACATAGCGTTAAGCTGAAAATTTACGCCTAATAGTTTTTGATTTTTCAAACCTTGGCTTAATGTTACTGCTCCAACGGCTGCCATTGGGTTAGCTTCATCGTAAAATGTATACAGTATATGTTCTCCCAGACTGGAGTAACATAAATCAATAACATGTGAAATATCGTAATTGTTTGCCATTATATTCCTTAGAACTCTTCTATAATCTTATCTTCAATATCAGGTACATCACCACCACCGACTAAGTTAGACATCTGTGCATCTTTATCAACCCCAGCACTGTCTAAGTAGCTTTCGGCATCTATTCGAATCGCCTTGGCCACTAAAGCTGCTTCCTCTTCTGGGATCCTCGCCTCATATACGCCTGGCGCCCTTTCAATTGTCTCCATACTAAGCGACTTTGCCGTCTCACTCTCCATATGATCTAGCCACTCATTCACTGTGGCGTACTCGCCTTTTTTATCAAGCGATTTTGCATAATCTTTTTCAACATCAGTAAGGTATCTGTGCTCAGTGCCTTTACTTTGATCATCAAATACAAAATATGTTATCGCATCGGCTTCATTATAATTACCAAAGTCTTTGCTAATAGGAACTTTAGACCGTTTTTCATTTGCATACTTAGCTCTTTCCATAAAACAAGAGTGGGGAATAAAGTGCTCCCGCTGGTAGCCTTTCTTTATTATCCCTTGTAATTTTTTATAAGGACCAACGACTACTTCATGCTTTTCATAAAAAATTAAACAAAACACCCGCTCTAATTTAGCAAGCAAAGCTGTGTTACTAGATTTATTTTTTTAGGTTAATGATTTATTTTTTATGACTGCGTTACTTCTTTTCATCTACTAAATAAGCCACTTTCATCTATAAACCTAAATTATACGCATAAAAATAACTGCATTGGTGCAGTTATGATTTATTAATGAATAGTTTAAGTCTATGCCAGTAGCTTTTCGCAGTTACTGATATTCGTTCGCCCTTTTCTGTTTAAGCTTTCACAGTAATTTCCTTGTGAGCTGAGTCGCCCACTTCGACGTGAAATACGCGCGTAAATTGTGTGGTGAATTTTAACCAGTTTCTGGGGGAATATTGACTCTTTCGAGCAAGAGTAATTATGGTTCGCGGTATTGTTTGACTGTTTGATTAAAAAAGGTAAGTTCTGCTTTACTTAGCTTTTAGCCTTATATGTATTTTTGCGAGAGTAACGTGCCTTTACAGAGTTTATGCCAGCGAATGACAATCGCTTTGTCATTTAATCGATTCGCTTTTTATCATCTACATAAGCACTAAATGGGTGTGGTTACTCATTACTGCATAAACACACGCATCAATAGAAAATATCTTAGCTAACTCAAGCAGTTTGTCTTCAACCCACCCTCTGCGATGCGCGTAAGATTGACCCATAAAATGGTCTTCGCCACATAAAAATGCACGCCGAACACAACGTGATATACAGTGGTAATATTTTGTATCAGCCAAACTTACTTGACGCTTTCTTGCCATTGCCATTGCCATAAGACACCCTACTTGTTTATTGCACTGACAAAAACCTAGTGCTTAGTTAGCCAAACTGCAAAAATTAGGATGGGAGTCTTGTTTATTTGCAATAAAAGGGATCCCTTCACTAAAAGACAAAATGTAGGTGTCCCTCGTAGGTAAGAAAATACCTGACTTATCTTTGTGGAGTAATTTAACTTGCTCAAACTTCAATGACTGCAATTGCCCTGTTTTGTCATCAACTTTTATAGGCTTAGTTACTTTTATATTTAAACATTCTGACGCGAAAGCGATATGACTTATCGCAAGTAATAAAACACAAATTAAAGCTTGTGTAAGCGAGATAAGCCTTTGTGATTTATTTAGCGTGGTTTGTACAGCTATTATATCAGTTGAGCTGTTAAAGCCGCCTAATCCAACCGATTTTCCTATTCTTATTAATGACATCTAAAAATCCATTTTTAACGTTATCTCTTTTAGATGCGATTAGTCATCGGTAAGTGAACATCAATCATTTAAGATGAGTATTTATATTATTTAAATTTTTATAAATAAAATATGAAAAAACTAAAATATTTTAACTTAGTTTTGAAATTTCAATAAATATCCATTTATAAAACCCTAAATCATCTTCCTTAGAGTTTTGATAAGGCATAACAGCAAAATCATAATTAAGGACAAATATTAACTCTTCTATACTGTACTTGCTTTCCAGTTTATTTTTATAGGCTTGCTTGACCTCTTCCCATAAGCGCATTGCATTATCGGAGTACTTATCTTGCCAGTGCTCTTTCAACAATGCAGAGTTATTATGTTTTAAAGTAAATGCAGAAACATCTGCTCTCGTTAACGTATCTACATCTGGAAGCACCAATAACGTTTTTGCCCAATATCTAGGATAACTTTCAGGCAAACCTTCCCATGTTTCTATTGCTAAAATTTCATCCGAACTGGGATACTTATCTTTATCAGGATCTAATGAATTTAAATAAGCAAAATCTTCATCATATTTAAAATCAATTGAGAAGTCGCCATCGGATGTTATTTCAAAACGTGCTTTATTCCAAGGCACATCATCTTCATCCTTTTGCATAATCATATAAAGAGCATAAAAGGCCTTATTACACATTGAATTCTTATAAACACCATTAATGACATCTAAATCAAAATCAAAAGTCTGTTGAGCATAAGTGTATTTAGAGCCAATCGATATTGACACATTTAATCTGTATAAATTCACCTCTAAGTATGCTTTGTCCCATTTTTCAGGTAAGTGTTCAAACATACTCTGCCCAATATGGTTATATATTTCATCTATATCATCAAACAAATCAATTCCTTAATTATCAAAGTGTTGGGGGTTTTGCATTACCCCGTCTAAGGTGGTGGTTACACGTAATGACTTTGGTTTAGTGGCATCACCATCGTATTCTATCAATATTTCCACTTGAACGTCTTTCCCATCTTTACCGTCTCCCAAATGCTCTGCCCACTTTCTTTCCATTTGTCGCCATTCGCCATGGCGGTTTTGATCTTTTAGTTGAGGTACTAAGTTTATTTTTTCTGCTGGGCCTTGAAATAGGGTACCAATTAAATGCCCGCCATCATAGTTAGGGTCATCACCGCCGTAGCTACTCTGTTTCGCACTGCGATGTTTTTTATCCCTTGTTTTTCGATCTTTAATAGCTGACTTTACAAGCTTTCCTTTGACTCTTATTGTACGTCCTTGTTCATCTGTTTCATAAGTATAAGTTGCAGGTTGACCATCATGGATAGAAGTAACTTCGTATATAGTATTAGGTTCCGGATTTTCAAGTTCTTTCGCCCAACTACCTCTTCCTCTTGGCTTATCTGATGCACTTCCAGCCAAAATTTTTACAATTGGCTTATCTACCTTTTCACTCTCAGCTTTTGGCTTTTTAAAGTTGAGTTTTTTAGATTTTTCTGGCTCTTTTGGTTTTTCTGGTTGATTATTTGTGACTACAATATAACCCCCAGATTTTTTACCTAAAACAGAGCCGTTAAATCTAAAATCAGATAACACTTTTGCATTAGGATTTTTATCCAACAACTCACCTACCGTTGCTTGTTTTAGTTCCACATCATCATCAAAATACCCCTGCTTCTTCCTTAGCTTTGTTAGTTCGTCGAGATTTGGTTCCGAAGCTGCAAATAAAGCTTGATAATAATCAGGTTTCAAGCCGTATTCCATTGCCTTTGAAACGTCAAAAAACGGTGATTCATGCGGTGTCATCGGCGTACTTTCTAGAGGACTTTCGAATCTGACTAATTTAGTATCACGTGATATATGTTCAACTATTTTACCAGACGCGCCAATTACAGGAACTAGATTATCCGTTGGAGAGCTTTCCTTACAACTCAACCCAAACGGGTCCACCCAATTCACCGGATTCGGCGCATATTGGTAATGGTTTATCCCACCCACTAACCCTATCGGATCTTGGTTTATAAAGCGTTGCTGTTTGGGGCTGTAGTAGCGATAACGGTTGTAATGTAAGCCGCTCTCTTCATCTAAATATTGCCCTTGAAAACGTATTGGCTGAGAGAAGCTATGCTCTTTATTAGTGTCAGGCTCGGCTTCTGGTTCTTCATAACCATACACATCGGCTTGGTTTTCCCATACGACTTCTGCTTTGTTGTTGGTTACAAAGCGTGGGGTGTTAAGCTGGTCTAGGTGGTAGTAGTACACTTCACCTTGTTTAATAAGCGCTACTGGGTGAAATTGATTCGGCAGGTTGATATACCAGGTATATTCACCGTGTTGGCATTCGCCGATTAACTGGTCGTTATCCCAAATGTAGTCAATTTTACCGTGCTCGGTGTGCTTAGCAATACGACGACCGAGTGGGTCGTAGTCGTATTGGGTGAGCGTGCCGTTGTTGTTAAAACAGCTTAACTGGTTAAACGCGTTGTATTCACGGCGGGTTTTTATGCCTTTGCCGGTTTCACGTATTTGGTTACCAAACTCGTCGTAGTAAAAGTCGCTGTCGCCAAAGTGTGTTAGGCGGTCGGCGTCGGTGGCACTGTTTATTGTGGTGTTGTTAATGCCTTTATTGTTTATTACGGAGTCAGCATTGCTACTATTTTTACTACTACTTTCATTACTGTTTGGTGCTAACTCATTGTATTCGGTATGGGTGGCGTGTGTTAAATCAATAGAAGAACTGGCTGTATGCTTATTACTGGCTGCATCATGTTCTATACCCTGCTCGCCTGTATCTCTAAGGTCTGCATCGCTTGTGTTTAATTGAACAGTCTGACTTTGCGAGTTACCAAAGCTATCCCACTGGTAGTGTGTGGTTATATCAGCACGTGAGCCTGCCAATGTTTGTTGTATTAACTGGCCGAGGCTGTTGTATTAAAAATGCCTACAAGGATTGCGTGTTGCTCAGTTACATGACCAAAGGTGTCACGCTCTTTTTTACATAGCGTTGGTGGCTTTGCATTACTGAGTCTAATTGGTTATTTGGGAGTAATAGTAAAAACCACTTTATTTATAAGAAGCAACAAAAGCTGTAAATTTTTGACCCAATTAAAAGAGTGAAGTATAGTACCTAAAATATTGCGGGATGTAATATCAATTTACCAACATTATTAATGGATTAAAGAATGAAGCTACCTCTAATTTTATCAACCCTTTTTATATCTACCCATGCTTTTTCTGCAACAGAAACTTCTAAAATTTATTATAGTTTCGACTCCGAACGTGAAGCAACTCTATTCGTTGTTCCGAGTAAAAAACAAGATACCTACTACTTAAATTACCAAGGATTTGAGCATCACTTTGATGGAGAAACCTTACTATATAAAAAATCTAAAAACGATATCGGCAAAGGCTATCATTTTAAGCTAGTAGGTATGCCCAATGTTAATTTTAGAAATGACGGTGACCAAACAATAATTTCTGGTACGGTGGTATCGTATTCAAATGTGTATTTAGACGACGATACCGTTACTAAAGTTATTTACCAAGGTACAACAGACAGAGCTAAAGATAGAAGAATTATTGAGCAATACAAAAAAAGGCAATTCGAAACATTTAGTAAAATTGAAGCCAAAAAAATGTATAAAAAACATTTGGAATCACTCGTATTAAACTGTAATTCTTCAATTGACGTCGATATTGATTGGAACCTTTTTGAAAAGATGAAAATCAAAACGGCCCCATCTAAGCTTTCAGCTTATTTACAATCTTTAGAGGCTATTTGTGCAATAGATGAAGACTACGCTGAGGCCGTTAAAAATATAAAAACAATCAAAGTAATGCCCTCAGATACACCTGAAACACATAGTGCAAAATTATCTAGTAGCAAGCTAACTATTCGTTTAGGAAATAAAGTAGAAAATTTACCCGAAACCAGTCATAAACTTATTTATGATATTTTTTAATCACTAAAAGGAAGAAGTAATGAAACAAAAAATTTTAGCTGGACTTATAATTGCTGTATTTAGTACATCTGCTTATGCTTCAATTAAAGATAAAAAAGCGATGCGCGCTGCAGATGCCAGTATTGCAGAAGAAACTGCAAAGGTTAAAGCTTCATGTGGAAATGCTAAGTTAGATGTAAATGTTAACTGGGATGACTACAAAAAAATGATTGCAGCTAACGAAACTAAGCTAACAGATGATCGATACAAAAGTGAATGGGTCATTACGCACTCTGGCCAACGTACCGTTTCTGTTTTAGAAGCAATATCACAAATTTGTAAAGATGACGTTGATTATAAAGAAGAACTTGCGCTTTTAACTAAAATTGAAGTTTCTGCAAAACAGGATTTTAAAGACTCAAGCAGTGACTTTACATTAAATGATACTGTTTTAAAGGTTGAGTCTGGCCATAAGATGACAAGAAGTGCTTCTGATTTTGCGAAAAAAATTAAAGCTTTATATTAAAGGTTTAATTTCCTATTTTTAAGCCAGCTTAAGCTGGCTTTTTTGTGTTTATAACATGCTGCCTTAGCCTGAAAGTTTTACTTGTATATTTAAATTTAAACTACGGTTGATTATGTTGGTTTAAGCATTATATCTAAGTTTTCGCTTCTTAATTTATACAAAGGATTACCATGTCTAGCTATAACGAATCTCCAGAGCAAATAGAACAAGCCACTAAAGGCTATGTGATGCAGCAAACTATGTTGCGTATTAAAGATCCCAAACCGTCGCTCGAATTTTATCAAAATGTATTAGGTATGAAGCTGTTAGGTAAGTATGACTTTCCTGAAATGAAGTTTACATTGTACTTTTTAGGGTACGAGCCAGAGCAGCCGCAAGGTGATGATAAAACCAAAGCTAAATGGGTATTTGGTCGCCCTGCGCTAATTGAGCTTACCCATAACTGGGGCACAGAAGACGACGATAGCTTTGAGGGCTACCACAGCGGTAACCAAGAGCCTAAAGGCTTTGGCCATATTGGTATTAGCGTACCCGATGTATACGCCGCCAGTGAGCGCTTTGCAAAATACGATGTAGAATTTGTTAAAAAGCCAGATGATGGCTCAATGAAAGGCTTAGCATTTATAAAAGACCCTGACGGCTACTGGATAGAAATACTCTCACCTGAGGGAATTACCGATATTATTTTTGGTAAATAATCTGAACGCTTGATAAACCGTTTACCACATACTAAAAAGCCAGCTAATTAGCTGGCTTTTGTGTTTTTAAATAAGGGTTAGCTTATTTACGCAGGGCGTCTATTCGCGCATCAAGCGGTGGGTGAGATGAAAACAGTTCAGCCATCCCTTTACCACTTGCTATACCAAAGGCCATCATTGAGCCTTGTAATTGCGATGGGTGGTTTTGCTTTAATCGCTCAAGAGCTGAGCGCATTTTGTCTGCACCTACTAATTTAGCTGCGCCACTGTCGGCTGCAAATTCACGCTTACGGCTGTAACTTGCTACCACTATGCTTGCAAGCACACCAAATACAACTTGGAATAACATATCGAATAAAAAGTAAGACCAGCTACTACCGCCCTCTTCTTCATCGCCATTTAAAAAGTTATCAACTATGCCTGCCAGTACTTTTGCGGCAAATATTACAAAGGTATTTACCACGCCTTGTATTAGCGTAAGCGTTACCATGTCGCCATTAGCAACGTGCGATACTTCGTGGGCAAGTACGGCCTCGGCTTGGTCTTGATTCATGTTATGTAATAAACCAGTGCTGACCGCCACCAGCGAGTTGTTTTTACTTGGGCCGGTTGCAAAGGCGTTCATTTCTGGGCTGTCGTAAATTGCTACTTCAGGCATTTTTATACCTGCTTTTTGAGCTTGTGCTGATACAGTTTGTACAAGCCAGTGCTCGGTTTCGTTGCGTGGTTGAGTAATTACCTGTGCGCCCGTTGATTTTTTAGCAATCCACTTAGACATAAATAACGAAATAAACGAGCCACCAAAGCCGAATACAGAGGCTATAAGTAATATTCCGCCAAGGCTACGATGGCTTAAACCCAGCGCGCTCATTATTATTGAAAGCACTACACCTAATACCAACATAACCGCTAGGTTAGTTAATAAAAACAAAAATATACGTTTCATATTGTCCTCACAAAAATAGGTTTGATCACCGAACATAAAATAAAATTAGGTTAAAGCAATCATTACGCCATGACACACTATGTCATGGCGTTGGGGCTATTCTGTGACAAACTATGTCATAACGCAAGGGTTATTTGCAGGTTTATTAATAAATTTTTTGGGGAGTTTAAAAAGGGAGTTTAGTGTGGCGTAACGCAGTTATTAAACCTCGTTACGCCAATAAAAACAATTAGTTGCTGGTTATGCCGCTACTTGTAATGCAATTATTAATTGTTGCCATATCTGTAGGAAAGCCGCGCTCTTTTGCAAGTAATTGTGCAACCTTGGTTATATCTGCATGGTTGTGTTGTTGAAGATACGTCCACTGGTGATGAGTACGATGCTCATTTATGTGCGCATCGTCGCTTATTAGGCCAAGTTTAGTAAATTCAGCCACTATTTCATCGGCAGCGATTAAGGTAGATGACGCTTTTACGTTTTCGGCTCGTGCGTAGCTAATATGCGAATATAAGCTAACATCTGCAACGCGCAAGGTATCGTCTTCTCCTGGGATTTGCTGGCCACCAAACAAGGCATTATTTTGCGTGTTGGCGTTTTTAAATGCCGGAACAAACTCGGCTACATAATCAATGGCTTTTTGGCTACGTGCTTTTAGTACCTGCTGATCCCACCCATTGTTTATGTAATTTAAGTATTTAGCTGGCAATTGCGGCTGTGCACTTTGCTCGTTGGTATCGGCTAGGCCATCGTTAAACAAGGTAATTGAGTTGGTCATACCATGAATTTGATAATAGCCATTAGGATAAGGCGTTAGCTGTGCCATGCCCTCTGGCGTGCCACGGTTACCATAAATAATAATTTCTGGAATTTGCCCGCCAGCACCTTGCCAATGCGTAATGTAAGAGGCTTTAAATTCGACCATACGTTTGGCCTCTACGCCTACCATGTCATCTACAATACCGGTTTGAAAGCCACAGGCATTAATTAGGTAGTCTACCTCTACTGTTTGCGTAGAGTCGCTTTGGTTATTTTGGTATTCAATTTTCCAAGTTGGCGATTGGTTATTGGCACTGGTTTGCTCAGCTTGGCTAACTTGCTTTACCTCTGTGCTGGTAAGTACATTAGCGTGTTCGTACTGGGCAAGCGCAAGTTGGGCGCTGGCCGATAACCTAAAAATATTCCATCCGTATTCTTGAGCAACAATTAGCGGGTATTTTACTTTGTTTAAGTTTAGGTGCTTAGCAACGGGGATCATCCACTCATCTAGCGTTTTAGGCTCTGCAACCTGCTCTTCTTTACTCAGCGCTATCATTTGTTCATGGCTATACAGCTGGTAGTAATTGTCGGGCTCGCCAAGTACTTTGTTATTAGGATCTTGCTCAACTAACTCTTTATACGCGTTGGTGATTTTATTTAATCGTGGTAGTAAATCATCGGGTGAATCGTCATCGCGCGTAGGCACTGCAAACACGGTTGGGCGTACGTCTATGGTGTAGGGGTATAGCCGTAAAATATCAATACATTGTTTGAGTAAATCTATGCAGTCTTCGTCTGGTATTTCACGGTATAAATTACCACCGGCGTGTAAATGGCACATAGGTGGGCCATCTATAAGTGACTTTTTTTTCTCAAAAATAGTGGTATGAATCCCTAGCGCTGCCAATCGAATAGCTATTGTTGCCCCTGCTGTGCCGCCACCTAAAATGCCCACACGGGTCTTAGGCTGAGCACTTGGCTTTACCTCGGGTTCACCCGTTACCTGTGTGTTTTGAGCGAAGCGTTTAATATATGGGTGCGTCATGTAGCGGTTTATTTCCTTAGTAACAATAGCTTTAACTTGTAATATGTGTACTAAAGGGGGTAATTTCAAGCCGTAAATGCAATTAATAAGCTCATGTATTTAATATAAAAACTGCTTTGCATTTAAAAACGCAAAGCAGCCACAATTAGCTCTGTATATTGAGGGTATTAAGTAAGGTTTTGTATATTTGCAGTTTAGGGGTTTGCTCGCTGTATGGGCTTATAGCCAAAATAGGAAATGGCAAGCGTGCTTTTAACGAATCAAGGTTAGCTTGGTATTCGTCCATATTTGGGTCTACTTGGTTGGCAATCCAGCCCACACAATTAATGCCTAAACTTTGCATATGGGCAGCGGTAAGTAAAGCATGGTTTAAACAGCCTAGTTTCATGCCTACTACTAAAATTACGGGTAGTTGCTCGGCCTTAACCCAGTCGTATAAATAATCGGTGTTATTAATTGGTAGTGCCCAGCCACCAGCGCCTTCGGTTAGGTGGTAATCGGCACCTTGTTGTTTGAGTGTTGAGTACGCTGCGCTTAGTTTATCGAGCGTAATGTTAACCCCTACTTGCTCTGCGGCTATGTGCGGCGCAATGGGCGGCGCAAAGGCAAAGGGGTTTATTACATCGTATTTGGCACTGACCGTGGCGCTTTCCATTAGCATTAGTGCATCAGCATTTACTAGCTGATCAAACGCCATTTTGCAGCCTGCGGCAAGTGGCTTAAAGCCAATTGCGTTTTTTTTATGTTGGGCAAGTAGCTTTAATAGCAAACTAGTCACGTGGGTTTTTCCGGCGTCGGTGTCGGTACCGGTAATAAAAAATTCTTTCATTTTACTGCCTTGATTAATTTTAATATTAGCTACTCATGGCTTTTTTGTAATGATAACAATACCACATGGTAAGATACACACGCTTGATTGTTTAAAAGCGGATACGCATTGCATACCCGTTGTAGCGCCGACTTCGTTAATAACCCTTGGCGTGAATTAGCATGATTTTGCGTTGTAGCACCAATGGCTTTAATAGATTTAATGGCTTTTAACGGGCTTGAGTAACAATCGGTATAAATTACTTTTTGCGAGCTATTAATACTAAACCCTGCCTTTTGGACCGACTGGTTTATATAAGCGTGTGTATTAAAGGTATTTATATGGCTACGGTTATCAAGCGCTGCAAACGCTGTTTTAATTTCGTTAAGCGAACCCGCAACCACTGTGCTTATATAAGCCTGCCCGCCAGGCTTTAAGCTTTTATAAAGCGTATGCATTAATTTTTCAAAATTAGCCGACCACTGCACTGCAAAATTACTAAATATGGCGTCAATACTGTTGGCTTGTAGCGGCAGGTTATCCATATCGGCGCAAACTTTTGGGTTAGTTAATGCAGCGCTTTTAAGCATGTTTAAGCTTAAATCTATCGCAATCACTTGGCCGTATTGTTTGCTTAGCTGCGAGGTATTCACCAGTGGGCCAGCTCCTAAATCTACACAGCGCTTATTTTGGTTGTATGGCTGGGAGTTTATTAATTTAAATAAATCGCTTGCTGCCTGTTTTTGTACATTGGCATGGCTGTTGTATTGCTCAGCTGCTTTAGAAAACTTATCACTCGCTCCCTTTTTAAGCGCTGTATGGGGGCGTACTTGCTCAGCACTTTGTATAAGCGCACGCTTTTGTGGAGCCCCATTTATAGGTAAAAGCGCGGGCTTTTTATTTAAAGCTTGCTTACTGTGGGTATGAGCTAAAGCCTGCGCAATCATGCTATTGCGCCTTTTAAGTGCTCAACAAGTACTGTTATATCTGCATGGGTATGCGCCGCTGTTAAGGTTACACGTAACCGCGCGGTATTATGTGCAACCGTAGGTGGGCGAATAGCGGTTAGCCAAATACCCTGCTGTTTAAGCCTTTGTGCTGCGTGTAACGTTTGTTCGGCGCAGCCAAGTACAATGGGCTGAATAGCGGTGTTTGACTCCATTACTGCAATGGCGTGTTGTTTACAAAGCTGCTTAAAAAAAGCAATGTTACTACTAAGCTGCTGGCGTTTAACATCTGCACATTTAATGGCTTGCAGGCGCGTAAGCGTAAGTGCAGCCATAAGCGGCGACATAGCGGTTGAATACGTGTAGTCGCGGTTAAACTGCAGCATGTAATTAATAAATTCATTATTTGCTAATACACAGGCTCCGCTGCTTGCTACTGCTTTTCCAAAAGTAATAACCAGTATATCGGGAAGTACTAAGCCTTCATCTAACAAAGCCTCACAGCTACCTAAACCGGTTTTACCTAGTGCGCCAAAACCATGTGCATCGTCAATCATAAGCCAAGCATTGTGCTCTTTAGCTAAAGCAAGCAGCTCTTTTATGGGGGCGGTGTCGCCATCCATCGAAAACACCCCTTCGCTAATAATTAGCTTATTGTGTGCTTTTGATTTTTCGAGCCGCGAACGTAAATGCTTTAAATCGTTATGGTTAAAGCGGATCAATGCGGCATTTGAGTGCATTGCGCCGTCAATCAAGCTAGCGTGGTTTAGCTTATCTTGAAAAATAGCACTGTTTTGAGCAGTGCTTTTATCGTTAAACAGCGCTTTAATTACACTGCTATTTGCACTAAAGCCCGAGTTAAACAACATGCCAGCCTCGTAGCCAAGCGCGCTACATAAGTATTGCTCTAGCTGTTGTTGCTGCGCCTGATACCCAGTCACTAAGGGTGAGCTGTGGCTACCGAGTACGTTATTTTGCTCAAGGTTAATACTGCAATCACCAAAGCCTAGGTAGTCATTACTGGCAAAATTAAGGTACGTTGCGTTATTTACCGTAATGGTACGTGCTGTGGCGCGCTGCACCACATGGCGTTTACGCAATAACGCATGTTGCTGTTGTTGCTGCAAATGCGTATTTAAAAATTCAAATGGCATAAAGGGTAAGCTTAGGCTTCGTAAAATAAGGCTGACGTTGCTTTATCGGCCACTTGCGATGACAGCGATGCGGCAACGGCTTCGTCTGAGTAGTCTTGGTGTTTTTCTGGGTTCATGCCTAATTTTTTAATTAGCTTCATGTCGGCATCAGCCTCTGGGTTTTCGGTTGTGAGTAGCTTATCACCATAAAATATTGAGTTAGCGCCTGCAAAAAAGCACATTGATTGCATTTGCTCGTTCATGGCGCTGCGCCCTGCCGATAAACGCACATAGCTGTGTGGCATCATAATACGGGCAGTAGCTATGGTACGTATAAATTCAAAATGATCTAAATCGTCTACGTTTTCAAGCGGAGTGCCTTTTACTTTTACCAGCATATTAATGGGTACGCTTTCTGGTTGTTGCGGTAAATTTGCCAGCTGCATTAATAAACCGTAACGGTCGCTTGCTTGCTCGCCCATACCGACTATACCGCCTGAGCATACTTTCATGCCGGCATCACGCACGTGATCTATGGTGTTTAATCTGTCTTCAAAGGTACGCGTTGATATAATTTGCTCGTAATATTCAGGCGAAGTGTCAAGGTTATGATTGTAGTAATCAAGCCCTGCGCTACTTAGCTCATGTGCTTTTTCGTTGGTAAGTTTACCAAGTGTCATACAGGTTTCTAGGCCAAGTTCTTTTACTTCTTTTACCATTTTAGAAATATACGGCATGTCTCTGTCTTTTGGATCTGACCATGCTGCGCCCATACAAAAACGGGTTGCGCCTTTTTGCTTAGCTAGGCGTGCTTGCTCTACCACTTTTTCTACTTCTAGTAGGCGCTCGCGCTCTAAGTCGGTTTTATAATGCCCCGATTGTGGACAGTATTTACAATCCTCTGGGCAAGCCCCTGTTTTAATGGATAATAAAGTAGATATTTGTACTTCGTTAGGATTAAAATTAGCGCGATGAACCGATGCCGCCTTAAATAATAAATCGTTAAATGGCATTTCAAATAATGCCTTTACTTGTGCGTGGGTCCAATCGTGGCGAACAGGTGCAAGTTCCATAGTAGTCTCTTATTTTTCTCAGTGGTGATGTTGGATTAGTCTACGTCTTGAAGTACCATTGTCAACGAAACTCACCACGTTAAAGTTTACATATGAATAAAAAACAAACGATTGACCTTGATTTTGATCGTGACCATATTTGGCACCCTTACACATCAATGACACAGCCTATTCCGGTTTACCCTGTTACTCATGCAAATCATAATTTAATTTACCTAGAAACCGGCGAGCAACTCATTGATGGCATGGCCTCATGGTGGAGCGCAATTCATGGCTATAATCATCCGGTATTAAATAACGCCATGATTGAACAAATTAATAGTATGAGCCATGTAATGTTTGGCGGCATTACTCATAACAGCGCGGTAGAGCTGTGTAAAAGGCTTATTACAATTACCCCAAAAAGTTTAACTAAGGTGTTTTTAGCCGATAGCGGCTCGGTAAGTGTAGAAGTAGCGATTAAAATGGCGCTGCAATATTGGTTAAGCCAAGGGTTTACACACAAGCAAAAATTAATGACACCGTATAAGGGTTATCATGGCGATACATTTGCCGCTATGAGCGTGTGCGATCCGGTTAATTCTATGCACAGTTTGTATAAAGGTTTTTTACCAGAACATGTGTTTGTACCCGCCCCTGTAAGTAAATTTGATGGCAAGTTTAACCAAGCAGAAGCCCAAACGCTTGAACAATACTTTAAAACGCACCACCACGAGGTAGCCGCCTTTATTATTGAGCCCATAGTACAAAACGCCGGCGGCATGAACTTTTATCACCCCGCGTATTTAGCCTGCGTTCGTAAATTATGCACACAATATAATGTTTTACTAATTTGCGATGAAATAGCCACAGGGTTTGGCCGCACGGGTAAATTATTTGCTGTAGAGCACGCTAATATAGAGCCTGATATTTTATGTATTGGTAAAGCCCTTACCGGTGGCTCAATGACCCTTTCGGCTACACTAACAAGTGATAAAATAGCAACGGGTATTAGCGAAGGTGAAGCCGGCGTTTTGATGCACGGACCTACATTTATGGGCAACCCGCTTGCCTGTGCAGTTGCGTGCGCCAGTATAGATTTACTTTTAGCGCAGGATTGGCAACAACGCATTAGCGATATAAACACTCAACTACAACAGCTTAAAAAGTGCAATGAATTAGATGCGGTAGCCAATGTCCGTACCTTAGGCGCAATAGGTGTTGTAGAGCTAACTGATGCTGCTGGCAATGTAGATGTTGCTAAAATTCAAGCCTTTTTTGTAGAGCAAGGCGTATGGATTAGACCCTTTGGTAAACTTATTTACCTAATGCCCCCGTATATAAGTGACTCAGCCAGTATAAACACCTTATGTGATGCCATTTACACTGCAATTGCAGGTAAGCATTACTGCTAAGCGTTAAATTATACCTAAAAGGCATAGTCATTATTTGCCTGTTAGGTATTAATTTTGCTCAGGTTTTGAGCTTTGCATTGACGTATTTGTTATATTGATTTTAGTAAATATTACGGATATGATAATGTCTATCATTTACAATTACCTTTTCGGACTCTTTACTATGAAACACCTTTCTAAATCTGTAAAAACATTAGGTGCAAGCTTATTGTTAGCTTCTGCTTTTGTAACGCAACCGGCGCTAGCTAACGGCCCAATTGGTGAGCACGTAAACCATTTACAAGAAAACATTAAAGACTATTCAGAAGAAGTTGAATGGATGGTTGGTAAAGTAGACACCATGGTAACTGACTACAGCAAAAGCGGTGCTAAGGCTGTAAACAGCGACGATTTAATTGAATATTGGGAGTCGGTTAAGTTTCACAGCGCCATTGAAACTAACTTTGTGCCTGTATATGCCTCTATTTGGCAAGGTATTTATGGTGTAAAAATGGCTATTGATAACAACAAGCCTGCCCAAGAAGTGCGCAATCAGCAAAAAGCCATGAACATAGCCTTGTGGCAAGGTCTTGGTGCTGTTAAGCTTGCGGCAAAATTCCAGCAAAAAGGCTTACTTGATACAGTTAAAGCCACTGCTACAGAAGGCATGACCCAAAGTGCCACCATTGACGAAATCAAGCACAAGCTTGACCGTGTTGTTGCTAAATTTGCAGAGCGCTTAAACGAAGAAGCCACTGAAATTGTTCACGATACGTATTTACACCTTTTTGAAGGCGTAGAAGGTACGCTTATCGAACAAGATGCAAAACTAGTAGAAGTGCTGGAAAAAGATTTTAACGTAACACTACCGCAAACAATTAAAAGCGCTAAAAGCGTTGATGAAGTACGTGACGTGGTAAGTGATATGCACACTAAATTAGACCGCGCTAAAACGCTAATAGAAAAAGCGGAGAAGTCGCGTAAGGATGTTTTTTAAGTGAAGCGTAGGACCTTTATACAAGGCCTAGCTGCGTTAGGGGTTGTTGGCGCTTTGCCACTGCCCCTTTCTCGCGCACTAGCTGCCGATATAGCAAACCCAGTTTCTGTTGATAATTTACCAAAGCTTAAAGGTGATTTAACCTTATACCTAGGCCGTGGTGAAGGTGGTTTGTATGAAAATGTATTACAAGCGATTCAGAAAAAAAATCCTGACTTTAACTTAGCTATTCGCCGCGGCCCGACTGCTGCACTTGCCAATACTATTGTGGCAGAGGCAAAGGCAGGTGTACGCCGCGCCGATTTATTTTGGGCGGTTGACTCAGGCGCTATTGGCCTAGTTACCGATGCAGGCCTTGCAAAGCCCCTACCGAGTGATTTATCTGCTCAGTTACAACCGCAATTTAGATACGATCAATGGGCGCCGGTTACCGGTCGGATCAGAACCTTGCCGTATAACACATCGCGTTTAACCAAAGATCAAATTCCAACAAGCATAATGGACATTGCAGATAGCGATTTATCAATTGGTTGGGCGCCTGCTTATGCATCGTTTCAATCGTTTGTTACCGCTATGCGTATTTTAGAAGGCGATGATAAAACCGCTAAATGGCTTAAAAAAGTTAAAAAGCGTGCTAAAACATACGCCGGTGAACTCGGTGTTGTAATGGCGGTAGAACGTGGTGAAGTAGATATTGGTTTTGCTAATCACTACTACACGCTGCGTCTTAAATCGGGTAAACCAGATGCTAAATTAGACTTAGCCTTTACCGAGCAAGATGCAGGTTGTTTAGTCAATGCCTCGGGTATTTTAACGCTAAATGATGACCCGCTTGCTACTAATTTTATGCGTTACTTATTAAGCGAAGAAGTACAAGGTTATTTAGCCCGAGAAGCGTATGAAATACCGCTTGTTAATGGCATTACTCAACCGGCAGGCTTACCGTCGCTGAGTGACATATCTCCACCAAAGGTTGATTTAACTCAACTTGCGGATTTACGCCCCACCATCAACTTGATGCGCAACAACGGCGTTTTATAAATGCGAATACCTGCTTCTTACCCAATGGCGCTGCTTGCAGCGCTCATTACGATTACCCCTGTTTATATTTTAATTACCCTTGCTAGCGACACCAGTACCCTTTTTGACAGTCATAATTTAAAAATACTGGGCAATACGTTATCGCTAATGGGCTTAACCGTATTAGGCTCAATTTTGATTGGGGTACCACTGGCTTTTATAAGTGCTTATGTGCATTTGCCTTTTAAAAAAATATGGCTGGTGATTTTTGCCGCGCCCTTGGCTATTCCAAGTTATATTGGCGCATTTACTTTGTACGCTGCGTTTGGCCCAGGGGGTGAAATAAATAACCTACTTGGCTTTGAAACCCCACCCATGTACGGATTAAGCGGTGCAGCCATTGTAATGACCTTGTATACCTTCCCTTTTGTAATGATGACCACACGCTCGTCCTTGCTCAGTTTAGATGCCAGCATGGTAAATGCAGCGCGCACCTTGGGTATGTCGATGACACAAAGTGTGTTTAAAGTAATTTTACCCCGTGTAGTTAACGGTATTGCAGCGGGCTCATTATTAGTGGCGCTGTATACGCTTTCAGACTTTGGTACACCTGCAATGATGCGCCTAGATACCTTTACCCGGGTAATTTACGTAGAATACAATGCGTTTGCATTAGGGCGCGCGGCAATGTTGTCGCTGCAATTAATGGTTATTGTTGGCTTTTTACTTTTAATAGAATCCCAAATAAAAACCGCCTCTGAACGACACGGCCGCCCACTGGTTTTATTTCCCACTAAATGGCAAATAACCGCAATGATTGCTGCCTTTGGCCCTATTTTATTGTTAGCTATTGGTTTACCGCTGGCGATATTTTTTGTTTGGCTAGCACGTGATGGTTACAGCAACTTTGACTTTAGCATAGCGTGGAACTCAGCGTACGCCTCAGCCATTGCTGCCATAGTGGCGGTTATTGTGGCTATTCCTGTTGCTCATGCCGCATTAAGCGGAAAAGCCGGCAGAATAATGGAGCGTGTTACCTATTTTGGTTTTGGTATTCCTGGCATTGTGATGGGCACCGCGCTGGTATATGGCGGCTTGCAACTCCCGTTTTTATATCAAACATTAGCGCTTCTGATTATTGCTTACATGCTACGATTTTTACCGCTTGCCGTTGGCTCTATTCGCACCAGTACAGAGCATTTAGATCAAAGCTTAATAAAGTCGGCGCGCGTATTAGGTGCAAGCCCGCGTGAAGCCTTTACTCGCATTACCCTGCCGCTAACAATGCGTGGTATTATTGCCGGTGCTGCATTGGTATTTTTAGAATCAATGCGCGAGCTTGAAGCAACGCTATTGCTAGGCCCGACCGGGTTCGAAACCCTTTCAACCTATTTATGGCGTGTGTACGAAGCCGGTTACTTTGGCCGTGCTGCCATTCCCGGATTATTGTTAGTGGTGATTTCTGCCTGTGGCTTAGCTATTATGATGTCTGGCGAAAAACGTAACCAACTAGAACATTGAGGATTTAAAAACAAATGCTATCTGTAAGCCAGTTGTCTATAGATTACGGCAGTAACCGTGTAGTAAGCGATTTAAATATATCGTTAGGTGAAAATGAAATTCTCATGCTAGTAGGCCCTACGGGCTGCGGTAAAAGTACAATATTGCAAGCACTTGCAGGGCTTATCCCCATTAGTGAGGGTGAAATAAACGTAGGCAAATGGCGCGCAACGCCAAAACGTAATGTCCCCCCTGAAAAACGCAGTGTTGGTATGGTGTTTCAAGATTTTGCATTGTTTCCTCATTTAACGGTTGAGCAAAACATTTGTTTTAGATTAAAAGACACCGCCATTGCCGATCATTGGATTAAACTACTTGGTCTAAATGATTTTAGAGCAAAAAAGCCAGCCACCCTCTCTGGTGGTCAAAAACAGCGTGTAGCACTTGCCCGTACACTTGCTCACCAGCCAGATTTTGTGTTACTTGATGAACCCCTTTCTAACCTTGATGCCGCATTAAAAGATATGCTGCGCTGGGATATAAGAAACGCCCTAAAAGAAGCGGGAGTGCCTGCCGTGTGGGTTACTCACGACCAAGAAGAAGCGCTTTCTGTAGGTGACCGTGTAGGTGTATTACAAAACGGTAAAATACAACAACTCGACAGCCCTGAACAATGCTTTAGCATGCCAAACAACCGCTTTGTAGCACGCTTTTTAGGTGAGGCAAGCTTTATTGCTGGGCAGTTTGAAAATGGCCAAGCAACCACCAGTATTGGCGTAGCACCAGGTCAAGGTATAGACTGCGACAGTGGCGATGTAGATGTATTGCTTCGCCCTGACGATGTACAGCTTATTCAAAACTTAAATCAACCTAACGGTGAAGTTGTTTGGGTACGCTTTGAAGGTGGCAGCCGTTTATGTGCGGTTAAATTAAGCTGTAATACGCTCGTTACTAGCCGTGTAAGCCACGAGGTTGTGGTTAATCCGGGTGACAGCGTTCATGTATCTATTGTTACTACTCACCCGCTGGCTGTGTATAAAAAACAATAATTAAACTATGAGGTAGCTATGTCTAAACAGGGCCCTAATCCAAATAACCCTGCCCCTGTTGAGGGCTTTCCTCAGGTTGGCTTTTTAAAAAACTTTATTACCTCGCCTAATATAGTGGTGGGTGATTATACCTATTACGACGATCCTGACGGCCCTGAAAACTTCGAAAAAAATGTCCTTTACCATTTCGATTTTATTAAAGATCGTCTCATTATTGGGAAGTTTTGCGCCATAGCTAAAAACGTGACCTTTATAATGAACGGCGCTAATCATCAAACCGCGGGGTTTTCTACCTATCCATTTTTTATATTTGGCAACGGCTGGGAAAAATCGGCCCCGCAGGCTGGCGAGTTACCCTTTAAAGGCAATACGGTTATCGGTCACGATGTATGGATTGGTTATGACGCAACCATAATGCCAGGGGTTAATATTGGCAGTGGCTCTATCATTGCAAGTAAATCGGTGGTTACCTGCGATGTCCCCCCTTATAGCGTGGTAGGTGGTAATCCGGCAAAAGTAATTAAGCCTAGGTTTGATAGCAACACAATAAGTACGTTATTAGATATAGCTTGGTGGGATTGGAGCAATGAAAAAATCACTGCTCATCTAGATGCCATTACTCAATGTGATTTAAGCGCTTTAATAAAGCTTAAATAACCCATAAGTAATACTCACCTACCACTCAAACATGTACGCCATTTTACTAATGGTTTTTAAAGGCACGTTATGCGTGTTGCGCTTAGCGTATAAATGCTGCATAGACTTGTCTTTTACTTCACCAACAATAACTTCTTTAACTTGATAACCAAGTGCATGTGCTGCTTGAGAGTACGCAATAAACTCCCATTTTTTTATATTGGTGTTATCAACAATTACAAGCGGAATATTTTGCGCTAAAGCATTTATAAAGCGCGCTAAATTTAAATTATGATATTGCGGTAGTTTAAATTTATCAAAGTGATACTCGCCTTGCTCATTGACAAAGTAGTCATCGGTTGAACATATTAAATACTGGCTTGTATCTACTCCACCAAGCTCATCGGCTAGGGTTTGTGCATAGTAAGACTTACCACTTCCTGGTAGCCCTCTTAAAATAAAAACTTGTTTCATAGCATCCATTTCTGGGTAATGGTAAATATTAAATAGTTAAAATTATGATGTGCTGATTTACCGGCTTAATTGTTACTTATTATTTCATCATTGTAAGCCATTAGAATAACGCTGAAGCAGTTAGCGCGCCCACTAGCTTACAAATTTTGCTCGGTGATTGAATAGCCTTAAGGTTGGCTAATTTCAATCCGTAGAGTCAACACGCAGTAATAATGCCACAAAATCACTAAATTTCAGAGCACCAAATAACAATAGTGGTAATTTAAAGCAAAAAACGCTTTAAAAGTAACCCACTTGCATAAAAACTTTTAAAGAGTTGCTCACAATAGTTTTTTTATTTTATTTAACTAGGTAAGATACACGGTTCAAGTTCAACGCACTAAATTTAACCGCTGCGTTGAGTAGTTAATATTATACAGTTAGGCAACTTATATCATTGGAGTGAAGATGAGCCATTTAGCGATTTCAGAGCTATTAAAAGGCAATGTTGCGGTAGACAGCCAAGTAACAGTAAAAGGCTGGATCCGTACACGCCGCGATTCAAAAGCAGGAATATCATTTTTAGCCGTTCATGACGGTTCGTGTTTTGATCCTATTCAAGCGGTAGTTCCTAATTCACTAAATAATTATGATGAAGTTACTAGCTTAACAGCCGGTTGTTCTGTGTCGGTTACTGGTGTGTTAGTGCAATCTGCAGGTAAAGGTCAGTCATTTGAAATTCAAGCTAATTCTGTCACAGTTTTAGGTTGGGTAGAAAACCCAGATTCATACCCTATGGCCGCTAAGCGCCACAGCATTGAGTATTTACGTGAGCACGCTCACCTTCGCCCACGTACAAACATGATAGGTGCAGTAACACGTGTGCGTAACTGTTTAGCACAAGCAATTCACCGTTTTTACCACGAGCAAGGCTTTTACTGGATCAGCACCCCAATCATCACAGCCAGTGACTGTGAAGGCGCAGGTGAAATGTTCCGCGTATCAACACTTGATATGCAAAACTTGCCACGCACTGATAAAGGCGACGTTGATTACAGCGAAGACTTTTTTGGTAAAGAAGCCTTTTTAACGGTATCTGGCCAGTTAAATGGTGAAACATACGCATCGGCTATGTCAAAAATTTACACCTTTGGCCCAACATTCCGTGCAGAAAACTCAAACACGTCTCGTCACTTGGCTGAGTTTTGGATGGTTGAACCTGAAGTAGCATTTGCTGATTTAGAAGATATTGCAAAACTTGCTGAAAACATGCTTAAGTACGTATTTAAAGCGGTACTTGAAGAGCGCCGTGACGATATGGAATTTTTTGCACAACGTATCGAAAAAACAGCGATTAGCCGTTTAGAAGAGTTTGTAGAAAAAGACTTTGCCCAAGTTGATTACACTGACGCCGTAGAAATACTTAAATCATGTGGTAAAAAGTTTGAGTACGCCGTTGAATGGGGTGTAGATTTACAATCTGAGCACGAGCGCTACTTAGCTGAAGAGCACTTTAAAGCACCGGTTGTTATTAAAAACTACCCGCGCGATATTAAAGCGTTTTACATGCGCCAAAACGAAGACGGTAAAACCGTTGCCGCTATGGACGTTGTAGCACCAGGCATTGGTGAAATTATTGGTGGTTCACAACGTGAAGAGCGCCTTGATGTGCTTGATGCGCGTTTAGATGAAATGGGCTTAAACAAAGAAGATTACAGCTGGTACCGCGATTTACGTAAATACGGTAGCGTGCCACACTCTGGCTTTGGTTTAGGTTTTGAACGCCTAGTTGCTTATGTTACAGGTATGGGCAACGTACGTGATGTGATTGCCTTCCCTCGTACTAAAGGCAGCGCAACCTACTAATCAAATTAATTGATTTTAAAAGCCAGCTTTTTTGCTGGCTTTTTAATGCCTGTTGTTTTTTAATTATGGCTTTGTAAAATACTGTTTATAAATTAGAGATTTATAAATTTTGAACTATAGTTTTATAACGTATTCGTTATTTGGCTAATAGCATGATAAAAAACCTTATTTTGGCAGCCACCGTACTGCTTTCTTCCTCTAACATTGCAACATCAGTTTCTGATATTGCCCCCGATCACAAGCCTTTACTTATTGGCGGCTCTTCTTCGGTCTCGCACCTATTGCATTTATTAAAGCCCAACTATGAAGAGCAAACTAATACAGCCATGCAAATCCGCTCTATGGGCAGTACTAAAGGCATTAAAGCCATAGCACAAAACATTATTGATATTGGTACAGCATCACGCTATTTAACCAATGCAGAGCAAGAGCAATACCCTCATGTACGTCAAATTGTTATTGCGCAAGATGCGCTGGTATTTTTTACTAATAAAAAAAATAACATTGATTCGCTAAGCGTAGAGCAACTCAGCGACATTTATTCGGGCAAATATAAGACGTGGCAAGAAATTAACCCAGATTATAAACCAGAGACACAAAGAGATAATAAAATTCTTCTGTTTAGTAAGGCCTATAACCATGGCACATTTGATATTTTATTAGAGTTTTTAAACCTATCTTTTATGCGGGTTCCAAATGGTAATACAATTAAACTAAAGCAGGCTGGTAACCGAGGGTTATTTCCTAAAATGGAAGTGCAAATGTATGACGAATTTAACCAAGCCCTTGGCATAGTACAACGCATGCCCAATGCCATTGCTTTTGACTCTTACGGTGCAGTCTCGCAGCTGCAGGGCTCTAAAAAAATAAATAAAATAAATTTACTCGGTATCAATGGCGTTAACGTTTCAGATGAAACTATTAAAAATGGTGAATATACGTTTGTTCGCCCACTAATTTTATTGGTAAATAGCCAATCGAGCCGCTCTGTAGAACAAACAGAGCTGCTGCTCAATTTATTAAAAGATAAGCGTGTTTTAGATACTTTGTCAGCGCATCATTATTCTTTGGTTGAGGCTGAATAAAAAAAGCCGCAGGAACCTAAGTTCACCGCGGCTTTACAACCAGAATATGTTTATAGTGCGTTTTCAAGCTGCGGTAATACCTCAAATAAATCAGCAACCAGGCCGTAATCTGCCACCTGAAATATAGGTGCGTCTGGGTCTTTATTAATCGCTACAATAACTTTTGAGTCTTTCATACCTGCTAAATGTTGAATAGCACCACTTATGCCCACGGCAATATACAGATTAGGCGCCACGATTTTACCCGTTTGCCCTACTTGCATATCGTTCGGTACAAAGCCTGCATCAACGGCAGCACGAGACGCACCAATTGCAGCGCCTAACTTGTCAGCAATACCGTTTAATAAAGCAAAGTTTTCACCATTTTGCATGCCACGACCACCCGATATAACTACCTCTGCTGCAGTTAGCTCAGGACGCTCTGACTCGGTTTGTTCAATACTTACAAAGTCACTTAATTGAGTATCACTTAGCGTATCTAATGCATTTATGCTGGCAGGTGATTGTTGGTTTTGTAAGTCAAAACTACTCGCTCGTACGGTGATCACTTTTTTACTATCAAGCGATTTAAGCGTGGCAATTGCATTACCGGCGTAAATGGGGCGTTTAAATGTATCGCTATCTATTACTTCTATTATTTCTGACACTTGCGCAACATCTAAAAGCGCTGCAACGCGAGGCATAAAGTTTTTACCTGTGGTGGTTGCACTGGCAACAATATGCGTATAATTATCGGCAATAGCTAAAACAAGCTCGGCCATATTTTCAGCTAACTGATGTTGATAAAGTGCATTATCGGCAGTGAGTACAGTTGTTACACCTTCAATACCGGCAACCTGTTCGCTCATTGCACCTATATTTAAGCCCGCAATAAGTACATCTATATCAAAGCCTAATTTACTTGCCGCATTGATTGTTTTTGAGGTTTCTGGTTTTAGTGCACCGTTATCGTGCTCTGCAATTACAAGTGTTTTCATTTAAATCACCTTTGCCTCTGTTTTAAGTTTCTCTACCAGCTGCGCTACATCTTCAACAATAATACCGCCACTGCGCTTAGCCGGCTCTTCTACTTTCATTAACTGTACGCGGGGTGTTAAATCAACACCTAACGAATCTGCTGCTATAACATCGAGTGGTTTACGCTTTGCTTTCATTATATTTGGCAGCGATGCATAGCGAGGCTCGTTTAAGCGTAAATCGGTAGTTACAATAGCGGGCAGTTTAAGTGCAACAGTTTGTAAGCCACCATCTACCTCACGGGTTACATTCACTGTGTTACCGTTTATATCCACCTTAGAGGCAAACGTACCTTGGCCGCGCTTAGTTAAAGCCGCCAGCATTTGGCCAGTTTGGTTGTTGTCTGAGTCAATAGATTGCTTGCCTAAAATAACCAGTTCTGGGGCTTCTTGCTCAACTAATTTTGCTAATAATTTAGCAATGTGCAGCGATTCTAGTTTTTCATCGGTTTCGATGTGAATGGCTTTATCTGCACCTAATGCAAGTGCGGTGCGTAGCTGCTCTTGCGCTGCTTTTGCACCAATTGTTACCGCTATAACCTCTGTTGCTGTGCCCGCTTCTTTTAATCGAATGGCCTCCTCTATCGCAATTTCACAAAATGGGTTCATTGCCATTTTTACATTTGCTAAGTCAACGTCGCTGTTATCAGCCTTTACGCGTGCTTTAACGTTGTAATCGATCACTCTTTTTATTGGAACGAGAACTTTCATAGGAACTCCATCTATATTTAAACCTACAAGCTAACGTGTACGTCAACCTATTTATTTTATGAATTCAGACTACTTCCTGTTGACGTAAACGTCAACCTAAAATAACCTTAAAGTATTCACAGCCTGTAACATTTAATGTGCAAGTATTAAAAAGGCTGCATTGCTTATCTAATTTAGCTAAGCCCGTCATTGATTAAGAGGTTATTATGGTCGAACGTGAAACCATGGAATTTGATGTAGTTATTGTAGGTGCCGGCCCAGCGGGCCTTGCCAGTGCAATTAAACTCGCACAGCTAGCGCAAGAAAAACAACAAGAACAAACTATCTGTGTGGTAGAAAAAGGCTCCGAGGTAGGCGCGCATATTCTTTCAGGCGCGGTATTTGAAACCAAAGCCTTAGATGAGCTTTTGCCTAACTGGCAAGAGCTAGGCGCTCCCGTCACTACACAAGTAACACAGGATGAAATTTATTGGTTTAATAACAGCGAAAAAGCCACAACTCTCCCTCGCTTTGCGACCCCTAAAACATTTCATAATGAAGGTAATTACATTGTTTCTATGGGCAATGTGTGCCGATGGCTTGCCGAGCAAGCTGAAAATTTAGGCGTAGAAATATTCCCAGGCTTTTGCGCTCACTCTTTAATTATTGAGCAAGACACCGTTAAAGGCATTATTACGGGCGATATGGGCGTTGATAAAGACGGCAATGAAAAAGATGGTTATATGCCAGGTATGGAACTTCGCGCTAAATACACTGTATTTGCTGAGGGGTGTCGCGGCCATTTAGGTAAGCAACTTATCAACGAGTTTGCGCTTGATAAAGATGTGTCACCACAGCACTATGGCTTAGGCTTTAAAGAAATTTGGCAAATAGATGCCAGTAAACACCAGCAAGGTAAAGTTGTGCATGGTACGGGATGGCCGCTAAGTGGCGATACCAATGGCGGCTCTTTTATGTATCACTGCGATAACAATCAAGTGGTTGTAGGGTTAATTGTTGATTTAAATTATTCTAACCCGCATTTAAGCCCGTTTGATGAGTTTCAGCGAATGAAACACCACCCTGTTTTTAAGCAAACCCTTGAAGGGGGTGAACGCATTGCCTATGGTGCCCGTGCAATTGCAAAAGGCGGCCTTCACTCGTTGCCTAAAATGCATTTTGCTGGTGGCTTATTAATAGGTTGCGATGCCGGTACGCTCAATTTTGCCAAAATTAAAGGTAACCATACCGCAATGAAATCTGGCATGGTGGCGGCAGAAGTTATTTTTAAAGCGCTCCAAAGTGGCCAAGCTAATACTGATTTAGCTGATTATAAAAACGCGTTTGAAAATTCTTGGGCTTATAAAGAGCTTTACCAATCGCGTAATTTTGGCCCCGCTATGCATACCTTAGGTAAGTTTGCTGGGGGTGCGTATAATACCCTTGATCAAAACATCTTCAGCGGTGCACTGCCCTTTACCTTTAAAGACAACACGCCCGATTACGACACGCTAAAGGATGCAGCTAACAGCCCTCACATTGACTACCCTAAGCCTGATGGCCTACTTAGCTTTGATAAACTCTCTAGCGTGTTTTTATCTAATACTAACCATGAAGAGTCGCAGCCTTGCCATTTAAAGCTTAAAGATCCCGCCATTCCTATTGCGGTTAATTTAGTAAAGTTTGACGAGCCCGCACAGCGCTATTGCCCTGCAGGGGTATACGAAGTGCAACAAATTGAAGGTGAAGATCAGTTTGTGATCAATGCTCAAAACTGTGTGCATTGTAAAACTTGCGACATAAAAGACCCAAGCCAAAACATTACTTGGGTAACACCCGAAGGTGCTGGCGGGCCAAACTACCCTAATATGTAACTATTTTATGCACAAAGGTGCATTAAAAACCTATCTTTTACATATAAATTATAAACCTATCCTAAATTGCAGGGGCTTCGGCCCCTTTTTTACGGTATGCTCATAGGTAAGTTTCATAAAGTGAGTATTTAATATGCCGTCGTCAAATGTTGTATTTCGTTTTTTAGCAGAGCCTACCGATGTAAATTTTGGTGGGAAGGTTCATGGTGGTGTGGTCATGAAATGGATTGACCAAGCGGGTTATGCCTGCGCTGCAGGTTGGAGCGGCCATTATTGTGTTACTGTTTCTGTTGCTGGGGTTAAATTTAGACGCCCTATTTTGGTTGGCCAAATTGTCGAAGTTGAAGCAAAAATTGCGCATACAGGGTCAACAAGTATGCAAATATTTATTCAGGTACGGTGTGGCGATCCTAAAACTCAAAACATGGTAGAAACAAACCACTGTGTTATTAGCTTTGTAGCAATGGACGAAACAGGTTACCCGGTAGAGGTTCCTGCTTTTAAAGCACAAACAGAAGAAGATATTAAATTGGAAAACTACGCTATTAAAATGAAACAAATTGCAATTGAGACAGAAAATTTGCTTCATAAAGTATAAAAGTACAATGTAAAATTCACATAGACCATGTAAAAGGTACAACCTTTACTTAGAAAACAAAAAACTAAAAAAGTTCACCCTGCCTATAAAAAATACAAAATAGCCGTAAAAATGCCGTATAAGTCGTTTTTGCGGCTATTTTGTAACCACAGCCTATTGTTGGCATGCTCACTGCAAATAACTAATTGTCGTTTGATAAGTTAAATCAAACATTTATTATTTTTTTAAAGGAGCTATACAATGATTAAAACACTTTCTCTTTCTGCAATTGCTTTAGCAACACTGGGTTTTAACTCTGCAGCACACGCTGACATTACGGATTTTGATTCTCCTCGCATTTATACAGGTGTTGGTTATGGCCAATACTCATTTGAATTTGAAGACAGCGAAAACGACACTGAATTTGATGACGATGCACAAATGCTAAAAGGTTACATTGGTACACAATTTAACGAACACTTTAGCGTTGAGTTAGCTTATCAAAACTTTGATGAAGTGAGCGACATCGACAGCAAAGCAGAAGTTGATGGTGTGTCATTAGCAGCTATTTTAGCGGCTCCGCTTTCTGAAAGCTTTTCAGTATATGCTAAAGGTGGTTGGTTTGAATGGGATGCAGATGTAGAGCAAGAGCTTCCTGTTGGTAGCATTTCAGCATCACAAGACGGCGGCGACGTGTTTTACGGCGCAGGTATTCAATACGCATTTTCTAGCAATGTTCAAATGCGCTTAGAGTACGAACGCTACGAACTAGATGATGAAATTGACCCAGAAATGGATGTTGCATCAGTATCAATTCAATACATGTTTTAATTAGCATTTAAAACACTTAAAGGTGAGCCATGTGCTCACCTTTTTGTTGTTTATAAATAATACCCATCCGTAATAATAGCTAATCATTTTGCGGGGCTAAACGTGTCGCTCCAGTCTCAAAATAACTCCACTTAATTAAGCAGATTGGTATAAACACTAATTACTACATTTTAAACCGCTTAGTCTAATATTCGATTAAACCAGTCAGTCTAAAATATAACGCATTAACTGTACTGCTATAAATACTAAATAGAGGTAGAATAGCACCCTATTTTTTTGTTAACTGAGCATTATGAGCGATTATAGCATTTCGGCTGTTGGCCACATTCAATCCCCTTATAAACAAAAGTTTGCAATACCTAGGCAACCACGTTTAGTGCCTCAAGCTAAAGCCAAACTTATTTTTACTGCTGAGTTTAATCGTGAAGAATTTGTGCGAGGTATTGAAGAATTTAGCCATATTTGGCTATTGTTTAGGTTTCATGAAACCGCCGATAAAGGCTATTCAGCTATGGTGCGCCCCCCACGTTTAGGCGGCAATGAGCGCAAAGGCGTTTTTGCAACGCGTGCCACATTTAGACCCAACGCCATTGGGATGAGCGCTGTAAAACTTGAAGGCGTTGAGTATAAAAACGGCCAACTTAGTTTACTGCTTGCTGGTATAGATTTACTCGATGGCACGCCTATTGTGGATATAAAGCCTTACTTACCGTATTCAGATGCAATGCATGAGGCCAGTGCCGGTTTTGCCGATACCCGACCAGAAACACAAATGAGCGTCGCGTTTTCACCCGAGGCTATTGATTTTATTGCCAAGCAAACACACTACCCTGAGCTTGAAGATTTTATTACTAATGTACTAAAACAAGACCCACGCCCTGCCTATAAAAAACAAAAACAAGGCGAGCAAAGTTATGGTATGACACTGTATAATTATAATATACGCTGGCAGGTTAACGGCGAGCATAACTTAGTAACAAGTATAGAAAATAACTAAAAAGTGCAGTTAGCGCTTTAGTGTAAAAGCAAGCGCTGGTAAACTTAGCGCCCTATTAAAAAGAACATATTACTTAATTTCGGAAAAATCATGCGTACCAGTCAATATATACTCGCAACACTTAAAGAAACGCCATCAGATGCTGAAATTGTTTCGCATCAATTAATGCTTAGAGCCGGTATGATCCGTCGCGTCGCTTCGGGTTTATATACATGGTTACCCTCTGGTTTACGCGTGCTTCGTAAAGTAGAAAATATTGTTCGTGAAGAAATGGATAAAGCAGGCGCAATAGAAATGTTGATGCCGGTTATTCAACCTGCTGATTTATGGCAAGAGTCTGGCCGTTGGGAGCAATTTGGTCCTGAACTTGTTCGCTTTAACGACCGCCATAACCGTGAGTTTGCGCTAGGTCCTACGCATGAAGAAGTAATTACAGATTTTGTTCGTAAAGAGATTAGCAGCTATAAACAACTGCCTGTTACTTTGTACCAAGTACAAACTAAAGTGCGCGATGAAAGACGCCCACGCTTTGGTGTAATGCGTGCACGTGAATTTACGATGAAAGACGCGTATTCATTTCATTTAAGTGAAGCGTGTTTAGATGCCACATATAAAGTAATGCACAAAGCGTACTGTAATATTTTTGAACGTTTAAACCTAGAATACCGCCCTGTGCTTGCTGATACAGGCTCTATTGGTGGTAGCTTATCGCATGAGTTTCATGTACTTGCTGAATCAGGTGAAGACGCGATTGCCTTTAGTGATGCAAGCGATTATGCAGCTAACATCGAAAAAGCAGAAGCGTTAGCTCCAACTCAAAGTCGTCCTGAGCCATCTAAAGAGCTTAAAGCGTTTCCTACACCAGATGCTAAAACAATTAGCGAGCTTAAAAAGCACTACGGCGTTAAACCACACCGCGGTGTTAAAACATTAATTGTTTACGGTACGCCAGATGAAAACGAACAACGTGGTTTAGTTGCGCTTGTACTACGTGGCGATCACGAGTTAAACGAATTAAAGGCTGAAAAGCACCCTCTTGTAGACTCTCCACTTGAAATGGCCACTGAGGCTGACATTGTTGCAGCAATTGGTGCAAAGCCTGGTTCACTTGGCCCTGTGGGTTTAACAATGCCAATTATTGTAGACAGAACCGCTAATGTAATGGCAGATTTTGTTGCCGGTGCTAATAAAGATGACGAGCACTTTAGCGGAATTAACTGGGATCGCGATGTTAAAGAATATCAAGTTGCTGATATTCGTAACATTGTTGAAGGCGATCCAAGCCCGTGTGGACAAGGTACTTTACTAATTAAACGCGGTATTGAAGTTGGTCATATTTTCCAACTTGGTACTAAGTACTCAGAAGCCATGAAAGCAGGCGTACTGAGCGAGTCGGGTAAAAACCAAGTAATGACTATGGGTTGTTACGGTATTGGTGTTTCGCGCATTGTGGCAGCGGCTATTGAGCAAAATAATGATGATTACGGTATTATTTGGCCACAATCTATTGCCCCATTTGATTTAGCTATTGTGCCAATGAACATGCATAAGTCGCATCGTATTCCTGATATTGCTAATAATCTATACCAAGGTTTAAAAGATGCAGGCCTAGATGTTTTATTTGATGATCGTAAAGAGCGCCCTGGCGTTATGTTTAACGACATGGAATTAATGGGTGTACCTTATACTTTAGTGATTGGTGAGCGTAACCTTGATGAAAACAAGGTTGAGCTTAAAAATCGCCGCACCGGTGAAAAGTTAATGGTTGATTTAGACACCGCAATAGAGACTATTAAAGCGGCTGTTAAAGGTTAATAACACCTACGCTTAAAACAAACTTATAAGGCCACATTTAAACATGCGGCCTTTTTTATGCGCGTTTAATAGTAATGTATATAAAACCGCTCACCTAATCTCCTTCCCAGCCAATAAACTTTAATTAGCTGGTTTGATATAAATTGTCATGCAGGCTTCGCTAAAGTGTCTCATAAGTGTCATTAGATTTATCTACAGTGTTTAATTATTACACTATGGATGACGGGCATGACAAACAATCAACAGCGTAAAAAACAACATTATCCAGCCGTTTGGATATCGGATGTACATTTAGGGTATAAAGACTGTAGAGCCGACTATTTATTAGATTTTTTAAATTCAATTGAATGCGATACGCTTTATTTAGTGGGTGATATTGTTGATTTGTGGTCGATGAAGCGCAGTTTTTATTGGCACCCATCTCATTACCAAGTGCTTAGTTGCATTCAACAAAAAGCCCTTGATGGCACCCGTGTAATATACATACCTGGTAACCACGACGAGACCTTTCGCCACTACATAAATCAAACTTTATTTGGTGTAGAAGTCCACCAGCAGTTTATTCATACCACAAAAGCCAATAAACGCTTTTTACTGATCCACGGTGATGACTTTGACTCGGCAACCCGCTACAACAAGCTCATTAGTATTGCAGGCGATGCAGGTTACGACTTACTGCTGTTTTTAAATCGTTGGACTAACCGAGTTCGTAAAGTGTTTGGCGGTAACTACTATTCGCTTGCTGCATGGATAAAAGCACGCGTACATAAAGCCCGTGAAGCCATTGCCGCTTTTGAAGATGCCGCTATACATGAGGCAAAAAAACAAAAAGTCGATGGCATCATTTGTGGACACATCCATCACCCTAAAATTAAAGTAGTAGATGGCATTGTGTATTGTAATGATGGTGATTGGATTGAAAGCTGTACCGCATTAGTTGAGCAACCAAACGGTAAAATAGAGCTTTTGCATTGGTCTGATACGCAAAAAGTACTTGATACAGCCGATGTAACCAGCTTAGTTAAACCTAGTCAAACTGATACCAAACCAAGTAAGTCAGCAGCGTAACTGCTGACTTAGCCCATTTAGTTTAACCAGGTTAGTAGCCTATTTTTAAGTGTTTTAGGCTTTATTGGCTTGGTAATATAGTCATTCATGCCGGCGGTAATGCAACGCTCTCTATCGCCTTCCATTGCACTTGCGGTCATGGCAATAATTGGAATGCTAATATACTCAACCCCAGCTTTAGCATTTCTTATTTCGCTGGTGGTATCGTAGCCATCTAGGTTAGGCATTTGGCAATCCATTAAAATTAAGTCAAACGGTTGCTCTTGATTAAATTTAAGGGCAGAGAGTGCTTCTATACCATCACTTGCACAGGTAATTTTTATCCCTGTGCGTTTTAAAATAGCCTTCGCTACCTCAATGTTAATCATGTTGTCGTCAACCAATAATACATGATACTTAGACAACTCAGGCTCTGGCTCTACATCGTTTGCTTGTTTAGGCGCGGTTAAAACAAACTCATTATTAGCGCCAAAAATACTGCCTAGCTTATAGGTAAATTGATCTTGTGTAAGTGGTTTGTGCAAAATGTGGCTATGCTCAGGAAACACCTTTTTAGATTGCTTATTAACCACCATGTCTCGCAAAATAAGCACATATTTTTTATCTGCCTTTTCGCAGTAGCTTATTAGCGCATTAACTTGCGGGTGTTCGTCATCAATAATCAGTAAATCGGCATCAAATTCGCTGTGTTCACTAAAGTAGTCGAGCCTTGTAATATGGCTCGGCTGAATTTTACAGGTTTGAGTTAATAATCCGCATACATTTTTAAATACGTTATCGCGCGCAATAAGCGCCGCTACACTGACCTCTTTAGAAAGCTCAATGCCGGTATTAAGTTTTTGCTGTTGCGCCACATGTAACTCTACCGTGGCAATAAAGGTGCTGCCTACGCCCTTTTCACTGCTAACGGTGATATTACCGCCCATTAATTGCGCCAATTTTTTACATATAGATAACCCTAAACCGGTGCCACCAAAATGGCGCGTAGTGCTTGAATCTTCTTGGGTAAACACATCGAACAGTTTATCGATGTTTTCAGGGGCAATACCAATACCGGTGTCTTTAATTATAAAGCTCATTAAAATTTTACTGTCGGTAATGTATTTAGAGTTTAAGGTTAAACTTACTTCGCCTTTATGCGTAAACTTAAACGCATTATTTATTAAATTAATTAAAATTTGCTTAAGGCGATGGCTATCACCAATAACCATTCTATCAACCACGTTTTGGGTATTTAAAAAGACCTCTAACCCTTTACGTTGGCCCTGCAGCGCAATTGAATTAATCATATCGCTACAAACAGAGATAACATCAAACGAGTGATTATCAATATCTAGTTTACCCGCTTCAATTTTAGAAAAATCTAAAATATCGTTAATTAAACTCATTAACGAATGTGCACTGCTATTGGCTAATTTTAAATAGTGTTGCTGTTGCTCATTGAGGCTGTCTTCTTTTAGCATTTCAAGCATGCCTAAAACACCGTTCATGGGTGTGCGTATTTCGTGGGAAATATTGGCTACAAAGTCACTTTTTGCTTGGCTTGCGGCAAGGGCTTGGTCAATCGCTCGCTCAAGTTCAACAGTACGCTGAGATACCTTTAACTCTAACGTGCTATTTAAACCCTGTAACTGTGATTGAGTTTGCTTTAACGAGCTGATATTACGCAAAATAGCAGCAACCTGATAACGATTGCTAAATACATCAAATACGCTGGTCAGCGTGATTGAATAATATTCTTTATTGCCATCATCACCAGTATAAACCGCTTCAAATGGCATTTTAGAGCCGTGCTCTATGGTTTCACTAATGCAGTTTTTATCTTCATCTGCAAGGGTAAATAAGTTACTAAAGCGGGTGTTGTCATTACCTAGCCTACTTGCAAAAACTTTTTTAGCCGTTTGATTACAGTGAATAATAGTTTCATCACTGTCTATGGTAAAAATAGCGTCGAGTGAATTTTCAATCACTTTATTATTTTGCTCTGTTAAAGAGTGTATAAGCAGCTTGCGATTAATATAACGCTGATATAACAGCGTAATAATTATAAATATGGTAAAAAATGTGGCGGTGATGGCAATAAAACTTTCGCGCCTTTTTGCAACGCGTTCCAACAAGGTTTCAGAATCAATAGAAACGGCCATCTCTAACGGCAGCATGGCAATATCGCCTTCAAAACTTACCCGTTTATTTAAAAAGTACTGTTTTGGCGCATCACCTATTAACAAGGTTTCGTGAGAGTTCATGTTTTGGGTGGGGCTAAATTCATCGCTCCAGGTTTTGGCTTGGTTAAATTCAAAGCCAAACCGTAAATCTGGGTTTGGGTGGTATAAAAATTCGCTTTCATTATTAAGCAAATAAATATTAATCCCAGGTGGAAGTTCAAACGTTAAACTTTCAAATAACTTATCTGCGGAGTAGTTTGTCACTAAAATTGCAAACACTTGCTTTAAATGATCAAAAACAGGCTTAGCTACGCGGTATGTACTCACAAAGGGTTTTTGTATTTCACCGTTTTCGCGGTTGTAGTTAATAGGCGATATATACACGCTTTTTTCATCAAGCATGCTGGCTTTAAGTACGTAGTCTCGCCCGCCTTTTTTTTGCAGTTGTGCGCCCTCTAGCCTAATTATGTCACCTAAAAAGCGGTCTACTCGTACTATCTCTTGGCCATTTTCAGCAAGCATAATGTAACGTGCTTGCAAAATAGAATCGTCGGTTTGCATAAACCCGCTAAAAATATCAGCAAGGCGGTCTTGCCATACAGCAATTGGGGTTTGTAATAGTGGGTCGATTAATTGGTTGTCGGTCGCTCTAGATATACCTTGAATAGGTGGAGTGGCGTTTAAAAAGCGAATAGCGGTAATACTGTCGTTTAAATGATTTTTTAAAGACGCGGCTTTTGTTTCAAGCTCACGATTGAGTTCACTACGTGCATCGTTATATATCTCTGCGCGCACTTTTTTTTCAAACACATACACCGAAGGCAATGCAATAACTAAAAAAACAATAATGGCAACCAGTAATAATTTATTACCTTTTGCTGCTGTTATAAATACATTCCTTTTTAGCATTGAACCCTCACTCCTCACTATTTTCTAGGTTAGATTATAGAGGATTATTTGATAAAAAATAGAAGTAAAAATAATTAGTTACTTAAAAAAGTGTAATTAAAGTTTGAACAAATACTCTAAACCAATCACTTAGTATTACTATTAAAAAGCAGTGTTAATTTAAGATGAATACCATTCTAAAAAACATACAAATTAATATAGACGGCAAATAAAAAAATTATAAGCGATAACAGTTAATGGGTAGTAAAAGTAAAAGTAAACGAGCAAGGCATTACCCTGCCCGTTTATAAAACCTTAAACTATCTAAATAATACGTCTTCGCGGTTAAACCACTTAACACAAAAGGCAAGTAACGCGCCGGCTATAATAGCTGTTGCTAAAAATATTAAGCCTACAAGGGTGTAATCTACCGTGCCTTTAACAATTTCTTTAATTGCGAGCGCTACATTAGTAACAGGAATAAAAGCAGTTTTAGCTGTTAGCTCTACATTAGGCATAATGGATACAATGATGGGAAAAAACACCCCCATACTCAATGGTGCCATGTAGTTTTGGGCTTCTTTAAATGTACGAGCATAAATAGATATTGCTAACGCCAATGCTGAGAATATCGCGGCAATAGGTAGTAACAATACAAAAATCATTAATAAATCGCTTACCGCTAATGAGCTAAATGCTGTTTTAATTACTTCTAGGTCTGCAAATGCAAGGGCTACGGCTATCCACCCGCCCATACTGAGTACAGTTATAGTTGTTGATGCAATTGAGGTTGTCAGTAAGGTTATAAATTTGCCTAGTACCAGCTCGGTACGCGTAATAGGTGTAAGCAATAAGGTTTCTAATGTACCGCGCTCTTTTTCACCTGCACCTAAATCTATTGCTGGGTACGTAGCGCCCATAAGAACTATAGGAATAAGTAGGTAGGGCAAAAAGCCTCCTAGTTTTTCACCTAAGTTTTCACGTTTATCGGCGGTATCAACCTTTACTACTTCAATAGGGGTTAAAAGTGCTAAATGGGCTTCTTTTTCAATACCAAAACTGATTAATTTTTCTGTTTGTAATGCATCGCTATACTCTTTGGCGAGCTCTTTTACACGCTGAAATAAAAAGTTGATAGATTTAGCATCATTAAATACCACTTCCCACTTACTTTGCTGGGCATCATTTAAGGCTTGTTTAGCGTTGGTGGGTAAATATATACCCATGTCTATATCACCTGCGATTACCCCTTCTTTTAACTCTTCAATGCTATTAAAGGTTTTAGCACCTTTATAAAGTTCAAAGCTTTTATGATAAAACACTTTTTCGGTAAACTCTGGTGCGTAGTCGCCATTAATAATGGCGTAGGTATGTACCTTTTGTTCAGCATCGAGTGCCGCTTGAGAGCTAATAAACGCCATAACGGCAAATAATAAGGGAAACACCGCAACGGGTAGAGCGACTACAAACAACAAGGTTTTTTTATCTCGTAGGAGTTCTGTTAGTTCCTTTTTAAAAACTTCAAACATCGTGTTTCTCCGTTAATATGTTCATAAACGCTTGGTTTAGCTCTTCACTATTACCTGCCTGTTTGAATTCAGCAAGTGTGCCATCAAAGCAGCTTACGCCTTCATTAATTACCGCAACACGGTCACATAAAAGGGCCACTTCATCTAAATGGTGCGTTGAAAAAATAACAGGCGTGCCTTGCGCCTTTAAGCCTTTTATAAAGTTGATCACTGTTTGTGTGGTCATGATATCAAGGCCTGTGGTTGGCTCATCGAGTACCACCACTTCTGGGTGATGTACCACAGCACGGGCAATATTGGCTTTTTGCTTCATGCCGGTAGATAGGTTTTCTGCACGTTTATCAATAAATTTATGCATGTCGAGCAAAGTAAAAAGTTCTTCACAACGGGCCGCTATTTGCTCTTTGTTCATTCCATGAAGCTTTGCAAAGTATTCAATATTTTCTTTAACGGTCAGGCGACCATACAAACCAGTTGAACCGGATAAAAAACCAATAGACTTGCGCCCTACTAACGGCTTTTTAATTATGTCGTTGCCGGCAATAGTTATTGTGCCTTCATCGGGCTTAAGTGCAGTTGAGAGCATACGCAATGTAGTAGTTTTACCCGCGCCATTAGGGCCAAGTAACCCTAACACTTCACCTTTTGCACATTGAAAGCTGACATCTCTTACTGAATGAAAAAAATCTTTATCTTCACGCGGGTCTATATCATCAACTTTATTTTTTTTATGATCCTTGGTTAACTTAAACTTTTTTTTAAGCCCTGCGACTTCTATCATTTTCGTATCCTTCGTTTAGCTCTAAAGTAGTCGGTATTATCATAGAACGATTCATTCTCATTTGCGTCATGCCACCCTGGTACACCTAACAATGGCAATGGAGAAAGCTGTTTGTTATCGGCTAAGCAATGCTCTATTTTTATCTTCTCATAAAGTACTTGGTCTAGGTACTGATATTGAGTAACTAAATCTTTACAAAATATTTCATCCGGTACACATACAAATAACGCTTTACCCGTTAAACCAATATAGGGCTTTGTGAGCATTTCATAATTAGCGTGGCCAAACATAAAAGGTTGTATTGTTTTGCCCCACTCTTCACGGTGAGTTATAAATGCAGCTTTCCATTGATGGTCTGTTAAAAGCGTTTGCCACTTAGTATCACTAATGGCAAGCACCACGCCGCACTCGTCAAATAATGTGAGTGCATTACGATGTTTAGTACGTTGCTTTAAGCCATGTTGCGCTATTTCTTGTACGTGGCGCTGATTAATAAGCGCCTTGGTTTTTGGAAACAAACACCAAATAAAGCCACCAAATAAATCGTGCCAATTTTTACTGCGTGTTGGCACTACGCCAGTTTCAAAAATGACTTGCTCATAATAGCGCTCACCAAAATCAACGCTTGCATCGTCTTCAAACGTTATGGGGAGGTTATTAGCATTAATGGCATTCAAATATACACTGAACCAATCGGGGGTTGGCCAATCAGTTTGTTTATCAATATTAAACAGTGTTCGTAAGTGCTCAAACGCACCGCTTTTCAAACTACTAACTTGCCATTGCTCGGGCGGAGTAAAGCGCTTCATTTATACCTTTAACAATTTATGCTGTTAATTTGCGGGCAGTTTACCGCAAAAACTGGTTCTAATTAATAGAAGTTAATATACTAATTACATCTTAGAACAAGAATAGAGCTACTATGAAACGATATTTCTCTCTCACTCTGATTGCTGGCGCTGTGTTAGCTGGCTGTGCAACAACAAGTATTACACCTACCGATGTAACAAAGGGTTACAACAGTATTAAAGCAGATGAACTTGCAGCGCACATTAAAGTGCTTGCCTCTGATGAATTTGGCGGTAGAGCGCCTTCATCTGAAGGTGAAAAACTAACCCTAGATTACTTAACTACACAATTTAAAGCATTAGGGTTTGAACCCGGTAATGGTGATAGTTTTTTACAAGAAGTGCCGCTTGTTTCATTAGAAGCTGATTCAAATATGGTATTAAGTATTGGTGGCAAAGATTATCAATACAAAAAAGACATGGTTATGGGCAGTAGCCGCATTAGCGCACAAGAAGGGATTGAAAATTCAGAGCTTGTATTCGTAGGTTACGGTGTAAATGCCCCAGAATATAACTGGAACGATTACGAAGGCCTAGACGTAAAAGGCAAAACTGTTGTTATGCTTGTTAACGATCCGGGTTTTGCAACAAAAGATCCTGCGTTATTTACCGGCGATGCAATGACCTACTATGGCCGCTGGACTTATAAATATGAAGAAGCGAGTCGTCAAGGTGCAGCCGGTGCTATTATCATTCACGAAACAGCCCCTGCGTCATACCCGTGGTCAGTGGTTGAAAACTCATGGAGCGGTGAGCAGTTCGGTTTTCAAAAAGAGAACAACAATATGGACCGCGTTGCGGTTGAAGGCTGGGTGACCACTGATGTAGCAAAAGAGTTATTTGCTAAAGCGGGTCTGGATTTTGAGACTGCAAAAGCCAATGCAGCTAAAGGTGCGTATAACGTCGACATGGGCGATTTAACTGCATCGGTTAATGTTAAAAATACAATTAAAAAATCGGTGTCGTATAACTTTATTGCCACGTTGCCGGGTAGCGAAAAAGCGGATGAACATGTTATTTATTCAGCGCATTGGGATCACCTAGGTACAGATACAACCCGTAAGGGCGACCAAATTTATAATGGGGCACACGATAACGCCACAGGCACTGCGGGGCTAATTGAGGTTGCAGAGGCATTTACTAAGCTGCCAAAACACCCTACTCGCTCAATGACATTTTTAGCTGTTACGGCTGAAGAGCAAGGCTTACTTGGATCTAAATACTACGCTGCTAACCCAGTTATTGCTGCCGATAAAACAGTCGCCAATATAAACATGGATAGCCTAAACTTATTAGGTAAAGTAAAAGACATGAACGTAGTAGGTTTAGGTAAGTCGCAAATGGACGACCTACTAGCCAAAGCAGCAAAAGAGCAAGGTAGAACAATAGCGGGCGACCCTAAACCATCATCAGGTGGTTATTACCGCTCTGATCACTTTGCATTTGCAAACATGGGTATTCCGGCTATGTATGCAGGCGGCGGAACAGTTGCCGCTGATGAGGATACAGCAAATTATCGTAAACGTATGAGCTTAGTGCTACGTGGTTGTTACCATCAACCCTGTGACAGATACCGCGATGAGTGGGATTTATCGGGTGCGGTGCAAGACCTACAATTGTTTTATAAAGTAGGCTTTGATATTTCCGAGCAAGCACAATGGCCTGCATGGTACGAAAACTCAGAGTTTCAACGCAAATAACGTATTTCGCTTGAGCGTAGGTTATTTACCATCGAAAAACTCAAACTGAGCTATCGATTTAAATAGATACAAATGATATTGATTATCATTTTCAAAATATATAGAGTGTGTCCTAGTTAAACTAAAACTGGGGCACACTTATGATTTTACTCTCTCAAATAGGATTTATTACGCCAGCTTCCAAACGGTTTGTTAGCCAAAATAAACGCTTACTCCTACCACTTTTTTTATTGGTATGTTTAGCTGTTCCTAGTCTTCGCGAAATAACCATTACTGCTCTCAGTGATGCGTTTTTTCAGGTTAGTGTATTTGTAGCGGCTACGTTACTTATTTACTACTACGCAATAGAACATATTCCTCAATTAGAAATGAGCTACTTAAGCGCTAAATCTAAGTCACTTGAAGTGCTGTTTGCATCCGTTCTTGGCGCTTTACCCGGCTGTGGTGGTGCAATTATTGTGGTTACTCAATACACTAAAGGCCAAGCAAGCTTTGGGGCTATTGTTGCTGTACTTACCGCCACGATGGGAGATGCTGCTTTTTTACTGCTTGCTACGCGCCCCACTGAAGGTTTAACAATAATGGCTATAGGTTTAGTGGTAGGCACACTGTGTGGATTAATAGTTAATGCAATTCACAAACCTGATTTTTTACGTCCCAGCGCACAAGAGCAAAAACACCAAGTAAAAGTTTTGCCCACTAAAATAATAAAAATTAGCAAACCTGTGTGGATGTTTGCCATTATTCCAAGTTTAATCATTGCGTTTTTAATTGCCTTTAATGTCAACTTTGATCAATTTGGTCAATATACCAGCACCGGTATTAGCTTATTTGGTGCAGCAATGGCACTGTTTACGGTTGTTATTTGGGCCTACTCTTCTAAAGGTGAAACCTATAAAGAAATTACCTCTGAAGAGGATGAATGTAATCCGCCTTCAAAGCTTATAAAAGTATTACAAGATACCCATTTTGTAACTGCTTGGGTGGTGGCTTCGTTCATGCTGTTTGAAATATTAGTCAGTGTGGTAGGCCTTGATTTAAAAACCTGGTTTATGCACTACGCCTATTTAGCACCGTTAATTGCAGTCGCCATTGGTTTTTTACCTGGCTGTGGGCCACAAATAATTGTAACCACGCTTTATATACAGGGCATTATTCCTTTTAGTGCATTAGCTGCTAATGCGATTTCAAATGATGGCGATGCGTTGTTTCCTGCCATTGCAATGGCGCCAAAAGCGGCTGTAATTGCTACCTTGTATACCTCTATACCTGCTTTAGTTGTTGGTTACGGGCTTTACTTTTTAAGTTAACAGTTTAAAAAATCATAAGTACAAAAAAGCTCAGCAATTGCTGAGCTTTTTTAATGTTAGCGTATTATTTATACAGAAACAGGTTCAGCCGCTAACTCTTTTGGATTTGGGCCATAATCGTTCTCACCTTCATGTGAGTCTTGCGCAAGGAATACAATTATAACAATCCAGCCAATGATTGGCACTAACCAAAGTAGCTGCCACCAGCCAGAGCGGCCAGTATCGTGTAAACGGCGTGCGCCAGCGCTCAATTGAGGAATTAACAGTGCCAAGCTATAGATAGTACCAATTACTGCTACACCCATAAGCTCATCAACAACACCTAGTACTATGCTGATTAATAAATTTATTAAGTAAAACATCCAAAATGCTTTACGGCGATTACGTCCTGAAAAATCTGCGTAGCTACGCAGCGCGTTCATATAATGTTCCATTACAATTCCTTAGTGTTAGTTTTTATATTCCCTAGCGGGTTTGTTTTATTACCTTTTAGTAACATTTGTATCTTAATTAAAAACACCGCGCTTTAAAACAAAAAACCAGCAAATTGCTGGTTTTTTATAAGTTTAATTTTTAACTCATTGCCATCATCATTGCCGATGGGTTTTCTAAATACGATTTCCACAAGTTATTAAAGCGAGCAATTGTACCGCCATCAATAACGCGGTGATCGCCTGACCAACTCACTTGCATAATAGCTTTGCTAACAACTTGGCCGCTTTCATCAAAGCGCGGTAAGTGTTGTAACTTCCCTAATGCTACAATAGCAACTTCTGGCTTATTAATAATCGGGGTCGCAATAGTGCCGCCAATTGCCCCAATATTTGAAATGCTAATGGTGCCCCCTTTTAAGTCATCTGGTGCTACGCGCCCCTCGCGTGCTGCATCAGTTAAGCTTGTTAAACTGTTTGCAACTTCAACAATACTCTTAGATTGGCACGATTTAATATTAGGCACTAGCAAACCCACTTTTGAATCCACTGCTACCCCAATATTATGATCGTCAAAGTAGGTAAGCTCAGTGCAATCATCATTTACTTTAGAATTAAGCACTGGGTACTCTTTCATCGCAAGCGATAACGCTTTGATAAAAAATGGCATCATAGTGAGCTTTACACCTTGCGCTTTATACTGCTCTTTTAAACTCGCTCGCAGGGCAATTAATTGCGTTAAGTCTATCTCGTCACTAAAGGTAAAGTGAGGGATTGTAGAGACCGAGGCCATCATTTGCTTTGCCATAGCCGCTTTAATGCCTTTAATTGGCTCTGCTCGCATTCCACCGTTTTGTGTTTGTGGCGATTGTGGCTCTTTATTTTGAGTAACGCTGTTTTTAGTAGTAGCACTACTAAGTGGTGATGTATCTATTGTGTTAGGTACCTCACCTTTAATAAATTCTTCTATGTCTTGTTTATAAATGCGGCCATTTTTACCGCTGCCCGGTACGCACGTTAAATCAACATCAAGCTCTCGCGCTTTGCGCCTTACAGCTGGAGAGGCAACCGCTTTTTTATTAACAACTTTATTTGCTGTTGTTTGCTGCGTTGCTACAGATTTATCTGCCGCTTTACTTTGTGCTTTTACAACGGCTTCGTTTACATCTACATTGGGTTTCGCTGTACTGCCGGCTATGCTCATTTGAAATAACGGGCTGTGTACTTGGGCAATCTCACCTTTTTGATAGTAAAGCTTTTGCACTGTACCTGTGTATTTAGCCGGAATTTGTACAAGAGCTTTATCGGTCATTACATCACACACAGCCTGATCTTCTTGTATTTCATCGCCTTCGGCCACTAGCCAATCAACAATTTCACACTCAACAATCCCCTCACCAATATCTGGAAGAATAAAATCTTCTAAATGCTCTGACGATGCGTTGTCGCTTTGTGTATTTTGCACTTGCTCTGTGTGTGTTTCATCGCTTTGGCTTTGCTCATCGGCTACATTCATAGCAAACAAGGGTGCATGAACCTGCGCTATCTCCCCTTTTTGATAATACAATTTAGTGATTACGCCATCGTGCACAGCCGGTATTTGCACTAGGGCTTTATCGGTCATCACGTCACAAATGGGTTGATCTTCTTTTACTGTGTCACCCTCTTGTATTAGCCATTCAACCACTTCGCACTCAACAATGCCTTCACCAATATCGGGTAATATAAAATCTTTAGCCATGGTATCCCCTAAAAATCCATTGATTGTTTAATTGCGGCCATTACTTTTAGCGCATCAGGCACATATTCTTTTTCAAGTGCTAATGGGTAAGGTGTATCTAACCCACATACTCGCATAATAGGTGACTCAAGGTGTAAAAAGCACTCTTGCTGAATAGTCGCCGCAATTTCGGCACCAAAACCATTGGTAATAGGCGCTTCGTGGCTTATCACTAAACGTCCTGTTTTAGTAACCGACTTAGCAATTGTCTCAACATCCCAAGGTAATATGCTTCTAAGGTCAATCACCTCACAACTAATGCCTTGTTCATTGGCTTGTTTTGCTGCGTTTTCAACAATTTCCATTTGCGCGCCCCACGCAAGTACAGTGATATCTGTACCTTCTTGTACTACTTCTGCTTTACCCAGCTCAATGCTGTAATCATCCTCTGGTACTTCGCCGGTAGAAGCGCGGTATAAACGTTTAGGCTCGAAGAAAATAACGGGGTTATCGTCTTTAATACTTGCTCGTAGTAACCCTTTTGCTTGGTACGGGTTACGCGGTACCACTATTTTTAGCCCTGGCGTATGGGCAAAGTATGCCTCTGGCGATTGTGAGTGATATAAGCCCCCCGCAATACCGCCACCATACGGGGTGCGAATCGTTAAATTGCCCACGTTAAATTCATTACCACTGCGGTATCTAAATTTGGCAGACTCATTAACTATTTGGTCAAATGCCGGAAAAATATAATCAGCAAATTGTATTTCAGCAAGTGCAGGCGCGCCAAACGCGGCTAAGCCATTGGCAAAACCTAAAATACCTTGCTCTGTAAGCGGTGTGTTAAATACGCGGTGTTTACCGTACTTTTCTTGCAAACCTGAGGTCGCCCTAAAAACACCACCAAAATAGCCAACATCTTCACCAAAAATACACGCCTGAGGGTGCTCATTCATGGTGATATCGAGCGCAGAATTAATTGCGTGTAGCATGTTCATTTTAGCCATTACTTAATTCTCCCTGCTGTTATTGGGTACGCATCTGGGTGCTGCTTTATATGTGCTTTTAAATCGTTATATTGGCGCTCAAGTGAGGGAACTGGCGTATCGTAAACATCTGATATTAGCTCTTCAAGCGCTGGCTTTTGCACTTTTTCAGCACGTTTAAGGGCGGCTAAAATATCTTCACGAATAGTGTCTTTCGCTTTAGCATCGTCCTCTTCGTTTAACCACTCTTGTTTGATCAACCATTTTTTAAATTTATCAATTGGGCAAACTTTATGCGTGGCCTCTTCATCTTTTGAGCGGTAACCACTTGGATCATCTGAGGTTGAGTGAGCACCTAATCTGTACGCTATTGACTCAATTAATACCGGCTCGCCCTGCGTTGCTGCAAGTTCGCGGGCCTTTTGTGTTGCTGCAAACACGGCTAATGCATCTGAGCCATCAACACGTATGGTTTTAATGCCATACCCTACGCCTCGCGATGCTATACCATCGCCTTTAAATTGCTCATCTGCAGGTGTTGATATTGCATACCCGTTATTACGTGCAAAAAATATAACAGGGGCTTTGTGTACCGCAGCCATATTTAAACCCGCATGAAAGTCACCTTCAGATGCTGCGCCCTCACCAAAGTAACAAATAGTCACATTATCTATGGTGCTTGCAAGTTCGCCGGTTTTTGCGTCAATGTGTTTTACTTTTTGCCCGTAGGCATACCCTGTAGCTTGAGGAATTTGCGTACCGAGGGGCGATGATATGGTCATATAATTTAATTCTTTTGAACCATAATGAATCGGCATTTGGCGCCCTTTTCCTAAATCTAACTCATTAGAAAACATTTGATTCATAAATTGGTCAAGCGTAAATCCGCGGTAATGCAAAGCGGCTTGCTCGCGGTATTGCGCCATAATCATGTCATCTTGATCAAGTGCAGCAGCAGAGGCAGTAACAGCGGCTTCTTCACCTAAACATTGCATATAAAAGCTTACGCGGCCTTGGCGCTGCGCCCCTTGCATCCGCTCATCGAGTAGGCGAATAAAACGCATTGTTTCGTATAGTTTAATTGCTGTGTGTTTAGAAATAGTCGGTGCGGTAGCACTAGGATGAATGTCGCCGTCCTCAGTTAAAATACTAAGGGTTGGAATAGTTAGCGCATGACCGTCTATAAACTCGAGGTCGTGGTTAATATTCAGCGATACGTTATTTGGATTACTCATAACCTACCTTCTCTTGTTGTCTGTGATACAGCACCCCTTTTAAGTTTTTATTATGGGTGAGGCTTGCGAATAAACTTTGCAGCATCTGCGCTGTATTTAATTAAAGCTGCCACCACCTTACGTTAACGTAAGATGTTATTCAACAAGTGTAAGACGAAACAAAAGTAAAATACGATTAAAAATATGGAAAGTTAACTGTACGCATTCATTAAACTAATAAAAACATACAGTTAAACATATAAGGCGAGTGGTCTGATGAGTTTTATTAGACGAAATTACTATCTACTTGCATAGGAATAACGGTAAGCAGTGCCCTTTGCCCAAGCACAACGTGCGCATTTGGAAAAATAATAGCTTCCCCTTCCACATCGGCATAATAAGGGGTATCGCCGTCTGTTGCTAGCAACTCACCTTTAGCAAACCCTGTGAAATTTTCTGCATCATCAGAAAACGGAAAGCTAAAGTCCTGTTGCGTTCTATTAATTGTGCGATGTACGGCAAACAGCTCAAAATCACTTGCATTAAATTGAGGGTATTGGACTTCTTTTTGGCTAATTAATGCAGTTAGCGTTTGCTTGGTTTTTGCAAAGCGAGCCATGTCGTTTTCACCAAACGGTTTAACTTGACCCAGTTCAACGGTAAATGAATCAGCGCTATGAACAAACGAAGAATAGTAACTGAATGTGGTTGCCGGTGATTTCATCATCAATACGGTATTTACACCGCAGCTAAGTAAAAATTGTAACTGCGATTTTTTCCATGGTTTACCATGAAGATAAGGATACACAGCAAATTTTTCATTTTTTGAGCCACGTATAGCAGTATGTAAATCATAATGATAACGTGCACTGCCTTGCTCACCCCGTGTAAAAAAGTCAGTTACATACTCTTCTAGTTTTGCTGCGCGTTTGCGCTCATCGTTCATTGGCACACCTTTAACAGTGTGGTGGCCGTTAAACAAACGGTTTAGGTTTTCTTCTACAAAACGCAGGCCAATATTTATTGATTTTGGATTACCAAATATAAAGAGCACACGCTGATTTAATGCAAGCTCACCTTTTATTATGGTTTTTATTAGCTCGTCACATATTTCTATAGGTGCGGTTTCGTTACCGTGTACAGCGCTTGAAAGCACAACATCTTTTGTTGTTGTACCCTGAGGTTGAAATTCAATAACACCTGTATCGTGAACAGTTACGCGCGTTCCATTTTCTAAAGCAAATTCACTTGCCTCTAAATGCCATTCATTGTCGCGACTGAGTGTTAAAAAATCGCCGCTATTTATTAGTTCATTTAAATAATCTGGTTTGGCTAACATGATAAGCCCTTTTATAGTGTGAGAGATACAAACAAAAACGGCTGAATAAATCAGCCGTTTTTAAATACTGTAAGCCGTGTTAGCTGATCACAGAATCAACTAATTGCTTCGCTTCTTTTTCTAGTAGTGCTAAATGCTCTTCACCTTTGAAAGACTCAAGATAAATTTTATAAATATCTTCAGTACCAGAAGGGCGTGCTGCAAACCAGCCGTTTTCAGTCACTACTTTTAAGCCGCCAATGGCCGCATCATTGCCAGGGGCATGAGTCAGTTTTTGTAAAATAGGTTCACCAGCTAATGTATCGGCTTTAACATCGCTTGCACTAAGTGCTTTTAAACGTGACTTTTGCGCACTGCTAGCAGGGGCATCTAAACGCTTGTATAGTGGAGAGCCAAATTCTTGCTCTAGCTCTTTATAAAGCGCTGATGGTGTTTTACCTGTTACTGCGAGTATTTCAGCTGCAAGTAACCCCATAATAAAGCCGTCTTTGTCGGTACACCATACGCTGCCATCAAAACGTAAAAACGCAGCACCAGCACTTTCTTCGCCACCAAAGGCAAGCTTGCCTTTGTTTAAGCCATCGACAAACCACTTAAAGCCTACCGGCACTTCTTTAACTTTACGCTCATTACGAGCTACTACGCGGTCAATCATTGAGCTAGAAACCAGCGTTTTGCCAATTTCTACACTGCTGTCCCAGTCGCGGTGTTTTAATAAATAATCAATCGCTACCGCTAAAAAGTGATTAGGATTCATTAACCCATCTGGGGTAACAATACCGTGGCGGTCGTAATCTGGGTCGTTGCCAATAGCAATATCAAAGTCGTCTTTTAATTTAATTAAATTAGCCATTGAGTAAGGTGATGAACAATCCATACGGATTTTGCCATCTTTATCAAGTGGCATAAATGCAAAACGCGGATCAACACTGTCGTTTACTACGGTTAAATCTAAATTATATTTTTGCGCTATTAATGGCCAAAAGTTAATACCAGAGCCACCTAGCGGGTCAATACCTACTTTAATACCCGCATCGCTAACGGCTTTTAAATTAACGATATTTTCTAAGTCGTTAATATATGGCGTCATTAGGTCTTCGTATTTAATAAACCCTGAACGCGATGCTTTAGCAAATGGAAACAGCTCAACTTCTACTAAGTCTTCTAATAGTAATTGATTTGCTCTATCTTCAATCCATTTAGTTACGTCGGTGTCTGCTGGGCCGCCGTTAGGTGGATTGTATTTAAAGCCACCGTCTTCTGGCGGGTTATGTGAAGGCGTTACCACAATACCGTCGGCTAATTCGTTAGGATTTAATTTGTTATGGCAAACAATAGCATGGCTAATGACAGGGGTTGGCGTGTAATCGTGATTTTGCTGGGTGATTACTTGCACCTCATTAGCCACTAATACTTCTATGGCAGAGTTAAAAGCAGCTTCACTTAATGCATGCGTATCTTTACCTAAAAAAAGCGGACCAAAAATGTCGTTTTGCTTTCTGTAGTCACAAATAGCTTGTGTAATGGCTAAAATATGAGATTCGTTAAACTTAACATCGTAAGAGCAACCACGGTGACCCGACGTACCAAAAGCAACACAATGCTCTGGGTTTTGCTCTAAGTCTGGCTCATTTAAGTAATAAGCCGATACCAGTTTTGGTACGTTAACTAAAGTTGAATGTGGCGCAGTTTTCCCAGCACCTGAATGAATAGCCATGTTTATTTCCTTACAAGTAATCGCGAATTTCTTCTGCTTGCTCTGCTGAATAACCTAAGCACAGCGCAACCTCGTGTAGCATCATTTTTTTACGTGTCGTGTTTGAATTTGTCATTACCCAGTACTCACTGTCGGTAATGTTTTTAGGGTTCATACTACTGCCGCTATTAACTAAGTCTTCTTTGCTGGTTGCAAAGTAAACGCGGTCGCGCCCTTTTATATCAAGCACAGCACTAAACTCTTTTTTATGCGTTCTATAAAAAGCACTTAAAATAAATAAAAACCTGCCTACCACCCCTTTTTGCATTGCTAGTTCTTCTTTATTTAGAATATTAAATACATTAGCGTTTGTTTGCTTCACTGGTGTGACAACCTCTTGCTCTTGGCTGTCGTTAGTAGCTGGCGTGTCGTCAAGTGGGTCTTGAGTAGCTGTTTGGTTGTTTTGATTGTTCTTAGCAACGGGAGTGTTGTCATCACCGTTTAGATTTAATAAACGACGTAAAATAGTGGATGCGCTTTCGCCAATACTTTGTGTATTGCTAGCAATATACTGATATAACTCGTCGTCTATGTCGATTTGTTTCATGTTGTTCCTGTCATTACGGGCCACATTTTTTCTTTCCCCGTGATTATACCCAAACCAAATATAAATGCGAGTTACAACAAGCACTCGCACAAACATATCCTATAAACGTGCTAATAAAGGTGTGTTGATTATTTGCTTATAAACCCAATGTAGTAATTAACAGCTTTTAAAAGTACTACTCATATTTTTATCTCCATTAGGCTGGTAACACCAAATAGCCCACAACTGGCGTAAAAATAAACGGTGTTACCCCATAAAAGGCGCGTGCAGAGCAGTTAACCGTTATATCTTTTGCTTTTTAGGGCAATGCTCGGCAAACTAAGCCTAAATTTTAGGAGGCGGTCATGCTATTAAACTATAAACAATACGGTGAAGGTCCGGATGTAGTGATCATTCATGGTTTATTTGGCTCTTTAGAAAACCTAAATGTTATTGCAAAACCATTGAGCGAGCACTTTAGGGTAACGAATGTAGATTTGCGTAACCATGGCGCTTCACCGCACAGTAATGAAATGAACTACCCTGCAATGGCCGCAGATATTGTTGAGCTAATGAACGCGTTAAATATTAACAATGCGCACCTGATTGGCCACTCAATGGGCGGTAAAGTGGCGATGGAAGTGGCGCTAATGCATAGCCAAAAAGTAAATAAGCTAGTGGTACTTGATATTGCCCCTGTGAGTTACCCTGCCCGCCATACACAGATTATTAATGCACTAAAAAAAGTGGCAACAAGCCAGGTTACTGATAGAAAACAAGCCGATGCTATTATGAGCGAGTACATTAATGAGCTAGGTGTTAGGCAGTTTTTACTAAAAAGCTTAGCTAAAAACGACGATGGACAGTACAAATGGCGATTTAATTTAGATGTACTTGATGAAAAATATTCGACAATCACAGCTAACGTTAATGAAAACAATTCTTGTTTGTGCGATACTTTATTTATCAAAGGCAACGATTCTGATTACATACTGCCAGAATACCGCGATGAAATAACAAAGCGCTTTAAAAATACACGAGCAAAAATTATACACGGTGCAGGACATTGGCTTCATGCTCAAAAACCCGCTGCAGTTAATAAAGCAATAAATGACTTTTTAACAGGGCTTTAATGCAATTTTAATCATGTGTTTTTGGTTATCCGTACTAAATTAATGCATATTTATATGCTATAGTACGCGCCGTTTAATTTAAAGGTTATACGTTGATGGTCAGTCAGTTTATTAACGAATTTGATACCCTAGGGTTGTACTTTGGCTTAGCCGGTATTTTTGTATTCATCGGCCTGGCAATTAAAGACGTACTTAATAGTGGTAACGTACCTAAGTTTGGTCGCTACATTGTGTGGGGCGTCCTCTTTTTAGGGTGTTCTGGCTTTATTGCGAAAGGACTTATACAAGTTTTTTGGCAAGGTGCAGGTGTAGGTTAGGCATGGCGAAGTCAGAAACAGATAGAACAACTCCCGATTTATTTGAATACGAAAAGCGCCCAGGCAGGCCTAAAACGAACCCTTTACCAAGGGATATGCAGTTAAAGGTTAATAAACGTAATCAAATAAAACGAGATAAAGCACGCGGTTTAAAGCGTGTAGAATTTAAAGTTTCATCACAGTTATATCAGGCACTGAGTGATATGGCAGATGCACAAAATATTAGCCGTAGTGCGCTGATTGAAACAATTTTACAAGAAAGATTGGCTATTGATAGATAAAAGGTTTGAAGTCCATGGCAAGTGTAGGCATTTTTTTCGGAAGTGACACAGGTAATACAGAACACGTAGCAAAAATGATCCAAAAAGAATTGGGTAAAAAGCTTGTGGCTGTACACGACATTGCAAAAAGCTCTAAAGAAGAGATTGCAGAGTTCGATTTAATCTTATTCGGCATTCCTACTTGGTACTACGGTGAAGCACAATGTGATTGGGATGACTTTTTCCCTGAGCTTGAAGAAGTAGACTTTGAAGGTAAGCTAGTGGCTATTTTTGGTTGTGGCGACCAAGAAGACTACGCAGAATACTTTTTAGACGCTATGGGTATGATCAACGACATCGTTACCGAGCGCGGTGCTATTGTGGTTGGCCATTGGTCTAGTGAAGGCTACGACTTTGAAGCATCTAAAGGTATGGCTGATGACACACACTTTGTAGGCTTAGGTATTGATGAAGACCGCCAACCTGAATTAACAGAGCAACGTGTTAAAGCATGGTGCGCACAAGTATATGATGAAATGTGCTTAAGCGAACTAGCAGACTAACCTCCCCCCTTTTATCGCTAACTGTTTAAATAATTATCAAACAGTTAGCGACTTTAGAATTAATAGCAAAATTGATCAATTGTTCTTTGCACTCAGTGCTTAGGCGCGTTATCCTTGTTATTGCTAATGTGTCGTATGCATCTGTAAGAGATGTCTAGTATAACCAAACAAATTTGAGACAGATTTAATGACTGATCATAACTTGGAACTTAAAAAAGCCGGTTTAAAAGTAACTTTACCGCGTATTAAAATCTTAGAAATTCTACAATCTCCAGATAACCAACACATCAGCGCTGAAGATGTATACAAAATTCTTTTAGATTTAGGTGAAGAAATTGGTCTTGCGACTGTTTACCGTGTATTAAACCAATTTGATGACGCAGGTATTGTAAGCCGTCACCATTTTGAAGGCGGAAAGTCAGTATTTGAACTTTCTGGCAGCACTCACCACGACCACCTAGTGTGTTTAAAATGTGGTAAAGTTGTTGAATTTGAAGATGACTTAATTGAACGTCGCCAGTTAGAAATAGCCGAAGAAAACGGTATTACACTAACAAATCACTCTTTATACCTATACGGTGAGTGTCAAGACAAAGCAGCGTGTAAAGCATTTAGCGATTCAAATAGCTAATAACGCGCTATAGTAATAAAAAAACCTGCTTTTGCAGGTTTTTTTGTGCTTAAAATTAAGCATTTAAACTGTGTTTAATACCAATTTGCAATAATAATATATTATGCAAATTGGTATTTTAAAGCGTTACTGCTTCTCGATTTTAGCCCATGAATCTCTAAGACCAACCGTTTGGTTGAATACTAAATTTTCTGACTTTGTATCACGTGAGAAATAGCCAGTACGCTCAAACTGGAAGCCTTGGGCTGGTTCGGCTTTAGCAAGCGATGCTTCTAGTTTTGCATTTTCTAATACAACTAACGAATCAGGGTTAAGTGTCGATTCGAACTCTTCAGCTGCACCTGGGTTTGGTACATTAAATAAACGGTCATACAATCTAACTTCTGCATTAACCGACTCAGGCGCAGAAACCCAATGAATAACCCCTTTTACTTTACGACCGTCACTTGGGTTTTTACCTAGTGTTTCGTTGTCGTAAGTACAATAAATAGTGGTGATTTCACCATTTTCATCTTTTTCTACACGCTGGGCTTTAATTACATAAGCACCACGTAAGCGTACTTCTTTATCAAGTACTAAGCGTTTAAATTTATTATTCGCTTCTTCGCGGAAATCTTCACGCTCAATGAAAAGCTCACGAGTAAACGGTACTTCACGACGCCCCATTTCTTCTTTATTAGGGTGGTTAGCTACCGACAATGTCTCTACTTTATCTGCATCAAAGTTTTCTATTACAACTTTAACTGGATCGAGTACTGCCATTGCGCGTGGTGCGTTTTCATTTAAGTCTTCACGGATACACGCTTCAAGCATACCCATTTCAACCATGTTTTCTTGCTTAGTCACACCGATACGTAAACAGAACTCACGTATTGAAGCCGGTGTATAACCACGACGACGTAAACCAGCAATAGTTGGCATACGTGGGTCATCCCACCCTTCTACATAGTTATTTACAACTAAGTCGTTTAGCTTACGCTTAGACATAATTGTGTATTCAAGATTTAAGCGCGAAAACTCAATTTGCTGTGGGTGGCACTCAAGGCTGATATTATCAAGTACCCAGTCGTATAAACGACGGTTATCTTGAAACTCAAGTGTACACAATGAATGGGTTATCCCCTCAAGCGCATCAGAAATACAATGTGTGAAGTCATACATTGGGTAAATGCACCACTTGTCACCTGTTTGATGGTGATGAGCAAAACGAACGCGATAAATAATTGGATCGCGAAGCACCATAAATGAGCTTGCCATATCAATTTTAGCGCGTAGCACACACTCACCTTCTTTGAATTCACCCGCGCGCATTTTTTCAAACAAGGCGAGGTTTTCTTCTACTGAGGTGTCTCTGTATGGGCTGTTTTTACCCGGCTCTTTTAACGTACCGCGATACTCGCGTGCTTGATCGGCCGTTAAAAAACAAACGTACGCTAAGCCTTTTTCAATAAGCTCTACTGCATAGCCGTATAGGGTATCAAAATAGTTTGACGAATATTTTATCTCACCACTCCAGTTGAAGCCTAACCACTGCACGTCTTCTTTGATTGAATTAACGTAGTTAATATCTTCTTTTTCTGGGTTTGTATCATCAAAACGTAGGTTACATAAACCATCGTAATCTTTTGCAATGCCAAAATTCAAACAAATTGATTTTGCATGGCCAATATGTAAAAAGCCATTTGGTTCAGGTGGAAAACGTGTATGCGTAGTTGCATGTTTGCCACTTGCTAAATCTTCATCAATTCGAGTTCTTATAAAGTTACTTGGGCGATTCTCAATTTCCGCCATAGGAGTGCGATCCTCTGAATATTCGTGATAACAAAACTAATGCATTATTACAAAAACAAACACTAACATACAGCACTAGATGCGGGTTTATTCTAGTTATTATGACAATGGTGCATTAGTTTATTACTTAAATTTGTTTTAGCGCAATATTTGAGTCATGAAAGGCATTTATAGTACCTAAACTTAAGCTCCTTAAAAGGATTCAAAGATGGCCAGTTCTACACAACACAGAGTTTATATTCCAACAAATGCACGAGCTAATCACTATTTACTCGCTGAAATAACACCCACTGATGACTTTTACACAAGTTTTAGCGATATCGATAGTTGCTATACCCGCATTGCCAAGCAACTATTTGCAAGCTGTGATGAATACGAGCTACATAATGTACACCTACTCGCTAACGACAAATTACCTGTGGTCAGATTTCATGATGAGTCGTATCAATTAGAAACAGCAAAGCAAATGTTGTTTTTTTACAACCCGCGTTACCACGAGGCGCACAAACTACACTACACCCCTACTTTTAAAAGTAAAAAAATTCGCTTGTTATTTTTAGCCACCGGTGATGATTTACGCGCAAGCTCGGCACAATTTCACAGCAGGGTGCAAAAAGTGTTAGATAATTTACAAACACAATTATTTATTGAACAACCCCAGTTTAAGCTTCGCGATCATCAGCATTTAACCTATGACTTATTTGCCAAGAGTAAAGGCTGCAACCAAAGTTACGGCTACAAACTTAGAAGCCTATACCCCCGTTATTTAGCTCGCCAATGTAAAATACCCGCCGAGCATGCAGAAATGACCTATGCAACGTTTTCTATACCGGTTTCGCGCGGCATTAAAACGCAATTTCAAAGCTTAATAAATAAAAATAATTACACTGAGTTTTATAACTACTTTGCCCAATCATTTAAAGGGTGCTGCGAGCGATACGAATTATCTCACGGCGCTATGGTTGCAAATGGTGCAAGGCCCATAGTGCGTAATAGCCAAATAGATAAAAATGATGGGAATGCAGAATTACAAAAAATAAGTTTTGATGTGAATGGCACAGCCACGCAAATACATATTTTTTTCAATGCTGAAAAGTTAGTTGAGTCACTACATTTTGTGATTGTTGCCACCCATAAAGATAAACATGAAATGGGCTACGGCCGCTTTATGAATCAAGTAGAAAAAACAATACACGCTATGTGCTCAGAGCTGGCAATAAATAAAGAACGACAAGATTTATCAGTACGGTTTTTTCAACACATTAGTTACCCATACTAATTTTTAAGCCAATAACAAAAAGGCTCGCAAATGCGAGCCTTTTTAAAGATTAAGCAAACTGATTACCAGCCTGTTTTCTCTTTAAGTGCTTTACCGATATCAGCAAGTGAACGTACAGTTTGTACGCCAGCAGCTTCTAGTGCAGCAAATTTCTCATCAGCAGTACCTTTACCGCCTGCGATGATTGCGCCAGCGTGACCCATACGCTTACCTTCTGGTGCAGTTACACCAGCAATGTAAGAAACAACAGGCTTAGTTACGTTAGCTTTAATGTACTCTGCAGCTTCTTCTTCTGCAGTACCACCAATTTCACCAATCATTACAATTGCTTCAGTTTGTGGATCTTTTTCGAACATTTCTAGCACGTCGATAAAGTTAGTACCTGGGATTGGGTCGCCACCAATACCAACACACGTAGACTGACCAAAACCAGCGTCTGTAGTTTGTTTAACTGCTTCGTACGTTAAAGTACCAGAGCGAGAAACAATACCTACTTTACCAGGCTTGTGGATGTGACCAGGCATGATACCAATCTTAGTCTCACCAGGAGTGATAACACCTGGACAGTTAGGACCGATCATGCGAACACCAGAGTTATCAAGCTTAACTTTAACGTCAACCATGTCTAGTGTTGGGATACCTTCAGTGATACAAACAATTAGCTCGATGCCCGCATCGATAGCTTCTAAGATTGCATCTTTACAGAACGGTGCTGGTACGTAGATAACTGACGCTGTTGCGCCTGTTTCTTTAACTGCATCGCGTACTGTGTTGAATACTGGAAGACCAAGGTGCGTTTGACCGCCTTTACCTGGGCTTACACCACCAACCATTTGTGTACCGTACTCAAGCGCTTGCTCAGAGTGGAAAGTACCTTGGCCACCAGTGAAACCTTGACAGATAACTTTTGTATCTTTATTGATTAATACAGACATTATTTGCCCTCCGCAGCAGCTACAACTTTCTCAGCAGCGTCTGTTAGTGATTCAGCAGCGATGATATCTAGGCCAGAGTTCTTAAGAACGTCACGACCTAATTCAGCGTTAGTACCTTCTAAACGTACAACTACAGGCACGTTTACACCTACTTCTTTAACTGCGCCAATGATACCTTCAGCAATCATGTCACAACGTACGATACCACCAAAGATGTTAACTAAAACAGCTTTTACGTTATCGTCAGAAAGGATGATTTTGAATGCTTCAGAAACACGCTCTTTAGTCGCGCCGCCACCAACATCTAGGAAGTTAGCTGGCTTACCGCCGTGTAGATTTACGATGTCCATAGTACCCATCGCTAGGCCTGCACCGTTAACCATACAACCTACGTTACCATCTAGTGCTACGTAGTTAAGCTCGAAGCTTGCTGCGTGAGCTTCACGTGCATCTTCTTGAGATGGATCGTGCATTTCACGGATTTTTGGTTGACGGTAAAGTGCATTACCATCTATACCGATTTTGCCGTCAAGACAGTGAAGGTTACCTTCGTCTGTGATTACTAACGGGTTGATTTCAAGAAGAGCGAAATCAAAATCGTTGAACATGTTGCCAAGACCCATAAAGATCTTAACGAACTGCTTCATTTGTGTAGGGTTAAGACCCAGTTTAAAACCTAACTCACGTGCTTGGTAAGCTTGAGGACCCACTAATGGATCGATCTCTGCTTTGTGGATAAGCTCTGGAGTTTCTTCAGCAACAGTTTCAATTTCAACACCGCCTTCAGTAGACGCCATGAAAACAACTTTGCGAGAAGCACGGTCAACAACTGCACCTAAGTACAATTCGTTAGCGATATCTGTACAGCTTTCTACTAAAATTTTAGCAACAGGCTGACCATTTTCGTCTGTTTGGTAAGTAACTAAGTTTTTACCTAACCAGTTAGCAGCGAATTCTTTTACTTCTTCGATTGTTTTAACTAGCTTAACACCGCCAGCTTTACCACGGCCACCTGCGTGAACCTGAGTTTTAACAACCCACATATCACCGCCAATTTTTTCGGCAGCTGCTGCAGCTTCTTCAGGTGTATCGCAAGCGAAACCTTGAGAAACTGGTAAACCATATTCGGCAAAAAGTTGTTTTGCCTGATACTCATGCAAATTCATGATGCTTTATCCAATTTTTTATACTAAAAGAGCTGAATATTTATGCAAATAAACAGCTATCCCAAATTGCGCACCTAGTATAGATCCCAAGGCTTAACATGAAAACCCCAGTAACACCAAAGGCGCAAAAAAAAAGCTGTGAATTGTCATTCACAGCTTATATTTCATACTACTCGATTAAACATCCAGTAATAAGCGAGTTGGATCTTCAAGTAACTCTTTAATAGTCACTAAGAAACCAACAGATTCTTTACCATCGATTTGGCGGTGATCGTAAGATAGTGCCAAATACATCATAGGAAGAATTTCAACTTTACCATTTACAGCCATAGGACGCTCTTGGATTTTGTGCATACCCAAGATTGATGACTGTGGTAAGTTAATAATAGGCGTAGAAAGTAACGAACCAAATACACCACCGTTAGTAATGGTAAAGTTACCACCTGTCATATCGTCAAGTGTTAGTTTACCGTCACGGCCTTTAAGGGCTAATTCACGAATACCTTTCTCGATTTCAGCAACAGATAGTTTGTCGCAATCTTTAAGTACTGGTGTAACTAAACCACGGGGTGTAGATACAGCGATGCTGATATCAAAGTAATTGTGGTAAACAATATCGTCACCATCAATTGATGCATTTACGTCAGGGAAACGCTTAAGTGCTTCAGTTACTGCTTTCACGTAGAAAGACATAAAGCCTAAACGAATACCGTGACGCTTCTCGAATACTTCTTGGTATTGCTTACGAAGGTCCATGATAGGTTTCATGTTTACTTCGTTAAACGTAGTTAACATTGCTGTTGAGTTTTTCGCTTCTAATAAACGATTAGCAATGGTTTTACGTAAGCGCGTCATTGGTACACGTTTTTGTGTACGGTCACCCACAGGTGCAGCAGGTGCTGAAGCAGCTTCTTTTTTAGCAGCTGGAGCAGGTGCTTTTAAGAAAGTATCAACGTCTTCTTTAGTTACACGGCCGTTTTTACCTGTGCCTTTAATTTTAGACGCATCAAGCCCTTTTTCAGCGATTAAACGACGTACAGACGGCGTTAATACATCTGAGCTATCGTTAGACTCACTTGCAGCAGGCGCTTCTTCTGCTTTAGCTGCAGGTGCTGCTGGAGCGCCGCCCGCTTTAACGTTACCAATAACTTGTTCGCCAAGTACAGTATCGCCTTCTGCGTTTAGTTGCTCGCCCATGATACCGTCTTCTTGAGCTACTACTTCAAGAACAACTTTATCAGTTTCAATATCTACCAAGTTTTGGTCGCGAGTTACCGCTTCACCTGGTTGTACATGCCATGTAGCAATTGTTGCGTCTGCAACTGATTCTGGAAGTACAGGTACTTTAATGTCCACTTCTTTACCTTCTGATGCTGGAGCTGATTGCGCCGCAGGCGCGTCTTCTGATTTTTCAGGTGCGGCTTCTTCTTTAGCCGGAGCACTGTCACTTGCTGGTGCTGCATCAGCATCACCAAGTAAACCGATAACTTGGTCGCCAAGTACCGTTGCACCTTCTTCTTGTGATATTTCAGTAATTACACCGTCATTTTGTGCAACCACTTCTAAAACCACTTTATCTGTTTCAATGTCTACTAAGTTTTGGTCACGGCTTACTTTGTCGCCTACACTTACATGCCATGTAGCAACGGTAGCATCTGCAACCGACTCAGGAAGAACAGGAACTTTAATTTCTGTGCTCATTGCTTATCCTTTCTTTTGTATAGTAAGCGCGTCTGCAACGAGCGCTTGTTGTTCTTTAGTATGTACTGACATGTAACCACACGCTGGAGATGCCGACGCCTTACGCCCTGCGTAAGTCAATTTAGCACCCTGTGGGATTGCATCAATAAAGTGATGTTGCGAACAGTACCAAGCACCTTGGTTTTGTGGCTCTTCTTGACACCAAACAAAATCAGTAACGTGTTGGTAACGTTCCATAATCGTGTCCATTTCTGCATGCGGGAACGGGTATAACTGCTCCACACGTACAATAGCAATGTTGTCTTGCTCAAGCTTACGACGCTCTTGTAATAGTTCGTAGTAAACTTTACCACTACAAAATACTACGCGTTCTACTTTCTCAGGGTTAATATCATCGATTTCGTCGATCATATTATGGAATACACCTTGTGAAAGTTCTTCAAGTGAAGATACCGCAAGTGGGTGACGAAGTAGTGATTTTGGTGTCATTACAATCAATGGACGACGAAGTGGTCTAACTGATTGACGACGTAGCATAGCGTAAACTTGTGCAGGTGTTGAAGGAACACACACTTGCATGTTGTGATCAGCACAAAGCTGTAAAAAACGCTCTAAACGTGCAGAACTATGCTCTGGACCTTGACCTTCATAACCATGCGGAAGCAAACATGTTAAGCCACATAAACGGCCCCACTTTTGCTCACCAGAGCTTAAGAACTGGTCAAATACGACTTGTGCACCATTTGCGAAGTCACCAAACTGGGCTTCCCAAAGGACTAATGATGTAGGTTCAGCTGTTGCATAACCATATTCAAAAGCAAGTACCGCTTCTTCTGATAAAACAGAATCAAATACTTCAAAGGTACCTTGGTCTTCACTTAAATTTTGAAGAGGGAGGTAAGTTGAACCATCTGACTGGCTATGTACTACAGCATGGCGGTGGAAGAAAGTACCACGCCCTGAGTCTTGGCCAGTTAAACGTATATCTGTGCCTTCAGAAGCAATTGTTGCATAAGCAAGTGTTTCTGCCATACCCCAATCTAGTGGTTTTTCGCCACTTGCCATAAGCTTACGGTCATCGTAAATCTTTTTAACACGAGACTGTGCTTTATATTGCTCAGGGAACTGCGCAACTTGTTCGCCAAGTGCTTTTAGCTTATCTACCGGTACGCTTGCGTCGTACTCAACATTCCACTCATGGCCAACATATTTTGCCCAATCAGATGAGTGCGAAGTTTCTGGCTGAATTTCTTCAACAACACAGTTACCTTCATCTAAGCCGTTACGGTATTCATCAGCTAATGCTTTAATTTCACTCTCAGTGAATGAGCCTTCAGACATAAGTTGATCAGCGTAAATTAAACGCGGAACCGCATGCTTTTTAATTTTTTGGTACATAAGAGGCTGTGTTGCATTAGGCTCATCAGCTTCGTTATGACCATGGCGGCGATAACATACTAAATCGATTACTACGTCACGTTTAAACTGGTTTCTAAAATCAAGTGCAAGTTGTGTAACAAATGCAACGGCTTCAGGGTCATCAGAGTTAACGTGGAAGATTGGTGACTGAACCATTTTAGCAATGTCAGTACAGTAATCTGTAGAACGTACGTCGTCTTGTTTTGAGGTTGTAAAACCAACTTGGTTATTTACAACAATACGGATACTACCACCACATGAGAAGGCATTTGTTTGCGACAAATTAAATGTTTCTTGTACAACACCTTGGCCTGTAATCGCTGAGTCACCGTGGATAGTAATAGGTAATGCTTTGCTACCTGAACTGTCACCTAAACGGTCTAAACGTGCTCTTACTGAGCCCATAACCACAGGATTAACAATTTCTAGGTGAGAAGGGTTAAACGCAAGTGCCATATGAACATTGCCACCTTTGGTCGCAAAGTCAGATGAATAACCCATATGGTATTTAACGTCACCAGAGCTTAACGTGTCTTTGTGTTTACCAGCAAACTCATCGAATAACTCAGATGGGTTTTTACCTAACACATTAACTAGTACGTTTAAGCGACCGCGGTGGGCCATACCAATAACTGCTTCTTTTTGCCCGCTTTCGCCGGCACGGTGAATAAGTTCTTTAAGCATAGGAACTAACGCATCACCACCTTCAAGTGAGAAACGCTTAGCACCAGGGAACTTTGCACCTAAATATTTTTCAAGACCATCTGCTGCGGTTAATCCTTTAAGGATACGCAGTTTTTCTTCTTTAGAAAAAGTAGGTCGTGATTGAACAGATTCTAAACGCTGTTGTAACCAACGCTTTTCTTCTGTTGATGTGATGTGCATATACTCAGCACCAATAGAACCACAATAGGTGGTTTTAAGTGCCTGGTATAGTTCACCTAAAGGCATAGTATCGCGGCCTACGGCAAACGATCCTACGTTAAATTCGCGGTCAAAATCAGCTTTAGATAAGTCGTGGTATTCTAGCTCTAAATCTCGAACACGCTCTCGTTGCCAAATGCCTAATGGATCTAGGTTAGCATTTTGGTGTCCTCGAAAGCGGAAAGCATTAATAAGTTGTAGTACTTTAACCTGTTTAAGGTCACCGCCACTACCCTCTGCTACCACTACCTCTCTATGCTTGTTTTTAGCAAGCGCCGCAAACTGTGAACGAACTTCTGAATGCTTTACTTCAACATCCACACCATCTACTTTAGGTAATTGTTCGAACACTTCTCGCCATTCTTCTGGCACAGAAGTCGCATCATCTAAATACGCTTCATAAAGCTCTTCTACATAAGCAACGTTGCCGCCGTTTAAATGTGAAGATTCTAGCCATGCCTTCATCACACCTTCGTGCATTTATAAGCCCTTTTCTTTAGCGCAGAAATTAATAGTTGTCATAACAAGATGGCTAATAAAAATATTAGCCATCTTACGTTACTAAGTGATTAAACCGCGCGGTTTAATAACATAGATTTAATTTGTCCAATTGCTTTGGTCGGGTTAAGACCTTTAGGACAAACGCTAACACAGTTCATGATACTGTGGCAACGGAACACACTGAACGCATCGTCTAAGTCTGCTAAACGTTCTTCAGTTGCCGTATCGCGGCTATCAGCCAAGAAACGGTAAGCATGAAGAAGGCCTGCTGGACCAATGAACTTGTCTGGATTCCACCAGAACGAAGGACACGATGTAGAACAACATGCACATAAAATACACTCGTAAAGTCCATCTAATTTATCACGTTCTTCAATAGATTGAAGACGCTCACCAGCCGCTGGCTGATCGTTAATTAGGTATGGTTTAACTTTTTCGTACTGAGTGTAGAACTGACTCATGTCAATAACAAGGTCACGTACCACAGGTAAGCCAGGTAAAGGACGAATTACAATAGTACCTTTACCGCCTTTTTGCAGCGTAGATAATGGTGTAATACATGCTAAACCATTTTTACCATTCATATTAACGCCATCAGAGCCACACACGCCTTCACGACATGAGCGACGGAATGATAATGTTGGATCTTGCTCTTTTAATAATAAAAGTGCATCCAATACCATCATGTCCTGACCTTCCTCTGTTTGCAAAGTATATTCTTGCATACGAGGTGCGTTATCAACATCAGGATTGTAACGATAAACTGAAAATTGTACTTGTGCCATCGTCTCGCTCCTAGTAGGTACGTGCTTTAGGTGGGAACGCTTCACGCGTCTTAGGCGCGTAGTTTACGTCACGCTTGCTCATTTCATCCGTTACCGGATTGAATACTGAGTGACATAACCAGTTTTCGTCATCACGATCTGGGTAGTCAAAGCGAGAGTGTGCACCACGGCTTTCAGTACGGAAGTTTGCAGCTACTGCAGTTGAGTAAGCTGTTTCCATTAAGTTGTCTAGTTCAAGACATTCGATACGCTGCGTGTTGAAGTCTGATGATTTATCATCAAGACGTGCATGCTGCAGACGTTCACGAATTTCTTTAAGCTCTTTTAGACCTGTCGCCATAGACTCACCTTCACGGAATACCGAGAAGTTAAGCTGCATACATTGTTGTAGGTCTTTTTTGATTTGAACTGGGTCTTCACCTTGGCCAGCCGTTGAATTTTCCCAACGGTTAAAGCGTGCAAGAGACGCGTCAATATCAGATGCTGTCGGTGCTTTAGTAATTTCAACTTCGTTTAGGTATTTACCTAGGAAGTTACCCGCAGCACGGCCAAATACAACTAAATCAAGTAATGAGTTACCACCTAGGCGGTTTGCACCATGTACAGATACACAGGCAATTTCACCTACGGCAAATAAGCCTTCTACTACTTTTTCGTTGCCGTTAGCATCGATTTGTAGCGCTTGACCATTTACGTTAGTTGGAACACCACCCATCATGTAGTGACAAGTTGGTATTACTGGAATTGGCTCTTTAGCAGGGTCAACGTGTGCGAAAGTTTTAGCAAGGTCACATACGCCTGGTAGACGTAAGTTAAGCGTTTCTTCACCTAAGTGGTCAAGTTTCAGCTTAAGGTGTGGACCCCAAGGACCATCACAACCACGGCCTTCACGGATTTCAGTCATCATTGAACGTGCTACAACGTCACGAGACGCTAAGTCTTTAGCGTTTGGTGCATAACGTTCCATGAAGCGTTCGCCATCTTTATTTAAAAGATAACCACCTTCACCACGACAACCTTCCGTTACAAGTGTACCGGCGCCTGCAATACCCGTTGGGTGGAATTGCCACATTTCCATATCTTGCATAGCAACGCCTGCACGGGCTGCCATACCAACACCATCACCCGTATTAATGTGAGCATTGGTTGTTGATGCGAAAATACGACCAGCACCGCCGGTTGCAAGTACAACAGCTTTTGATTTGAAGAAAGTGATTTCACCTGTTTCAATCTCAATTGCTGTACAGCCTACTACATCGCCATTGTCGTTTTTAACTAAATCTAGTGCATACCACTCAGAGAATACATTAGTTTGGTTTTTAACGTTTTGTTGGTATAGAAGGTGTAATAAAGCATGACCAGTACGGTCAGCTGCTGCTGCAGTACGTGCAGCTTGTTCACCACCAAAGTTTTTCGATTGACCACCGAAAGGACGTTGGTAAACACGGCCATTTTCAAAACGAGAAAATGGTAAACCCATGTTTTCTAATTCAGTAATAGCTTCTGGGCCTGTTTGACACATGTATTCGATAGCGTCTTGGTCACCGATAAAATCGGAACCTTTAACGGTATCGTACATATGCCATTCCCAGTTGTCTTCGTGTGAATTACCTAGCGCTACTGTAATACCACCCTGTGCAGATACAGTGTGTGAGCGTGTTGGGAATACTTTAGATATTAATGCACACGTTTTGCCAGATTCGGTAATGGCAAGAGCGGCGCGCATACCAGCACCACCTGCACCAATTACTACGGCGTCAAATTCACGAACAGAATATTTCACTTAAACACCCCATAAAACGATTAGACCAATAGCTACGTAAGCAACGGCCATCAGGTTTAATACAAAGCCTAAAACAGCGCGTAGTTTAGCGTTTTTAACGTAATCCGTTAAAACTTGCCAAAGGCCAATGCGGGTATGAACCATCATGCATACAAGAGTAATAAGTGTAAAACCCTTCATTGCTAGATTAGAGAATAGGCCTGTCCAGGCTTCGAAAGTGACTTCTGGCGTTGCTAAAAAATAGCCGATAATAAAAATCGCGTATGCGGTGATTACTAGTGCCGTGGTACGTAAAGATACGAAATCTTGTACACCATCACGTTTAAGAGTTGCTTGATTTAAGACCATATCCACACCCCTGCCAGTACGGCAAATACAACGCCAAGTGCCATTGCAATTTTAGCGCTAAGGTTACCTGATTCAAGTTCTTCCCAGTGGCCCATATCCATAATGATGTGACGGATACCACCAATAAGGTGATAACCCAATACAGAAAGTGTGCCCCAAGCTATGAATTTGGCAATGAATCCGCTAAACAGACCCTTGACGAATTCAAAACCTTCAGCTGAAGAAAGAGACTCAGACCAAGCCCAAATGACAAACGTTAAAGCAAAAAATAATGCAACACCGGTGACGCGGTGAAAGATTGATGCTTTAGCCGTTGCCGGCATAGATATAGTTGTTAGATCTAGATTTACAGGTCTTTGCTTTTTCACAGTTACTTGCCCATCTTGCTCACATTGGAGCTCATCTACTTGTTTTTCTAAAACCCACCAAAATTTCTGGTGGAACTATCAAAGTAAACGTGTCAATACAGCAAAAGTTCACAAATCTGCAAAAATTACGCTGTAAAAATATGTTTACCTAAATACAAAGCGGTTTAAAACCTCCGATAGTATATATACCCAAAGGTTGTTTTACAATTCTTGTTTAGTTAGAGACGTTTGCGAATTAGCCGATAGTATAATATTTAATTAATACCGAATATTTATTATACATATATGCATAATGTTTATAAAAATTGACTTTAACCCCCTCTTTCACGTTAAAATGCGAAGATGTGCTTAAAACAAGATTTCAGAACTTTAAAAATCTAAAAATCAGAATAGATATCTTAATAGGAGATACATAGATGGCAGATAAAAAAGCCACAGTCCATATTGATGGACTAGATCCAATCGAACTTCCAATTTATCAAGGCACTGCTGGCCAAGATGTGATCGACGTACGTACGTTAGGTTCACACGGTCACTTTACTTATGACCCAGGTTTCATGTCGACTGGCTCTTGTGAATCTGCAATCACCTACATTGATGGTGGTAAAGGTGTATTACTTCACCGTGGTTACCCAATTGAGCAATTAGCTGAAGACTCTAACTATATTGAGCTTTGTTACTTACTTTTAAACGGTGAGTTACCAACTAAAGAGCAATACGATGCATTTGCAAAAGAAATCACGCATAACACCATGCTTGATGAGAAAATTGCTAACTTTTTCCAAGGTTTCCGCTTCGATGCTCACCCAATGGCAATGCTATGTGGTGTAGTAGGCGCATTATCTTCTTTTTACCACGAAGATCTTGATATTACTGATGCAAGCCAACGTAAAACAAGCGCTATTAAACTTGTCGCTAAATTACCGACTATTGCAGCTATGGCGTACAAAACAAACATTGGTCAGCCGTTTGTTTACCCACGTAACGATTTAAGCTACGCAGAAAACTTCTTACACATGATGTTCTCTGTACCGGCTGAAGAATACAAAGTTAACCCTGTGACAGCTAAAGCAATGGATAAAATCTTCATGCTTCATGCTGATCATGAGCAAAACGCATCAACGTCAACAGTACGTTTAGCAGGTTCTTCAGGCGCTAACCCATATGCATGTATTGCAGCGGGTATCGCATCTCTTTGGGGCCCTGCTCACGGCGGTGCTAACGAAGCATGTTTAAACATGTTAGAAGAGATTGGTTCTGTTGATCGTATTGATGAGTACGTAGCAAAAGCAAAAGATAAGTCTGATCCGTTCCGTCTTATGGGCTTTGGTCACCGTGTTTACAAAAACTTCGACCCACGCGCTACAGTAATGCGTCAAACGTGTCACGAAGTATTAGAAGAGCTTAACATTCAAGATCCGCTTCTTGATATTGCAATGAAGCTTGAACAGATTGCCCTTGAAGACCCATACTTTGTAGAGAAGAAACTTTACCCTAACGTTGATTTCTACTCAGGTATTATCTTAAAAGCGATTGGTATTCCAACAAGCATGTTCACTGTAATTTTTGCAATGGCACGTACTGTTGGTTGGATCACTCACTGGGATGAGATGCTATCTCAACCTGGTCATAAGATCAGCCGCCCTCGTCAAATGTATACTGGTTACACTCAACGTGACTTCGTATCAACTGACAAGCGCTAAGCTTAGTTAGTTAAAAAAGGCCGCTTTTGCGGCCTTTTTTGTGTGCTTTGCTTGTCAATTTTATGAAACCGATTACAATTCCTGCCTAAATTTATAGATGTTGAATAGCCATGCCTTCTCAAGAGTTTGATATAACAAAAATCCGCAACGACTTCCCTACTCTAAACCAAACCCTTAATGGCAACCCTTTAGTATATTTAGACTCTGGCGCAACGTCGCAAAAGCCACAAAGCGTTATTGATGCAACGACTCGTTTTTATAATTTAGGCAACGCAAACGTTCACAGAGGCCGCCATACTTTAAGCGAGCGCGCTACAGAACAATATGAAGAGGCAAGATTAAAAACAGCGGATTACTTTAACGTAAATGCTAAAGAAATCGTCTGGACAAAAGGCGCGACAGAGGCGCTAAATTTACTTGCTCATGGCCTACAAAGGCAAATTACAGGTGAAGATACGGTATTAATTACCCCCCTTGAGCACCACGCTAATATTGTACCTTGGCAGGTATTAACACAAAATACCGGGGCTACACTATCTGCACTTCCCCTTGAGCAAAACGCGACGTTTAATATAGTGCGCTGTATAGACATGATCACGCGCACTAAAGCAAAGGTGCTGTGTATCAGCCAAGCGTCTAACGCATTAGGTAATATTACCAATTTAGCGCCATTAATAGCTGCAGCGAAAGCAGTCGGCACGTTAGTTGTTGTTGATGGCGCACAAGGAGCCATGCATTTACGCCCTAATCTAAAGCAGCTTGGATGCGATTTTTATGTATTCTCAGCGCATAAAATGCTTGGCCCTACGGGTGTTGGGGGCTTATATGGTCGCTATGAATTACTTAATACGCTTACCCCGTATCAAACGGGTGGTGAGATGATAGATACTGTAACCCTTGAAAAAAGCACCTACAGAGACGCTCCTGCTAAATTTGAGACCGGCACCCCAAATATAGCCGGCGTCATTGGCTTTAGTGCAGCAATTGATTATTTATCAGCCCTAAACATACAACAGTTACAGCGCCATGAGCAGGCTATTTTTAATTATGCAGCCACACAATTGAGTAAAATTGACGGTATTACTATTTATAGCGACCTAAACAACAATATTGGCACCCTCAGTTTTAATTATAAAAGTGAACACCCCTACGATTTGGCAACTTTGCTTGACGGATTTGGTATTGCAGTACGCAGTGGACACCATTGTACGCAACCATTAATGCACCATTTAGGGGTAAAAGGCACTGTTCGAGCAAGCTTTGCATTTTATAATACCCATCAAGATGTTGATAATTTCATCAACGCCTTGAAAGAAACGATTGAATTATTAGACTAATTTAGGATAACTCATGACAAATACGTTTAAAAACGTAGTAAAACCTATACAACAGGCGCAATCTTGGCAGCAAAAATATCGCGAAATAATGCTTCTGGGCAAAACACTTCCCGCTTTAGCGGATGTACTTAAAACCGATGACGCACTGGTGCCAGGGTGTGAGAGCAAAGTGTGGATGTTTATGGAGTTTGACGATAGCGAGAATCGTTTAGTGGTTATTGGCGATTCAGACACTCGCATTGTAAAAGGCTTATTAGCGATAATTTTAGCGCTTTATAATGGCTTAACACCTGAAGAGGTCGTGAATATTAATGCGTATGACGAATTTGAAAAGTTAGGCTTAATTAAACACCTTAGTGCATCTCGAGGGAACGGAATAAAAGCCATGGTCGAGGCAATTCAAAGCATGGCAACTAACAAGCTCAATTAAACTATTGAGCTTGTTGTAAACGCTGTTTTTTATCTAAATATTTACGTACCGCTTTAGCCGCTACAAAAAAGCCAAAACTTCCGGTGATCATAGTTACCGAGCCAAACCCGTTATTACAATCCATATTCATTGTACCATCAGCATTTTGTTTAGCATGGCATACACTGCCATCACTGCCTGGGTAAACAAGTTGCTCAGTTGAGTACACACAATCAATATTAAATTTGCGTTTAGGGTTGTTACTAAAATTATATTGTTTGCGTAAAATATAACGCACTTTAGCAAGGAGCGGATCTTGCGTGGTTTTAGCCACATCACCAAATGTTATTTGGCTAGGATCAGTTTGCCCACCCGCGCCGCCAGTAGTAATAATAGGCATTTTATTACGCTTACAATGAGCAATAAGCGCTGCTTTTTCTTTAACTGCATCGATACAGTCAATAACGTAATCAAAACCTTGAATATGCTCACGAATATTTTCAAGAGTAATAAAGTCATCTATCACAGTTACTTTACACTCTGGGTTTATCAGTTCGCAGCGGCATTTCATTGCATCTACTTTGGCTTGGCCAATACTGCCGCTAAGTGCATGAATTTGCCTATTTACGTTCGTCGCGCAAATATCATCTAAGTCAATTAAAGTGATTTTACCCACGCCTGTACGTGCTAAAGCTTCTGCGGTCCAACTTCCTACACCGCCTATGCCCACTACACAAAAATGGGCTTGTTGTAGCCAGTCAAATTGTTGGTTACCGTATAGGCGTTTGATCCCGCCAAAACGAATATCTGTTACTTGTTCGCTCATTTACCAATCCAGTTGCCACGGCGATTGCCATGCTTGAAATTCTTGATGATTAATTAATTGCTGGTACTCATCACCCGTAGTAGGTAGCAAAGAGCAATTAATTTGCTCCCCATGCCATAAAAAACTTAACGCATAGGCATGAAGATACGCCCGCTCAGCTTTGCTGCCACTATAAAGTGTATCGCCTAAAATTGGCGCCCCTAAACTTTTTAATGCTACTCTAAGTTGGTGGGTTTTGCCCGAATACGGCTTTAAAATATACGCTCTAAACCCGGGCTTATAACTAAAAGAATAAAAGCGGGTAATGGCCGGGTTTTGCACGGTCGGTAAAAGCTTAAACATGCCTCTGCGAGACTTAGCCATATCACCTTTTATCCACCCTTGCTTTTTTTTAGGTTTAGCATTGCTTATAGCTAAATAAAACTTGTTTATTGCGTGCTCAGTAAAAAGAGACGTAAATTTAGCAGCGGCTTCTTTATTGCGACTAAGAATAATAAGGCCAGATGTCACTTTATCAAGGCGGTGAACAGCAAATAATTTTTCGCCAGTTTGCTGCTCAGCTAATACCACAAACCCTTTTTCACCTTCTGAGTGAAAATTAAGCCCCGCTGGTTTTTCAAAAATATAAAAATCAGCGTGGCTAAACACTATGGGTAATTCACTTTTAACCATTATTAGGCTTGCTTAGCTTTTAGGTAGGCAATCACTTTTTCTAAATCCTCGGCCGTATCAACCCCAGCATGTGGCGTTACTTTGGCCTGCTCAATTTTGATAGCGTAACCATGGTACAACACCCTAAGTTGCTCTAGCGACTCAAGTACTTCAAGTGGCGATACACTTAGCTCAATATACTGCTTAATGAAGCCCGCGCGATAAGCATATATACCCACATGGCGCTGAAAAGGCGTTATATCTAACACACTGTCGTTATTTAACATTGCGCTTCTGTCAAACGGAATACTGGCACGTGAAAAGTACAACGCATTTTTATTAATATCACTAACAACCTTCACGGCATTAGGATTAAACACTTCGTCTTGCTCTTCAATGGCTACACTTAATGTTGCCATTGGTGCGCTTGAATTATTTAGTAAAGTGGCAACTTGCGATACGTTTTCGCTGGCAAGTAATGGCTCATCGCCTTGTACATTTACCACCAGGGTTTCTGCGTCTAGCTTAAGTAAGTCAACAACCTCTGCTAAACGTTCGGTACCCGATTGATGATCTTCTCGCGTCATCAGCACATCGTTTGTGAACAATTTAACAGCATCAAAAACTTTTTGATGATCGGTTGCAATAACCACTTTACTTGCACCTGACAAACACGCTTTTTCATACACGTGTTGAATCATAGGTTTACCGCATATGTCAGCTAATGGTTTGCCAGGCAAACGGGTAGACGCGTAACGTGCAGGTATAACAACTACGAATTCCACTTATCAACCTCATCTTGAGATAGCTCACGCGCTTCATTTTCTAAAAGTACCGGTATATCGTCGCGTACTGGGTATGCAAGTTTAGCTGCAGTACTAATAAGTTCTGCATTTTCTTTATCAAAACGAAGCTTTCCTTTACACACAGGACAAGCAATTATTTCAAGTAATTTTGTATCAAAGGCCATTGAGGATCCCTTTTTGTTTTAATAATAAATCTAATTTATGTATTACAGCGTCAGTAGGTTTTGCATTTACGGGTAGGTAGTACCAAGTATCTTTTGCAAAGTCTCTACATTTTACTGCATCTTTTTCTGTCATTAATACGTTGTCATCATTAAATTGAGTAAAATCAGCCATGCTATAAGCATAGTGATCTCGATAATGATGAGTCGAAAGCAGCTGAATATTTTGCCCCTTTAATGAATCTTCAAAACGTTGTGGGTTACCAATGGCACTTACCGCATGGCCTTTTTCAATGGTTTTATTCACAGGGGTATTGTTAGCAACGTGTTTAAGTGCACCAGTTTGCAAAACGTAGCTAAGGGATGCATCTCCCCCGTTTTCAATCACTAAATCAACGCTATTTAATCTGTTTGTGGTTTCACGTAATGGCCCTGCAGGCATAACAAAGCCATTACCAAATCGCCTTTGGCTATCAACAATGCAGCACTCTATATCGCGCGCCATTTTATAATGCTGCATACCATCATCTGAGATTATGACATCCACACAAAATTGCTGCTCTAATAATGTAATGTTGGCTTTTCTATCGGGTCCAACAACAAGCGGACATTTTAAGCGATTAAATAAAAGTATTGGCTCATCACCGGCTTGTGCACTTGTTACGCCGCGCTCTACCACCAGCGGGTAGCTGTTGGCTTTACCGCCGTAACCTCGGCTGATAATACCCACTTTTAGGCCTTGCTCTGACAAGTATTCGTAAAGCCATAACACAAATGGCGTTTTGCCATTTCCGCCTACACTTATATTGCCCACCACAATCACTTTAGATTTAGCTTTAAAAGGCGTGGCAAAGCCAACCTTAAAAAACCATTTCCTAATGCTTGAAATTAACCAAAAAAGCGCAGCTAATGGCAGTAAAACTAGCGTTATAAAACTAAATGGTTTATACCAGCTTTGCTCTATTTTACTCACCCGTGCTCACCAAACTGCATTTTACATAGAGCTGAATAAGTACCATCTTTAGCTAGTAAACTCTGATGATCGCCACTTTCAATCACCCGGCCACCATCAATAACGTATATTTTGTCGCTGTTCTCAATGGTTGAAAGACGATGGGCAATGACTATAGACGTTTTGTCTTGCATAAGGGTATCAAGAGCTTGCTGAATTAGTTTTTCAGACTCTGTGTCTAAGGCTGAAGTTGCTTCATCTAAAATTAAAATAGGTGCATCTTTTAATATAGCGCGAGCAATTGCTATACGTTGACGTTGACCACCAGAGAGCATCACCCCGTTTTCACCGACCATGGTATTGAGCTGCTCAGGTAGGTCTTTAACAAATTCCCACACGTGGGCTTGTTTAACCACCTCTTCTAATTGCTGCGGTGTTATTTCGCGGCTTATGCCATAACAAATATTATTAGCAATTGTGTCGTTAAATAACACAACTTGCTGAGATACTAAGGCAAACTGGCGGCGTAAATCAGCCAGTTTATATTTCTCAAGCGCAACGCCATCTAATAAAATTTCACTTGGTGCTTCTAAATCATAATAACGCGGTAATAAATTAGAAATAGTCGATTTACCCGAGCCTGAACGCCCTACAAGCGCGATGCTTTCACCGGCTTTTATACTTATTGATAGGTTATTTAAAACAGCTTCATCTTTAGTTGGGTATTTAAAGGTAACGTTTTTAACCTCAATTTCGCCCTTCACTTTATCTACGCTGTAAGTCCCTTTGTCTTTTTCAATTTCTTCATCTAAAACTAAAAAAATACTTTGCGCTGCAGAAATACCGCGCTGCATATCACTGTTCACGTTTGCTAATTGTTTAAGCGGGCGTAAAAGCATCATCATAGAAGAGATGAGTACCATAAAATCGCCAGAGCTGATTGTATCTATCATTGAAGGCATAGATACAACCCACAAAATAACAGCCATTGCACTTGCTGCAAGCACTTGAATTACCGATACGCTTAACGCTTTAGTGGCATCCATTTTTATACGTTGCTGACGATTATGATTATTGATTTTTGAAAACTGGTCGATTTCTTGTTTTTGCCCACCAAAACCATGAATAACTTTGTGTCCACTTAGCATTTGCTCAGAGCTACGGGTGACCTGCCCCATTGCAGACTGTATATTTTTCGAAATATGGCGAAAGCGTTTAGACACAAACGTTACAATAATTGCCACTAATGGAATGATCACTAAAAAAATCAGCGAAAGCTGCCAGCTGGTATAAAACATAAGGGCAAGTAGAAAAACGACAAAAGCGCCTTCTCTTACAACAATTAACAGTGCTTTGGTGATTGCTTGCTGAACTTGTTCTGTATCAAAAGTAATTTTTGAAATTAAATCACCTGTTGAGTTTTTATCATGAAACGAAACAGGCAAATGCAATATGTGTTCAAATAACTGCTGGCGTAACGAACGAACTACTTGCGAGCCTACATAGCTTAGGCAATACGAAGACATAAAATTAAACAGCCCACGCCCTATTACCAGCGCAATTACAACAAAAGGGGCATAAGCTAGCACTTCGCTATTACGTTGGTTTAGGCCTTCATCAATAAAGGGTTTCATTAATTGAATAAATAAAGCATCCATACCCGAATAGCCGATCATTCCAATAATAGCGACGAAGGCAACGCTTTTATAATCACCAACGTAAGAAATCAACCGTTTATAAATTTGTGTAGTACTTTGACTCATATTACTCTCGTTATACAATTACAGCCCTTATTGTATCCTTCAAACCGTTAAAACTAAACGTCAATCTTCTATAAACCAATAACTTTCGTGTTTGCGCGCCGTTGTCACTTTAAAGCTATCTTGATAAATACTTACCGTAATTTGCCCATCAAGTGCCGTAACATATTGTTTAGCATTTATAGCTTTGTAGCGCGAAACCACTTTTTCACTGGGAAATTGCCATTGGCCTTGAAAAGCTGTTGAGTGAATAACCGTATGTGGATTTACATGGTTGATAAACTCCGTGCTTGAAGACGTATCGCTGCCATGATGAGGGCTTAAAATCACATCGGCTTGTAACGAGTGAGTTTTAATAAGGCTCAGCTCACGTGCTTTAGAAATATCACCCGTTAATAACATAGTAAGTTGGGGTGATTTGATTAAAAGCACACACGAATTATCGTTTTCGTTATTAAATGTGTTATCAGCAAAGCTGCTAATGCGCAATCCATTAAAGTTATAATCTAAAGACATACACTGTGTAGTTATGCCATGTGGGTGAAACCGCTTAAAGCTTTCACCAAACCCTGCATTAATAAAATGTGCTGCGCCCCCTGCATGGTCGTTGTCTTGATGGCTTATTATTGCATCACTGACCGTTAAGTTATGTGTTTTCAAATAAGGAATTAACACACTGTATGTACGGCTAAAACGGTTAAAATAACTAGGGCCAAAATCGTAAACCAGCGCTTGATTGTCTTTTTCGAGTAACGTCATTAATCCGTGCCCAACATCAAACACATGCAGTTGCCAAAGAGGTTTTGGTAAATACAGATAATCTATTAATGTAACGCATAGAGGAATGAGTGCTAAACGTTTAAAGGGGCTAAACCAGGCGATTAATATGCATAGATAAGCTGCGACTAAGTACAATGTACGCGGTTTAGCTATATCTAACCATCTGTAATGCCAAGGGATTTCATCCATATACTTAAACAATGTTATAAGTACACTATCGAATAATAAAATGACGGGCGTTATATCTACCACAGCACTTATTATCGTAAATAGCAGCAAAAGTGGCATGATTGCCACGCTTAATAATGGAATTGCCAATAAATTAATAACCAGCCCAGCAATACTTACCCCACTAAAATAAATAAGGGTAATGGGCAAAAGCCCAATAAATAAAGCAAGCTGAATAATACACAGCGCCATAAACACGCCAAGCCAATTATATTTAGTTTTAGGAAGGTGTTTTATAACAAGGAAAATAATTGCAACCGCAATAAAAGAAAAATATAAACCTGGGTTTAAAACATTAAAAGGATTGATGAGTAATACAGCGACTAAAGCATATAAAATGCTTCGCCAGCGCAGTGGCTGTTTGGCAATAAAGTAAAGACCTAATACGCAACTTAACATAATAAATGCGCGAGTCGCTGAAAGTAAAAATTCACTTAAATACACATAGATAAATGCCGCTAACCACCCGATAAAACAATAAACAATAGTTAAATTAATAGACTGCAATACTTTAATTTTAAGGATGTATGCTGTGTACTTACTCAGTAAATAAAAACAGCTGAATATAAGCCCTATGTGCAACCCTGAAATAGCTAATAAATGGCTGAGCCCTAAACTTTGCATTGTTTGTTTATTTTCAAACGACATCAGTGATTTATCACCACTAAGCAATGCATAATAAAGCCAATTAAGCGTTGTTTTTTGATAAGTGTGTTTTAAAAACGACCTGTATTTATAAATTATTGAAGGTGAAGCCGCGCTAGTAATGCGCAATTGTTTATTAAGTACTTTGCCTTTAAATAGTATGCGTTGTTTAAAGGCATGCACATTAGTATCAAACACACCGATATTTTTAATTGTTCTGAATTTTTTCAGCGCTATTGTTGCCTCAAAAGTATCGCCCTGCTTAATAAGCTGTGCAGAATCGACACTTAACATGGCTTTAGGTGCTTTAAATTTGTGTATTTCATCCCCATTTAACTTTAATAACGTTGCTTTTATATACTGTGGTTGCTTTGCAGAGATAACGTCATCAACAAGAATTGTGGCAGGGTAAGCATAGTTATTTTCATCATTTGGCAATGTATAGCTATAAAACAGGTAAAAGTGCACAACAATGCAGCAAATAGCTAAAATAAACCCTAACAAAACATTCAAAAACGGCTTAAAATAGGCGCTCGCAATAAGGACAGATATTGTGATGACTGTAAATTCATGGGTTTGATAATAAAATACGGTTGAAATACAACCTATTACAAATCCAAGACTAATCCACACTGAAGTAAATGGTTGCTTGAAATGCCTAAGAAAACGATCCAACGATTTTTACCTGATCCTAATAAAATTAGGCATCATAAAACACTTAGAATATTCGGCCGCCTATTACAAGACGCCAACCTATGGCATTTAAACAGACGCTCGGCAAGGGGCGCATTTGCGGTTGGTTTATTTTTTGCGTTCATCCCTGTTCCTTTTCAAATGGTTTTAGCCGCTGCGGCAGCTATTGTATTTAGAGTTAACTTACCTATTTCTGTGGCATTAGTGTGGCTTACCAACCCACTGACTATGCCGCCAATATTTTACGGCTCATACCTTGTAGGTACGCTTGTTTTAAATCAACCAGAGCAGCATTTTGCATTTGAAGCCAGTTGGGCATGGTTCTTAGAAAGCCTTTCTACCATCGGTCCTGCATTTTTAATTGGCTCACTGGTGTGCGCTTCTGTTGCCGCTATTATTGCTTATTTAGGTATTGATATTATTTGGCGACGCTCTGTGCGCAAAGCCTGGTTAGCGCGAAATACTAATACGCAATAAAGCCAACTATTAAAGTGCTCAAAGAGAATGACTTAATGAAGTAAATTGAGATAACTAATTAACGCCAAGCACTTTATTATAGACGAAAAAAAACCAACTTTTATAAGTTGGTTTTTTTATGAAAAGCAAAAAGCTTAAAATCTAAATACTCTGCGTAAGCCCACTAGCGGCAATAATAACAGTGTGTACCAAGGGAAGCTTGCTGAGCTTCTTTCATAGAGCTCTTCTTCTATTGGTGTACAGTCTTCTACTTCACCATCAATAGGTGTTAGTTTTACTGCAACAGCAACACTCTCGTACTCAATATTACCTTCAATATCGGTTTCTACATTACCAAAGGTATCGCGCTTTTCAACGGTTTTGGTAGCTACACCAAAAATTTCATTGTCTTCATTAATGACTTTCGCTTCAGCCATTGTGTAGGCGTAGTCTGTTTCACCATCTGTTTCGTAACAAGGTAGTAAATCGTTTAAGTTGGTAATTTTATCGTCACCAATTTTATATATAAACGCTTCTTTACGACGGCTGTTTTCAGATGTACCAACCTCGCCTTCACCAACAACATAACCTTGGTTATTAATATCATTACCATAAGCGCTTGAGCTATTAAAGTAACCGGTAGGGAAAACGGTATTGCCAGTACTTATATCATGATAGAAAAACTGATCACGGATCGTGGTTTCAATACGCTTTGATGCATAACCAACAATTACATCGTTGTCATTGACAGCAAGCGCTTTACCAGAAAGCCAATCATCTTCTTGGTCTATAAAATTAAACACGTCACCATTTTTAAAATAAACAGGCATTGTTAAAATAGTGTCGTCATTTTTATAGTAACGAGCATTTGAAGAGCCCACCACTGTGCCATTATTATTTAGTGCAAGAGCGGTACTTGTAAAAGCAAAGTCATCATCTTCTTCTGGCGTTAAGGCAAGGCCTAGTATTTCAGTAGAAGTGATATTAAATGCTTCATCAAGCTCCCATTTTACCGCGCGCTCATCAAATACGCCGGTGGTTACACTTGAATTTAATAATTCCACACAGGTATTGGTTGGCTCGTCTTCGTTATCACAGTTATCTTCAATATTATCAAGCCTGTCTTCAGGAATACCTGTTGAAACATAACCAACGACAGTGTATCCGTCATTTGTTTTAACAATATCGTTAGCTCGGCTAGTACCGCCGTAATCGTCAAAGTCTGGAACTAACTCAACCTTTTGCGTTCCATCTTCAGAAATAACTATTCCGCGCTCAATAAAGTCATGGGTAAACCATGTTTCTTCTTCATCTTCATCATCTGGCGTAAATAAAACTTTATCATATGGAGCTGCACTCCAACCAACGCTCACGCCATCTTCGCTTACCGCGTTGTAAAAGTTACTAACCGAACGCGTTAAACCATCGTAATCTACCGACTCTTCATCAAACAGTATTTGCTCAGTAACTATGCCATCGTCAAACTTGATACCAACTACCGAGCTTAACTTTTGGTACTCGTAATCCGTTGGTCTGCCAGCTAAAAAGCTAACCATAAATGAATGCGCATCGGCGTTATTAAAAACCGCATCGTTATTTTCTATATCATCAAGTGTAAAAGTAATTTCTTTATCACTTAGCTCAAAGTTGTACTCTTCACTATCGTACGCATTTTCAATAACGCTTTCGGTAAAGTCGATATAGCTAATATCGATTGGTAAATTATACAATCCGTTGGCAGTACCAATAATGTGCCCGCTTTCGCTTACGTCAGTCACGTAAGAATGTTTAGCGCCGTCAAGAGTACCTAGTTCTGTTAATTCATAGGTTGCACTTAATGCAGATGTACTCAATGTCGCTAAAATACTGGCAGCGAGTAATTTATATTTCATTTTAATCCTTACTACTGATTCTGTAATTCTTCAAGTTCTTCCCAGCGCTCAAACGCGGCTTCAAGGTCAGACTCAAGTTTTGCTAAATGGTTCAATGCATTAGTGGTTACGTCGCTATCTTGTTTGAAAAAGTCAGGATCGCTCACTACAGCTTGCTGCGCTTCTACAGCGGCTTCAAGTTGTTCCATTTTATTGGGTAGTTGCTCTAATTCAAGTTTTAATTTGTAAGAAAGCTTAGTGCTTTTGTTTTCAGGCTTTGTCGCGGCTACAGGCGCAGGTTTAACGTCTTTTTTTGGTGCTTGTTGCTGTTTTTCCTGCTCGGCTAAATAGCTTAAATAAGCTTGGTAATCGGTGTAACCCCCTACCATATCAGTTATTTTGCCATCACCTTCAAACGCCCATACACTACTACACGTATTATCAATAAATTCACGGTCATGGCTTACTATAAGCACAGTACCCTGATACTGATTAATAATTTCTTCGAGTAACTCTAATGTTTCAATATCCAAGTCATTAGTTGGCTCATCGAGTACTAAAATATTTGAGGGTTTCAAAAATAGTTTTGCAAGTAAAAGCCTGTTTTTCTCACCACCAGAGAGTGCTTTTACAGGTGTACGCGCACGTGCCGGTGGAAACAAAAAGTCTTGCAGGTAACCAAGTACATGACGAGAACGCCCGCCCATCATTACCTCTTGTTTACCCTCGGCAACGTTATCTTGAACAGTGGCCTCTTCATCAAGCTTTTGCCTGTATTGGTCAAAGTAAGCAAATTCTAAATTAACGCCTTGTTTAACATGACCGCTATCGGCTTCTAAATCACCAAACAGCAGTTTAAGTAAGGTAGTTTTACCAATACCATTTGGGCCTACTAAGCCAATGCGGTCACCGCGCATAACAAGGGTAGAAAAATCATTAGCAATCACTTTATCTTTAAATGCATGACTAAGGTGTTTTGCCTCAAACACTAGCTTGCCGGATCTATCAGCCGTTTCAATATTAAAATCGGTTTTACCTACTTGCTCTACACGGGCTTTGCGCTCAACACGTAGCTGTTTAAGTTCACGTACACGGCCTTCGTTACGAGTACGACGGGCTTTAACCCCTTGGCGTATCCAGGCTTCTTCCTCTGCTAAACGCTTATCAAAGAGTGCATTTTGTGATTCTTCTACTTTTAAGTCATGCGCTTTTTGTTCAAGGTAGGTCGCGTAATCGCCAGGGTAAGAGATAAGTTTACCGCGGTCTAAATCTAAAATACGCGTTGCAACGGCACGGATAAACGCACGGTCATGTGATATAAATACAATACCGCCTTTAAATTCTTTTAAAAACTGCTCTAGCCATTTAACACTGTCTACGTCTAAATGGTTTGTTGGCTCATCAAGTAACAATAAGTCAGGCTCACTCACAAGAGCACGTGCTAAGGCAACTTTACGCAACCAACCACCTGAGAGCGACTCTAATTTAGCATCTGGGCTAAGCTCTAAACGCGTGAGTACTAATTGAATACGCGAATCAAAACGCCAACCGTCACACGCTTCTAAATCGTTAGATAAACGCTCAAGCTTATTTAGCAGTTTGTCGGTGCAGTCGGTTTGTAACTGTGTGCTTACGTGGTGATAATCAATCAGCAAATTAGCAATATCAGGCATACCCTGCGCTACATAATCGAATACTGAGCCATTTGCTCCTTTAGGAGGATCTTGCTCTAAGCGAGATATTTTGATCCCGCCAAGCTGGTTAATTTCACCATCATCTAAAATAACTTGGCCATCTAGTACTTTTAAAAGTGTAGATTTACCCGCCCCATTTCGCCCTACAATACAGACGCGCTCACCGCTTTCTATCACTGCATCAGCATCATCAAGTAATGGGTGCGTACCATAAGCTAACTGCGCTTTTTGTATTCTAATTAAATCCATAAATACTGCTCTTTTATTCTTGCGCTAAAAATTCATGCACTGTTTGTGCATCAAACGGCCAATACAAATGGTGGCCGCTTTTGCTCTCAAATACGGGAATACTTAACTGAAAACGCGCTATTAGCTGCTCATCAGTGAGTATATCAATTAATTTAAGCTCACTACTTTTATCCAAGACCGATAATAAAACCTGCTCGGCTTGCTCACATAAATGACAGCCATCGGTGTGGTATAAAACATAATTAGCCATGGGTAATTAACCAACTGTTGTGTATTTTTTTATTACGTTTGAAATCAGGTGATAACGTTTTTTCTGAAATATTTTCAGCTTTTAAGCCTAAACCCATCAAACCTACTTCATCCATTACAAAACCACGTTTGTTATTAGAAAAAATTAATGTACCCGACGGACTCAAGATTTTTTTAACCCAAGTAAGTAATTTTATATGATCGGTTTGCACATCAAACGCGTCTTTCATTCGTTTAGAATTAGAAAACGTAGGCGGGTCTAAAAAGATTAAATCGTATTGGCCTTGTGCGTATTCTAGCCATTTTAAACAATCAGCTTGCTCAAAACGGTAGCGGGTATTGCTAATATCATTTAACGCAAAGTTATCTTGGCCCCACTTAAGGTAGGTTTTTGATAAATCAACGGTGGTAATTGCTTTTGCCCCCCCTAATGCCGCGTGCACAGAGGCTGTACCTGTGTAGGCGAATAAGTTTAAAAAGCGTTTGTCTTTTGCATTTTGCTGAATATAACGACGCGCTAAACGATGGTCTAAAAACAGCCCTGTATCGAGGTAATCAAACAAGTTTACTTTAAACTTAGCGCCAAACTCTTCCACCACCATAGTGCGGTTTCGTTTAGCCATTGGGGTGTACTGCTCTTCCCCTTTTTGTTTTTTACGCACTTTAACGGCAATGTTTTCAGGCGCTATGCTTAGCTGCTGTGCAGTTAAGCTAATCACATCTTGAAGACGCTTTTCTGATGTTTTTTCGTCAATTTCTTTAGGGGCTGCGTATTCAAAAATCACAGCAGAGTCGCCGTAAATATCAACCGCTACGTTGTATTCAGGAATATCAGCATCATATACGCGATAAGCTTGTACTTCGTTTTGTTTAAGCCAATTTTTTAGGCCTTGTTTGTTCTTTTTCAAACGATTAGCAAACGACATTGAGCCTTCAAAATTAAGAGCCGGTTTGTCATCGCTTGTCAGGCTTACCTGTTTATCATCTAACTGATATAAATTTAGCTCTACATCTAATGGGCCGTTTTTAAATTTATAACGCTTTTGTTTAACCAGTTTTAACAGCTTAAATAGGCTTTCATCCATGCCTAGTAACGCAAGCTTCCAATGATTAAAGTGCTTTTTAAAACCCACGCCCATGCTGCGGTGTAAATTTACCAGCTCAGCCATAGAGCCAATACGTTCGCCGTACGGTAAGTTAGAAATAACCACCCCGGGTAATTTAGCCACAGAGGTAAGCTTAGTTGCATCACTTTGCTTAAACTTAATAACATTACCCAGCTCTGCTCGCTCGGCATTGGCAATGGCTTTATCAAGAACTTGCGCATCGTAATCGTGGCCAATTAACCACAATTTAGGATCGGTAATTTGCTCAATTAATTCTTCGCGAAGTTGTTTAAATTTGGCCGCTCTAAAACTAGGTAAACGCTCAAAAGCAAACCCTTCTCTAAATAAACCAGGTGCTTCGTTACGCGCCATGCCCGCCGCTTCTATTAAAATAGTGCCGGCACCACAACAAGGGTCAAATAAAGGTTGATTTACATTTTCAAGCCAACCACTGCGTTTAATAATCGCGGCCGCTAAGTGCTCTTTAATAGGCGCTTTACCTTGGCCTTGGCGATAACCGCGCTCAGATAAACGAGGACCTGAGTAATCAATGTACAAAGCAACACCATGGCGATTTAAACGCGCCACAACACGCACATTGGCATCTTGCTTATCTACATTTGGGCGCTGTTCGTATAAATCGTTAAAATAGTCAACAATCGCATCTTTAATTACCAAGCCTGAAAACTGGGTATTTTTTAAAGAGTCGTTGGTACCATTAAAATCAACGGCAAATGTTTGGGTAGGGCCAAACCATTCTTGCCATGGCTGAAAACGAGCAAATTTATACAGGCTATCTTTATCATTAACGCCTTCTTTTTCTTCAATAAGCATCAGCACACGTGTTGCATAACGAGTTGATAGACAAACCTTTTGCGCCAATGTTGAATCTGCCTCAAAGCGAACAGAACCCACAGTTTGTTTAGACACGACGGCGCCTAATTCTGTTAGTTCATCAACAAGTAAATTTTCGATTCCGATAGAAGTAAGTGCGATAAATTGCAAAGTAATAACCCTTAATAGCTAATTGCGCAGGATTATAACATAGGTTGGCTGACAAACACTTGATAAACGCAGCTCGATTTGTAAATTTGCTAAGCTGATTTAGTGTGATATTGCTCAAGTAATAGCGGGTGAACACGATTGTTTAAAACGCGGATAACTTCAAACTGTTCAAGAGACAAATTATCATCAAGTTTGAATGTTTCGTTAAGGTTTAGGCAAATTGAAGCATCAGGGCAATGTTCAACAATTAAAAACTCACCGGTTTGCGCTTTTGAGGTAAGTTTAACGATGGCTTCTGTACTTGGCTGGGTGCCTGTGTACTCTTCAAAAAACCAACTTTTAGCCAGTACCGGTTTTAAATGAAATTTTACAGCGGTGGCATTGAGCGCAATTTGGCAAATTTGTGCAGGCTTATACAGCTCAAAACCATCTAAGTAGTTATATACCTGTTCATAAAAAGCAGCATCTTCTAAGCTAAAACGCGGGTTTTCAAATACACAGTCGGTGAGTTGTCTTAATTTATACGGTGTGCATAGTTGCATATCGTCATTTAAATCAAGTAGTAAGCGGTTTTTATTTGCACATGCAATCCACTGCCATTGTTTTGTTGCTTGTAACATTTGCCTCCTCCTTGTTTAAAAATTTATTTTTAATTAAGACATTAATATTAGATTATAACGGCTTTTGACCATTTTTAAAACATTTGTTTAGAACATTTATTGAACGATCAAAAGCTTACATAACTGATCCTTATAAGGAATCAACGATCGATTTTACCAATTGTGGCCCTTTGTAGATGAACCCAGTATAAACCTGCACTAAATTTGCGCCTGCATTTAGCTTTTCTTGAGCAGATTGCGCATCATCAATACCACCTACACCAATAATTGGTAATTTACCTTGTGTTAAACGTTTAAGTTCGCTAACAACGTGTGTAGATCGCTCTCTTACAGGGCTGCCAGATAAACCACCCGCCTCATCGGCGTATTGCTGCCCCATTACTGCACTACGTTCAAGCGTAGTATTTGTTGCGATTACGCCATCAATTTGATTAGTTAATAGTGACTCGCTAACCTGATCAATTTGGATTTGATCAAGATCTGGCGCTATTTTAACCAGCATAGGTACTTGCTTATTATGCTTGGCAATTAAATCAAGCTGTTCATTCTTTAAACTTTGCAGTAAATCATCTAACGCGGCGCCATATTGTAAATCGCGCAGCCCTGGGGTATTTGGAGATGAAATATTGACCGTAATATACGAAGCATGCTCGAACACTTTACGCATACAATGAATGTAGTCGTCTTTACCTTGTTCATTTGGGGTATCTTTATTTTTACCAATATTAATACCTAAAATACCGGTGTACTTGGCATTTTTTACGTTATTAACTAAATTATCGACCCCTTTATTATTAAAGCCCATTCGGTTAATAATGGCATTTGACTGCGGTAATCTAAAAATGCGCGGCTTATCATTACCTGCTTGCGGGCGCGGGGTAACCGTGCCAACTTCTACAAAACCAAAGCCCATTTGGCTAAAGGCATCAATACACTCAGCGTTTTTATCTAAACCTGCAGCCAAACCCACAGGGTTTTTAAACTCAAGGCCTAAAAAATTAACTGGTTTGTTTTGTAGTTGTTGTGACCAAGCTGCGTTTAAAGGGGTGTGTGCAAAACGGCGTAAATTATTAAGCGCAAACTCATGTGCCCATTCAGCATCTCGGGTGAACATAAAACGGCGGGCTAAATCGTAAAACATGAATTGTTCCTCTTTAAATTACAGACAAAAAAATACCTCAGACTAGGCTGAGGTATTGTATAACAATTTTAACAATTAACTGATTATTTACTGAATAAATAACCAATTAAAGCTAAATTATTTTCCTGATGTATCACAGTTATGGCTTAACAACATTAATTCGCGCAGTGCAACTGAGAACTTAGCAAAGTCGTGACTTTGCGAGGTTTTAAATTCAGCTAACATTTGCTTCCAACGCTGTAGCAGCAGATCTTGGCTGGCCATCCACTGATCGATTTGATTATCAACATCGTTTTCGTCACCTTCAAAGCTGTTTAGCACAACATGAGAAAGCGTACGTTGTTGCCAATCAAGCTCTTCACGGTACGACGCACGGGCAAGTGCTTGCCAATGGTTAGAAACAGGCTGGTTAGTAATTTGATCTAAGAACCAGTGTAAGCCCATACGCGAGCCAAGTTTAAAGTAGGTATTAGATACCATCGCCACACTGCGGCCTGAATTATGCGCTATTTCAGCAATATCCATTACAGAGAACAGGCTAGAAAGGTCAATAATACGCTTAGCAATTTGCTTAGGTACACCTTTTTCAACTAGCTCATTTGCTTTGCCAGTTAAACATTCGTGTTCTTTGTCTTGCATGTACGTATTTAAGTTTTCGCTTAAATCTTTAAACGTTGGCGCAAAGAACTCAATAGCTTGTTCAATTGTTTGTGCTTTATTACGATGACGCAAGAACCAGCGTGTTGCACGACGAACAGTACGACGTAATTGGTACAGCATTTCGGTTTGAACCGCTGCTGGGATTTTATTATCTAGCGCGCTGATTGATGACCAAGTTTCACGCATTTCAAAAATCTCACTCGCAATTGAGTAGCACATTGCGATTTCAGCTTCGTTAGCACCGGTCTCTTCGTTCATGCGTACCATGAAGTTTAAGCCCATGTCATTAACGATATTGTTCGCCAGTTTTGTTGCAATGATTTCTTTGCGCAGTGGGTGATTATCCATCGCGTCGTTAAATTTTTCACGCAGTGGACGCGGGAAAGACTTAACTAGTAGCTGACGGTAGTAAGGGTTTTCGGTAATTTCATCTGTTACTAACGACTCTTTAAGCACCATTTTAGCGTACGAAACTAATACTGAAAGCTCTGGACGTGTTAGGTCTTTACCTGCTGCAGCGCGCTCTGCCAACTCTTCATCAGTTGGTAAAAACTCAATTGCACGGTTTAGCTTGCCTTCTTTTTCAAGGGCATGAATAAAGCGGATCTTCTCTTTAAGAGTTGATGCACCTTTAGACTGTGTAATCGACAATGTATGTGTTTGACGGTAACAATCTTTAAGTACAAGCTCAGACACTTCGTCGGTCATAGAGTAAAGTAACTCATCACGTTGTTTACGTGTTAAATCACCTTCAGAAACTAAGCCGTTAAGTAAAATTTTAATATTTACTTCGTTATCTGAACACGCAACACCGCCTACGTTATCAATAAAGTCGGTATTTACACGCCCGCCTTTGGCTGCAAACTCGATACGCCCTAATTGGGTTGCACCTAAATTACCGCCCTCACCTAAAATTTTAGCGCCAAGGTCTTTACCGTTTATGCGCAGCGCATCGTTTGCACGATCCCCTACATCAGCGTCTGTTTCGTGGCTGTTTTTAATGTAAGTACCAATACCACCGTTCCACAGTAAATCAAATTCCATCATTAATGAGGCTTTGATTAACTCGTTCGGTGTCATGCTTGCTTTTTTAGTGCCAAGCATTTTTTTCATTTCTGGGCTTAAAGAAATCGATTTAGCTGCGCGCGAGAAAATTCCACCACCCGCTGAAATCAGATCTTTATTGTAATCTTCCCATGATGAACGAGGCAGGTTAAACAAGCGCTCACGCTCTGGGTAAGAGGTCGCTGCATCTGGTGTAGGGTCTACAAATATGTGCATATGGTTAAACGCGACTTGTAGGCGAATGTGCTTAGACAATAACATACCATTACCAAATACGTCGCCAGCCATATCACCAATAGCAACCACAGTGAAGTCGGTAGTTTGACAGTCAATATCCATTTCACGGAAATGACGTTTAACAGACTCCCATGCACCTTTTGCTGTTATGCCCATTTTCTTATGGTCATAGCCTACTGAACCACCTGATGCAAACGCATCACCTAGCCAGAAGTTGTATTCGTTAGCAATACCGTTAGCAATATCAGAGAAGGTAGCTGTACCTTTATCGGCTGCAACTACTAGGTATGGGTCGTCTTCATCGTGACGTGTTACATTAGCTGGCGGTACAATTTCACCACGCTCAATGTTATCGGTAATGTCTAATAAACCACGGATGAAAATTTTGTAACACTCTTGACCTTCTTTAATAAAGGCTTCGCGTTCACTCGGTAGCTGCTTACATACAAAACCACCTTTAGAACCTACCGGAACAATTACAGTGTTTTTAACTTGTTGCGCTTTTACTAAGCCCAGTACCTCAGTACGGAAATCTTCACGACGGTCTGACCAACGAAGGCCACCACGAGCAACTTTACCACCACGTAAATGCACACCTTCTACACGCGGAGAGTATACAAAAATCTCAAATGCTGGCAGCGGAAGCGGCATATCAGGAATTAAGCTAGGCTGTACTTTAAACGACACGTAAGATTTAAACTGACCTGTTTCATCTTTTTGGAAGTAGTTAGTACGCAGTGTTGCCACAATCATATCTACGTATAAACGTATAATACGGTCATCATCAAGGTTCGCTACGTTTTCAAGCTCTAAGTAAATTTGTGCACTTAATTTTTCAAGTGTTTTAGGGCTTGCAGGGCTTTTTACTGAGAATTTTTTAGCAAATAAGTTAACTATTTGCGCAGCAATATGCGGGTAGTTTGCAAACGTGCTCTCAATGTAGGTCTGTGAGAAAGTAACCCCAATTTGGCGCATGTATTTTGCATAGGCACGTAATATAGAGGCTTCACGACCTGTTAAACCACCCATTAATACTAAGCGGTTAAAGCCGTCGTTTTCAAGGCGGTTGCCCCATACATTAGTTAATGCAGCGCGAAAACGAGCAGAAATCTTATCAAAGTCGGCCATTCCTTTGCTGTCAATCAGCATAGAGAAGTCCATGATCCAATTGATACGACCATCACTTGTTTTAACAGAATATGGCGTTTCACCTACCACGCGTAAACCAAAGTTTTCTAGCATTGGCATAACATCAGATAAGTGAATTGGCTCATCTTTGTGGAACAAGCTTAGGCGTACAATATTGCTGTTAGCTTCTTCTTGCGGACGGTAGAACAGCATTTCTAGCTTGTTCTCGTCGTTTAACAATTCTAGTTTTTCAATATCGACAACCGCAGCACTTGGTAGTACTTCATCTTTGTACGAGCGTGCAAACGCGTTGCAATATTTACGATTTAGCTCATTACCGCGGGCTTCCCCTGCTGACTCTAACAGTGCAGATTGTAATTTATCTTCCCATGTACGAGCAGCTTCTACTAGGTTGTTTTCGATGTCTTTCACGTTATATTCGATATTGTTATCGGTCACACGAACGGTGTAATGTGTACGCGCCAGTGTTGACTCAGAGAAATAGGTAGTAAATTCGACTTTTTCGTCAGAATTAAAGGCGTTAGCTAAAATGTCTTGTGTTTCTCGGCGCAGCGCTGTGTTATATCGCTCACGAGGAACGTACACCATACAAGAGAAGAAACGTCCGTAGGAGTCTTTGCGAACAAACAAGCGACACATGTCACGCTCTTGAATTTGTAAAACACCCATTGCTACTTCAAGTAACTCGCTCTCGCGAGCTTGAACTAATTCATCACGTGGGTACGTTTCTAAAATATTAAGTACCGCTTTGTATGCATGGGTGCCTTTTGCAAAGTCACACATATCCATGATGCGGTTAATTTTAGTTTTTAGAACAGGCACATCTGCTGCGCTGTTGTTGTAAAAGCTTGATGAAAATAGGCCGATAAAACGGTCTTCACCAACCACATTGCCTTCATCATCAAAGCGTTTAATACCAACGTAATCTATGTACGCTGGGCGATGAACGCGCGATACAGAGTTCGTTTTTGTTAATACTAATAAGTTACTGCTGAGGGCTTCTTGGCGAGCAAATTCAGGTAATTCAGATAATAAACGTGTGTGCTCATCGGTTGAATTTTTCATCAGGCCAAGGCTTGTGTCCATTTTACCTTTTAACTGGTAATCACCTTGTACAGGGGTAAGCTCGTACTCGCGATAACCCATTAAAGTAAAGTTATCTTTAGCCAGCCAATCTAAAAACTCTACGGCTTCAGATACTTCGTTTTTGTTTTTATTGTGCTTACGTTTTGGTACTTCTTTAGTAACAGAGACTAATTTTTCGCGAATTGGCTGCCAATCATCTACCGCAATAGAAACATCAACCAATACTGATTCGAGCTCTTTTTTGAAAGACGCAATAACAGATGCATCGGTTTGGCGGTCAATCTCAATAAAGAACACTGTTTTAGTAGAGGTCGATTCTTGCTCTGCTTTTAAATTTGATAAACCGGAAATTTTAGCGTTATTGTCACGCTGAATTTTTAGTGGGCAGTGAAGTAATAAGTGAGAAGCTATATTTTCACGGGTCATAGCCATACGAACAGAATCTACTAAAAATGGCATATCTTTAGCAATAATTTCTACAATTGTATGTGATGACTGCCAGCCATCTTTTGCTACTTCAGGGTTGAAAACGCGAATTACTGCGTCGTCCGTGGTGTTTTTTTCTAGTGCATTCCAAAGGCTGAGTGCAGCACCGTATAGGTCACTATCATTGCGATTTGCCAAATCCTCTTTAGACATATTGCTGTACAAGGCTTTGGCGAATTTCTCAACGAGTAACACATTATCAGCGTGAACTTTTTTCTGGATAAGCTTACAGACATTATCTAGGATAACCGAGGCTTGGCCTTCATTTCGTGTCATTGTATGTTCCTTAATCTATTACTGCTTTTAGTTAAGCAGAATATTTGTACAGCCATTTATTAGCGTGGAGTCAGTTAAATTCTAACCCTTTTAGCGCTAATAAACAGCCTTTTCGATGAAAACATTTTAAGCATTTCAGCTATTTGGTCATCTATTCACAAAATATAGATATAAATGACCATTACAGGTCATTTAGGAGCACAATTATTCACTTTATTTTTTCTGGTCGGTCCACAGCAGACTACCAATTGCGGGTAATAGCAGTACCGCACCTAACATATTTACTAAAAACATGAAGGTAAGCAGTATTCCCATATCTACTTGAAATTTAAGATCAGAGAATATCCACGTACTCACACCTATCGCAAGGGTAATACCGGTAAACAATACAGCACTGCCACGTTCAACAAGGGCATTACGGTACGCCACGCTCAGCGGTACGTTTTGCTTAAGTTGGCCCATCATCGAAGAAAGTATATAAATACCGTAATCCACACCAATACCTACACCTAAGGCTATGACAGGTAAAGTAGATACCGTTAAGCCAATTTCTAATTGCACCATAAGTGCTTGTGCAAGAGTTGATACAATATACAGAGGTAATACCACTGCGATTGTCGCCTTCACACTCTTAAAGCTTAACAAACACAAAATAATAACTGCGCCGTAAACGTAAAGCATCATCGGAATTTGCGCCGCAGAAACAGACTCGTTTGTTGCCGCCATAACCCCTACAGGCCCAGACGCTAACTTAAAGGCTAACTTGTCTGTGCCTTCTTCTTGTGCAAATTGCTTAACACGTTGAATAACGGTATCGATTGTATTTGCTTTGTGATCATCTAAAAATATAATCACCGGCATGACTGAGCAATCGCCATTGAGTAATCCTGTGCTTGTTTCTACACGGGCTGTTGATTGCACTAAGCTGGCTGAATTACGCGGCAAGCTTTGCCATTTTAAGTTACCTTCGTTGTAACCTGCGTTAACCGACTGCGCTACAGAGCTTAAACTAACCGCCGATTGTACGCCTGGCACGTTTTCTACCTTGTACTGAAAACGGCTAATGCGCGCCATCACATCGTGCTCTGTACACGCCGCAGGGTAAGCCTCAACAATCACTTTTAAAATATCCGACGAAATGGTGTATTTGTCCGATATTAAAAAAGTATCTTGATTGTAGCGAGCATCTTGATGCAGCGAAGGCGCACCTGCATGTAAATCACCAATTCGCATTTTATCTGCTTGCCAGTAACCTAAGGCAAATAACACCAGGGTAAAACCAATAATCATTTTTGCGGTTTTAGGGTCTGTGGCTTTTACTAATAAATCGCGTATCGCATCTAGCATATTTGGCTTTTGCGCATCGCCTGATTGAATATGCACAGTGTTGGCAAAATTCATATACGAGGCCCACACTGGCAATAAAATTAAATTAGTAAATATAATAACCGCAACACCTAAACTTGCTGTGATTGCAAGTTCACGAATAATACCTATATCAATAGTCAGCAGGGTTAAAAAGCCCACCGTGTCTGAAAGCAGCGCAATACCACCAGGTACAAGTAATGCTCTAAAGCTTGATTGACAACAAACTCGGGTACTTTTGCCCTCACCTACTTTTTTACCAATGGCATTGATCATCTGCACGCCGTGGCTTACACCAATCGCAAATACTAAAAATGGTACCAATATAGACATAGGGTCGAGACCAAAGCCTAAACTCGACAATAAACCCATTTGCCAAATTACGGCAATAATTGAACACGCTATAGGTAAAATGGTGAGCTTTAAACTGCCACAAAATAGCCATACCATAATAAAGGTAAAACCAATGGCAATAGCAAAAAATAGTACAACGCCTTTTGCCCCTTGAGCGATATCGCCGGCCATTTTGGCAAATCCAATAATATGAATACTGACTTTATCTGTACTTAAAGGCTCTCTTACTTGCGTTTCTAACTTATCTGCAAATGCGAGTGTATCTAGCTTTTGCTGAGTTTGCGGGTCGGTTTCGAGTAGTTGCGCGGTCACCATGGCACATGAGTAATCGCTGGCAATCATTCGCCCTACTACTTTTGCTTTTTCAATGTTTTCTTTAACTACCGCTAAACCTTTTTGGTCAGCTTTAAAGTTTGCAGGAATGATTGGGCCGCCAGCAAAACCATCTTCAACCACTTCGACAAAACGTGCACTGGGCGCAAAAATAGAGTTAACTAATGGGCGGTTTACACCGGGAATAAAATACAGTTGATCGTGTACTGCTTTTAACTGGGTGAAAAATTCGGGGTTAAAAATGTCGCCACTGTCATCACACACCGAAATTAAAATGCTATTTGCGCCACCAAATTGTTTTTCGTGTTTGGTGTACACTTTCATGTATTCGTGATTCAGCGGAATATTTTTGTTAAACGAGGCGTCTAATTCAATATGAGTGGCTTTATAGCCTAAAAAACATGTGATTAGCGCAAAAGCGATCAACATGATAGTACGGTGTCTAAACACCGCCTTCTCTAAAAAATCTAAAAACGTATGCATTAAGGGTTCAACTCCTTCACTTTAATGCCATCTTCTGTTGCCATGACTAATTTATTATTAATTATTACGCCATCAAGAATAGCTTTACCATCGGGGCGTTGTTCATGTGTAAGTAAGCCATCTTTTAAATGAAAGATCACACCACTATTTGCCAGCAGTAACCAATGCTCATTATTATAATTTATAATGTTATTAACCGTGGCCGTTTTAACATTTTCAAAATGCTGCCATTGTTGTTCATTTTTATTTTTAGCAAATACATTTCCTCTGAGCCCTGCCACAATTTCTTGCTGCGCATCTGATGCTACCGCAAAAAAAGAACCTGGGTAAATTTCATCAAGGCGTTGCCATGTTTGGCCATTATCACTGCTTTTGGCCATTAACCCCATTTCACCGACTAACATCAAACCACTGTCTGTTTTTTCAATACGGTTAAAATGTGGCAGTATAGATGCTGTTTCAGCCTCGTAGCCTTGAGGGTCATTTTCTTTTAAATCATTCAAATACTCTCTATCTTCACTAAACAGTAAAGAGTCTAAAAAGCGTTTACGCCAGTGCTTGCCGCCATCACTGGTTTGATAAAACATGCCATAAGCGCCCACAGCAAAACCATTTGAGTCATCTTCAAAGTAAATATCTAAACACGGCTTATCAAGCTCTGGTTTTGCTTGTTGTAATTGCCAATTTAAACCTCCATCGGTGGTATTAATTATTGTGGCATCGTGCCCGCACGCCCACCCGTGGGTTTCATTAGAAAAATCGACAGCCGTTAACAATACCTGTGTAGGGACGCTTTGCGCTTGCTGCCACTGCTCAGCGTTTTTGCTTGTTATTACCGTACCGTGCTTACCTACAGCCACTAAACCTGCACCTGTATTGGTAATATCAGTTAGTAGGGTTTTATTTGCGTTAATTGCGCTAATAGCATACTGAGGTGCATCTTGTGCAATACTCGCACCGCTTATGATCAGGCTGGCATATACCAAATACTTCATAAATTTTAATCGCCTTGAACTGAAGAATTGTTTGTCTGTTTGCTGAGGAAAATCCTGCGTGTCGTATAGACAAACGCGATGAGAAAGAAAAAAGCAGCTAACGGGCTGTTAGCTGCATATTACGTTGTTATCTACCTTCACGGCGTAATGCGCTTGAAGTAAATTCGTTATCGTTAAACGACTCTGAAAAGTCGTACATTTTTTCTTGGTTATCTAAACCAATAGCTAAGTAACGGCGCGAATTTAAATCATGATACACTTCTAAGGTACTCCACTGCGTAGGTACTTCGTAGTAGTTTAAGCCATATGCCATTGCTACACGATAAAGCTGGTCGCGATTATCATAAATATCGGTCACTTGTACTTGCCAGCTATCTTCATCAATATAAAACACGCGTTTTTTATAAATATGGCGTGTATCATCTTTTAAGTTAGCTTCAACAACCCATACACGGTGCTTTTCATAACGCGTATGCTCTGGGTTAATGTGGCCTGGTTTTAAAATATCGTCGTACTCTAGTTTATCACTGTGTAATTTGTAGCTATTGTACGGAATATATAGCTCTTGCTTACCTTTTAACGTCCAGTTGTAACGGTTAGGTGAGCCATTAAACATATCAAAATCATCGGTAGTACGTAAGCTATCTGCGGCTGTACCTGGAGCGTCATATGCAACATTTGGTGCACGACGAACACGACGCTGACCCGAGTTATATGTCCACGCTTGGCGAGGCGTTAAAATTTGATCCATGGTTTCGTGTACGAGTAGCGCAGTACCGGCAAGGCGTGCTGGCTCTGTTACCTTTTGCTTAAATTTAAACAAAATGTTTGAGTCTTGAAGCTCTGCAGGGGTCGCTTTAGGATCTGAATATTTAACCAATAGTTGTTCATCAAAGCCTACATAATTGTACGAACCCGATGCGGTGGGTGCAGCTTGTCCACCAAAACGCTCTATTGATTGTCCACGATAGCGTAATAAGTGATTCCAAATAGCTTCTAAGCCAGATTTAGGAATAGGAAATGGAATACCAATTGCGGTATTTTTTATTCCGTTGCCACCTTCAATAAGCTCAGCCGTTGCAGCAAACTCTTTTGTTGCATCGTATACAAACTGTGGGTAAGACGCAGAGCGGCGCGTTTCATAAACAGGCATTTTAAACGTATCTGGGTATGCTTCAAATAAAGCAATTTGACCAGGGCTTAAGTTAGCTTTGTACTTATCAAGGTTTGTGTTATCAATGGTAAACAACACTTTGTCCGCAGAATACGGGTCTAAATGGTGCATGCCTGGCTCATAACCTTCTGGTGCAGATGTAATACCGCCATTCCACGCTGGAATTGACCCATCAGCATTGGCTGCTTTTTCTGCGCCAAATGGCGTTAAGTCTTGTCCTAAACGTGCAACTTCTTCAGCGCTCATTTTTGCCATTGCCGCTGAACTTAAAAACATGCTACACAAAGCGGTAGCGATGAGGGTAGGTTTTTTAATCATACTAATATTACCCCTAAATTGAATATTTTAAATTGAAAGAAACGTAGTCACGATCTGAGAAAGTATTGATATCGCCACCACCCCAAAATGAGTTGTAGCTCACATCAAGTGACCATGCATTTTGGTAATTAAAGTTCATCGTTACACCCAACGATTTACGGTCTTCAATAAACAAGAACATAGGATCAGGTGTGTTACCGTTTACATCATGAGAAAATACAAATCGTGGAGAGAAGTTAATGCCATTGTAAAGGTTAAAGTAATCACCTTTAGCAATTAGGCGGTAACCCCAAGATGATGCCGTTGCAAACGACTTTTCTTCTGGCCCATTAGAAAGGCCTAGTTGTAATGTTGTGTAGTCAGTAGTGCCTGGGCCTGTGATCACACCACTTCGACCTGTACCCGACACATTTAAACGCATTTCGTCGTAATCAGGCATATCATGAATTTTCACAGCACCTACTTCACCTACTACAGCCCAGCTATCAGCACCTAATGACGGGCCAAATAAATGTGTTGCAGTAAACTGAATTTGTGATGTGTCGCGTTCAATATAACCTTGTGCAACTTCACCTGCCGCTACAGAGCTAATCGCATCACCAAAACTCATTTGCGAAATACCCGCAAAGTCTGGGCGAATACCGGCAAGCGCCAATTGTTCAGGCATGGCGGTATAAAGTAGCTCTACATCATCAATTTGTAACGGTTCGTCTTTACGAAATGCAAACTCACCAGCAAACGCGGTTTCGCCAATTGTGGTGTTAAAGCTTAAACCGTAAAGTTTAATATCTTCTGGGTAATCATTTTCTGCTTTTGAAAACGCAACTAAATCTGCCACGTTGTCATCTGTAATTTCTGTTGTTGCAATCATCGCTAGATCTTGTGCGATGGCAGCTTGAGAAAAGTTAGAAACACGACCAGAAATTAGCGGACGTCGACTATGGTAGTTAACGTGGTATAACGCCACTTCTGTGTCGTTCCACTCTGGTAAAAATACACCTAAACGTAGACCATATTGGCCGCCGTCATCTGGCTCTGTTTTACCGTTATCGCCTTTACCTTTAAGCGCAACTTTAGTTGGATGAGCTAAATACATGTTTGCAAGCAGGGCTTGGCCTTCAGCACTTGTTGGGTCAATACCCTGTGCAGCGGCTACCTGAGCAAAATTAGTATAAAGGTTATTAAGGCTGTCGGTTAAAAAGGCCATATCAATGTCAGGGTTTGAAGTAAAACCTAACTGTACATTTTGCTGATAGCCGTTTTCTGCTGCAAAGTCATTGGTAGAAAAATAAGTACCCGCAGCCGGTAGGCGTGTTTCATGCCATTGGTACTGATAAAAACCTTCTAAAGTAATATTTTCAGTGATCCCTAATGACGCCCAAAGCATACCTACAGGAATAAATGCTTCTTTAAGCTCAGCACCTGGCGCTTTTAAGCGGTCAATATCGACCGGGTTTACGTTAATACCATGAGAGATAAGTGTACTCTCACCCCAGTTAACTACTTGTTGACCAAGGCGAATTGACAGCGGGTTATTGCCATCGTTTAAGTCAAAATTTGCCCAAACGTAGGCATCTAATAAACGGATGTCGGCACAGCTTTGCTCTTTTGTGTCGTCATCATCACATGGATCTACGCCTTGTCCTGAGGTTGGGTTAACGTAGGCTCTATCACCATCCATTAACTCAAAATCGTAAAAGTACATAAAACGTGTGAATAAGCCGTAGTTATCTTTGCTAATTGAAAGGTCGTGTGTTCCTTTCAATAATTTTGAAAACGAATCACCGCTATCAAAATTAAGATTACCTGCATCGCCATTATTAGAGTAAGAGCCTGGTTGAGCCCAAACATCTTGAGAAGAATAAATTGTATTTAATGAAGGATTATACCCAGTCCAATCAAATGCAGGATTATTGCTTTTACCAATAATGTCGAAATCTCTGTCTTCAACACGGACGCTTTGACCATAGGAAAAAGTTGAGTCGAAGGTGACATCAAAGCCCCCTACCTCAAAATTTGCTGCATTCGCTGCTGCAGATAAACCTAAGCTTGCGGCTGCTAAACCTATAGCTATTTTGTTTTTAACAAAAAGCGATCTTCTTATCATTGTGTATCCCCCCTGTCGTGGGTAATTATGTGTGATCAAGTTATTGTTTTTAGTGTAATCTTAACGATAGAAGCGATTATAAAAAATTACAAATGGTCGCGTTCAATCAATTATTATATTTTTTGAGCTGACGTTTACGTATTGGTAAGACGTCATACCAGATAATTTATACACGTAAATTAACAATAGAACAAATTGAAATTAACAAAAAGATAATATTTTTATGTATCTATAACATAAAAACAGCAGGTTAGGCGATACGTTCGAGGCGAATAAATTTATTCTCGGGGGTAAGTAAAAGTCTAAAACGCCCTCTTATTCCTATAGATGAAATGTAAGGGCGTAAGTGCGAGGCGGCAAAACGTATTGTTTTACCGTTATCCTCAACCACTTGTACTGAGCTAAAACGACCATGGTAGTAGTCCATGCATTTGTTATAGCTCAGGTGTAAAGAGAAGTAATACTCAATCATTTAATTAAGCGCTTTTTCAACCTTTTCAAATAAATCAGCACTTAATCCTTCAAGGTTTGCTAAGCGTTGCAACTGTGCTTTCATTGCTTGAGCACGGGTTGTGTCAAAGCGTTTCCACGACATGAAAGGCGTTAACATTCTAGAGGCATTTTGCGGATTAATCGCGTTTAGCTTAATAAGTAAATCACCTAATAATGCGTAACCTTCACCATCTTTTCGGTGAAATTGTGCGGTATTAAAATGACTAAAGCTGCCCACTAATGCCCGTACACGATTTGGATTTGAAAAATCAAAGCTAGGATGCGCGTACAACGCTTTTATATTCTCAATAGCATCATCACCAGATTGCATAGCCTGCAGCGCAAACCATTTATCCATAACTAAAACATCATGACGCCACTGGCTATCAAAATGATCTAACAACGTTGTTCTTAATGGGTGTGATGCTTTTACTACCGCACTTAATGAAGCTAAAACATTGGTCATATTCGGTGAATCTGCCGATTTTTTAATAAAGCGGTCAACTTGCTCAGAAGGTATTTTAGCTAAGTAATGTAGACAAACACCTTTAAGCGCTCTTATAGCCACTGCATCTGAATTTATACTGCCATCATCTACTAACGAACTGTAACAATGTAAAAGCTCATCAGATAATTGCTCGGCAATCTGTTGCTCAAACAATCTTGTGATTGTAATGATTTCGTCAACAGGAATTATGTCAAACTCAGCGGCAAACGTGTCAAAGCTTGGCAGTTTTATAAGCTCTGCTACCAGTGCTAAATCGCCACTTTGTGCGCTTATTAACACACGTAGTGCATTAATAACGTTTTCACTTAATGTTGCGTGTTCAGGTGCGTTAACTGCTTGCTTAACTGCATTAATAAATAATTGCTGCTGCGCATCCCAACGCGAAAAATCGCTGCGCGCAAAACGCATAATATGCAGTAAATCAGGTTCTGAATTTTGCTGGCTTAAAATACAGGTCGCTGAAAAATCTTCAAGTAGTACAGCCACTGGGCGAGCAGGTATTTGATCAAAGTAAAACGTTTGCGTTGGCGCAGTTACGTTAAGCACGTGGTCGCGTTTTTCACCTTGATAAGTAAGTGCAATACTTTGCCCATTTTCATCTAATAATTCGATGGCAAATGGAATGTGAAGGCTCTTATTATCTGGCTGATTTAGCGGAGCTGATTGCTCAATTGTTAAAGTATAAAGTTGCTTATCGTGATCATAGTGCTGTGTTGCATTTAATCGTGGTGTACCAGATTGGCTATACCAACGCTTAAATTGCGTTAAATCTATGCCTGAAGCATCACTCATTGCAGCAACAAAATCATCACAGGTAACCGCTTGGCCATCATGGCGTTCAAAGTAAAGCTGCATCCCTTTTTGAAAGTTAACCTCACCTAACAGGGTGTGCATCATTCTGATAACTTCAGCCCCTTTATCGTACACCGTTACGGTATAAAAGTTATTCATTTCGATAACTTTTTCTGGGCGAATTGGGTGCGCCATTGGCCCCGCATCTTCACTAAACTGGTGTGTGCGCATTACCTTAACGGCATCAATGCGGTTAAGTGCGCGTGAGCCTAAATCGCTACTAAATTCTTGGTCTCTAAATACTGTGAGCCCTTCTTTTAACGATAGCTGAAACCAGTCTCTACAGGTAACACGGTTACCCGTCCAGTTATGAAAATACTCATGACCAACAATCGACTCTATCGTGTGATAATCTTTATCGGTGGCGGTTTCTTGGTTAGCCAATACGCATTTACTATTAAATACATTTAGCCCTTTGTTTTCCATTGCTCCCATATTGAAAAAATCTACGGCAACAATCATGTAAATATCTAAGTCGTATTCTAGGTTAAAGCGCGTTTCATCCCAATGCATGGCTTTTTTTAATGAGTTAATTGCATGCGGTGTTTTAGATAAATTGCCTTTATCAACAAATAACGCAAGCTCAATTTCGCGCCCACTTTTTGTTGTGTAAGTGTCTTTTAGTACATCAAAATCACCCGCTACTAATGCAAATAAGTAACTTGGCTTTTTAAATGGGTCTTGCCATTTAGCAAAATGGCGGCCATCAGCTGTTTCACCACTGTCAATTTGGTTACCATTTGACAGTAAATGCTTAAAGCTTTTATCAGCAATAATCGTCACATCGTACGTGCTTAGCACGTCAGGGCGGTCTAAAAAGTAGGTTATTTTTCTAAAACCTTGCGCTTCACATTGCGTGCAATACGCTCCACCAGATAAATACAAGCCTTCTAAAGAGGTATTTGTATCAGGAGAAATTTCAGTAACAATTTTGAGCTGGCATGTGTGAGGTAAATCATTAATGAATAGGTGCTCACCTTCAATCTTATAATTAGTATAAGCAACATTATCTACTTGCAGCTCCACTAATTGTAAGTCTATGCCATCTAACACAAGCGTTGAGTTTTGATTTGTTGTTCTTTTAAGCGTTAGTAGCGCCGTCACTTTTGTATTTAGTGGTTGTAAGTCAAAAGTGAGTTCAGTGTGCTCTATAGAAAAATTAGGCGCAGTGTAGTCTTTTAAGTATTGCGCTTTTGGCTTTGCTGAAACAGTCATAGTTACTCCAACTAAAGCTCCTTAAAAAGGAGCTATTTAGATTTAAGCAGGTTGCTTGGGTTCAATGCGTAAAATTTTAATGCCTACGTACGCATAAATAATGGCTAAGAAAGGGTTAATTAAATTAAAGAAAGCATACAAGGCATAGTCAAATGGGTTGATTAATAAAACGCTTTGCATGTATGCACCACAGGTATTCCACGGAATTAACGGGCTAGTTATTGTGCCGCCATCTTCTAAAGTACGCGATAAATTAACGGGCTTTAATCCACGCTTTTTATATTCTTCTTTAAACATACGACCTGGCACTACAATAGCAATGTATTGATCAGCCGCTATTAAGTTTGTGCCCACACAAGTAGCAATGGTTGATGTAATAAGCGAGCCTGTGCTTTTTGCAATTTTTAAAATGCTATTAACAAAAATATCTAATAAACCGGTTTTTTCCATAATGGCACCAAACATAAGAGCTGTCATGATCAGCCATGTTGTAGTTAACATACCTGCCATTCCGCCACCACTGAGCAATGAATCCATTTTGTCATCACCCGTGTCGATGCTAAAACCATCGAAAAAAGTTGTCCAAATAATTTTAAAATAACCAACCAACTCACCCTGAGAAAGGTCAATTTGTGTCGCAATTAAATCAGACTGAAACAACATTGCCCACACAGCACCGATTACAGCGCCAATTGAAATAGCCGGAAACGCTGGCATTTTTTTAATAGCTAAAACTAGCAGCACAATTAATGGAATTAGCATTTCAAAGCCAATATTAAAGTTTTGCTCTAAAATCGCTGTTATTTCGTCAATCCTGCCGGCTTCGTTAGAAGCCGTTGCATTAAAGCCCATAAATATAAAAATGATTAATGCAATGACAAAGCTAGGAACAGTAGTCCATAACATGTGGTGAATATGTTCAAATAAATCAGCTCCAACAACAGCCGGTGCTAAGTTAGTAGTCTCAGAAAGCGGACTGAGTTTGTCACCAAAGTAAGCACCCGAAATAACCGCCCCTGCCGTCACAGTTTGATCAAGCCCTAACCCGGTGGCCACCCCTAAAAGCGCCACACCTATGGTGGCAGCTGTGGTCCAAGAGCTACCTATACTCATTGCAACAATGCCACAAATTAAGCAGCTTGCGGCGTAAAACCAGCTTGGGTTAATAACCTGTAAGCCATAGTAAATGAGCGTTGGCACGGTACCCGACAACAACCAAGTACCAATTAAGGCGCCCACCATTAATAAAATTAAAATAGCCCCCAATGATAAGGTAATACCTTCAATCATGGCTTCTTCAAGCTTTTTCCACGTGTAGCCATTTTTTAGCCCTATTAGTGCCGCAGCAAAGGTGGCAAATAATAACGCTATTTGGTTAGGACCTGATGACGAGTTATCGCCAAATAAATATACCGCTGCGCCTAAAAGGCAAATTAAAACAGTGATAGGAACAAGTGCATCAAAAAACGAGGCGGGTTTAATCGGTTTTTCTAAAGGCTTCAAAATAGTGACTCCTGCACACCACATATCGTGGCGTGGTTATTTATTATTTTTAGCGTATCAGTGCTTTTTTTAAGCCACAGTAATGTAACTCAATTTAGTAATTCGCGATTATAGCAATTTAGCGAAATTTAGGTAACAAAAAAGGCGCAAAAAGCGCCTTTTAAACGGGGTAAACACGTGTTTATTTTTTAGCGATACGGCCAAAGTTAATGTAATCTTGAGTGATCAGTGCTGCCTCTTCTAAGAAAGGGTCAAGCTCTTCAATTACCTCAGGTACATCATCTAGGTTTTCTATTGGCTCTTTACCTAAACGCTTTAAACGCTCATTAGTGCGCGCTAGAGTACGTGCTTCATTTTCATCTTTTTCTTTAATACGGTCTGCTTCAACTAAAGAAATAGTTTTGCGGTCTTTCTCTTCATTGTAACGGGCAATATCATCAAATACGTAACCAAACTCTGGCTCTGACTTAATACGTACTTCGTGCTGTTTTTCAAGATAAGTGATTACAGGCGTTAAATTACCCTGCCTATTATACTTAGCTCGTACTATGCTATCCCACGGCAATGCATTATCTTGCTTGCTCTCGCCCCACTCTGCTGGGTCTATCGCCGAAGGGAATGAAATATCAGGAATAACCCCTTTATGCTGAGTACTGCCGCCGTTTATACGGTAAAACTTAGCAATAGTGTATTGTACGCTACCTAAGTCGTTGTCGTATAAATCGTACGCACGACCTAAGCCTTTGTGCTGCTGAACCGTTCCCTTACCAAAGGTTTGCTCGCCTATAATTACTGCGCGGCCATAGTCTTGCATTGCGGCGGCAAAAATTTCAGAGGCTGAAGCACTGTAACGGTCAACTAAAACAGTTAATGGGCCATCGTAGTAGGTAATTCCGTCACGGTCTTTTTGCTCTTCGATACGGTTATTTAATGTATGAATTTGTACAACCGGACCTTGGTCAAAAAACAAGCCTGATAGCTGTGTAGCTTCATATAATGATCCACCGCCATTTTGGCGCAAATCAATAATAATACCGTCTACGTTTTCTTCTTTAAGTTTAGCTAATTCAACTTTAACGTCTTTTGAAAGATTGTTGTAAAAGCCTGGGATCTCGATAACACCAATTTTTGAAGTTAAATTTGAATAACTCGCTTCAAATACTTCAGATTTAGCAGCCCTATCTTCTAAGCGAATTTTATCACGGGTGATTTCAACTACTTTAGGCGTGCCATGTGCATCAGAGCCTTTAAGATACTGTAAACGTACCTTAGTGCCTTTAGGGCCTTTAATTAAATCAACTACATCATCTAAACGCCAGCCAATAACATCAACAAACTCTTTTTGATCTTGGGCAACACCAATAATTTTGTCGTCAGCTTTTAGCTGCTCTGTTTTATCGGCAGGTCCACCTGGTACTAAGCTACGAATAACGGTGTAATCTTCATCTGGGCTTAAAACGGCGCCAATGCCTTCAAGCTCTAAGTCCATATCCATTTTAAATTGTTCTGCGCGGCGCGGCGATAAATACGACGTATGCGCTTCAATGCTTCGCGCTAGCGAGTTCATTACAATTTGAAATGCATCTTCTGAATTTGTTTGAACTAAACGTTTTTGTGCATTTTTATAACGCTTGGTAAGGACCTCTTTGATCCCTTCCCAATCTTTGCCTGTCATTTTTAAACGCAAGGCATCGTATTTAACGCGTTCACGCCAAATTTCATCAAGCTCAGCTTGCGATGCTGGCCATGCTGAATCTTCACGGTCAAAAAAGTATTCATCGTCTTTATCAAACGTCATTTTTTTATCTAGTAGTGATAAAGAATAATCATAACGTTCAAAACGGCGCTTTAAGCTTAAGTTAAAAATATCAAACGTAAAGCCAAGCTTACCGGTGGTAATAGCATTATCAAAATCGTTGCGGTATTTTTCAAACGCAGCAATGTCGCTTGCTAAAAACACACTTTTATTAAAATCAAGGGATTCGATATAACGATCGTACACTTTGCTAGAAAGCGCATCGTTAAATCGAACCGGTGTATAGTGTGAACGAGCAAATAAGTTAGCCACTCGTTTGCTGGCAGTGCCATGTTGACTTTCTTGTTTAAGTACAGGCAAGTCTTCAAGTTTTGCCGCTTCTACGGAAGCGAATAAAGAACCCGAAAACAGGGCAGCAACTAACGGAATGAGCGTAAACTTTTTACTCATACACAACTCCTTAATTTATTTACAACTTAAATAATGTATAAGCTGTCAGCTTTGGTTTTAACTTGCATGCCTGTTACTAATTCAACATGAACTTCGTCTTTGTTTACTTCAGTAATTACCGCATTTACAAGTGCTTGGCCAAGTTTAACCTTAACCTTGTTATTAACCTTGACCTCACTTGCAGGTAAAGGTTCAACTTTTCCTGAACGTTTAGCAGGGGCTGCTTTAGCTGGTTTGTTAGCTTGTGCATTGTTTTTGCTAGCGTGGGCTGGTTTTTTCTTGAAAGATTTAGAATCTGAATCTTGGCGTGGACGCTGTTGTTTTTTGCGTTTTGCCATTTTAGCACGGCTTTCTTCTAGTGCTTTTTGAGCGTGGTCAATGTGCTCTTGCTCAACTTTTTCACCTTGATTACCATCAAGATCAATACGAAACTCTGACTTAGTCACAGCTTCTAAATAACGCCAGTTAGACGTGTATTTTCTAAGCGCTTGACGTACTTGAGTCTTGCTTACTTTTTCAGACCCTTCGATACGCTCGGCAATATCTTTAAAAATACCGACTTTAAGCGGTTTAATACCGTCTTTTTGTTTAAAACATTGTGGAAATTCTTGATAAAGAAATTCCAGCACTTCATTAATATCTTTTAGCTTGTTTGTGGTTTCCATTTTAGAACCTATTTTTCACATCTTTTCATCAAGGGACGAGTCAACGTAGTGTATTACCCAGTCGATTAACTCTTCGAAGTCGGCTTCAAGTACAGCCAAATCACCTCGAAGGTGTTCCCAAATACCATTTATTATTTCATCGATTGATTCACAATCTAAATCATCTGGAAGTTTATCCCAGGCTATGTGAATCAAATCATTGAGCGTTTCCGCTACATGTTCTTCTTCCCCTTCCCAATCGCCTACATCTTGTACTGCGAATAGGTAGTCTTGAACATTTAGCAAGTCTTTCATTATAAGCTTGCCTCTAAGCATTTAACTAATGCTTCAAGACCTGCTTGGTCATCAGTATCAAATCGACCAATAGTTGGGCTATCGATATCAAGAACAGCAACTATTTTATCATTTTTCATGATAGGTACAACAATCTCAGAGTTAGACGCTGCATCGCAGGCTATGTGGCCATCAAACGCATGTACATCTTCAATTAGTTGAGTTTCTAACGTTGCTGCAGCCGTACCACACACCCCTTTACCAACAGGGATACGAATACACGCTGGATTACCTTGAAAAGGCCCAAGCACTAATTCACTTGGCGAATCCATAAAGTAAAAGCCCGCCCAATTTACATCTTCTAATGAGGTAAATAATAGCGCACTTACGTTAGCCATATTAGCAATGACATTAGATTCACCAGCAATTAGTGATTCAGTTTGCTTAACTAATGACTGGTAAAAATCGTGCTTTTGCATACCAAACTACTTCTTATTAAACAGACAGTAGCTAAAGGTACTCTTTGTCGTGAAAAATTGAAACCTTTTACAGGCAAAAAAACAGAAATAGCGCCGTTTTTCAGCACGCTTGATTAATATTTCTGCAATTATTTTTTTGATGTTTTACGCAGGCCAAATAAAAATAGTCCTGCGGCAAAAGCTGCCATTACACTATTAATTAAAAATATCTCACCTGTTGTAGCACTGAGTAAATAACTAAATATTGCGCCACCGAGCAGCCCAAGAGTCAGTACACCTGAATAATTCACTTTTGCATACTTAAACATAAGCAAATAACCCGGTACGACAAAAGCGGCCATAGTCAGTCCAACAATATGTGCGTTCGCAATTGCACTCATCAGTAGTTGTAAAAAAATGGTAACCGCATCGCCATTCATAGTGAGCCCATAATAAAGGCCAAGTAAACTACCAACAATCACAGGGGATAATAAAGAAAGCGCTACACTTTTGACTAGTTGATGTTTCATATAAGTTCCTAATTACACACTACAAACATTATATTAAGCATGCACCAAGTTCTTAAGGTTAGAAATAGAGACTATGGTCGTAATTTATGATGGGAAAACAAGCACTCTTTAAACTGCTGTAACTAGGCATTTTAATTTTATAAAAAATATACCTTCGCGTTTCTAGCAAGGGCCTTTAACCCCCTTTGCAAGGTGTGTTAATTTGAAGATTTAATTTATGTTGGGCTGTTTAGTGAATGGGCTTAATAATGTTTTGCTAACAAAAAACAAACACGCATTGTTTTACCTGCCCACGCTTACTTTGAGCTGCTTAGTCGCCTATAAGACAAAGTTCACTACCTTATAGACGCTATCGTCAGTAAAACCTAACCTTTAGATTGCAATATTAAATACGTTCTTCAATTAATGACTAATTTACGCATAGCCAGCGTCATAGGTATACAGCACAGCAAAGCTGCAAAAGTGATGATGTATCGTTAATTGTGTCAAAAGGTTGGAATACAAATAAAACAAACAACGTTATCAATGAGCATCATTACACGATAAATAATAAGTTTTCTTGAAGGTAAATCATCCTTGAGCCACAACATACTATTTTAATGACCAATTTTAAAATCTAAAAAATAAAAGTAGTACATGAATATGTTAATAATCTATCAATAGCGGCTAATAGCAAACCGAAATGGGCAAATAAGCGAGGAAACCTAAGATGGCCTGATAATAAAGCGTAAAAACAAAAAAGCCCGCTAAAAAGCGGGCTTTAATATAATGGTGGAGAGATAGGGATTTGAACCCTAGATGGGCTACAAACCCATGCCGGTTTTCAAGACCGGTGCATTCGACCACTCTGCCATCTCTCCGAAAGTGCTATAAATTACAAGTAAGAGTGTACTCATAATTATTGTAATAAGATGGTGGAGAGATAGGGATTTGAACCCTAGATAGGCTACAAACCTATGCCGGTTTTCAAGACCGGTGCATTCGACCACTCTGCCATCTCTCCGCACGGCCTGCATAATAGGGAAACCCATTGGCTTTGTGAAGCTTTTTTTTTAAAAAATTGTTTAAGTGCTTAAAAAACAATTAATTTGTTTAAAGATGAAACAAATAATTTCTTTTTGATGCTTAAATGAACTTTAATTAAAAAATAACACTCTATTGATCTACAAAGGTTTGCCCAAACATATAAGAGTTGGTAATCTAATTTTAGTTAAATTATCGAAACAAACATGTTTCACTTAAAGGAGCTCTACAATGGCATTTAATCATTCGTACAATACCGCTAAACCGGTAATGTCGACCATTGAAACAAACAAGGTACTTAAAAACACCTATTTCTTACTGGCCATGACATTAGCATTTAGTGCTGTTACGGCGGGTATTTCAATGGCATTACAATTACCTTACTTTATGGGAATTGTGTTCACACTGGTTTCGTTTGGTTTATTATTTGTTGTAAACAAAAAAGCAGACTCAGCCTCAGGCGTGTTTTGGGTGTTTGCTTTTACAGGCTGTATGGGCGCAGGCCTTGGCCCACTACTTAACTATTATGCAGCTATGCCTAATGGCCCTATGCTTATTATGCAGGCGCTTGGTTCTACTGCATTAATATTTTTTGGTCTATCGGCTTATGCATTAAACACTAAAAAAGACTTCTCATTTATGGGTGGTTTTTTAACAGTAGGCTTACTAGTGGTTATTGTTGCAAGCATAGTTAACATCTTCATTGGCAGCTCGCTAATGTTTATGGTGCTTAACGCTGCTGTTGTGTTAATTATGTCTGGCTTAATCTTATTTGATACTAGCCGTATTATTAATGGCGGCGAAACTAACTACATTCGCGCGACGGTCGCTCTATACTTAAACGTATATAACCTATTTACCTCTTTACTGCACCTTCTTGGCGCAAGTGATGACTAATTAAATAGTTCTGTTAAAATAGCCCCTTTATTGGGGCTTTTTTATTGGAATTGTTTTGGCGCGATTTGTTCTTTCTTTACATACTCCTCCTTCAGATCATGACTCAACGCAACGTATTATAAAGTTTGCGAATGCATGTTTAGCACAAGGCCACACCATAGATGCGATATTTTTGTATCAAAATGGGATTTATCACGCGTCAGCTCACTTTGAGCTAGCCTCTGACGAGCTGCAAATTCCTACGCAATGGCAACAACTTGCAGATAAAAACGTCAACTTAATGCTATGTATTACTGCAGCAGAAAAACGTGGCTTAAACACAAGCCAAACAGGTGTGTTTACTGTAGCCGGGCTTGCAGAATTTGCCATGCTAGCGAGTGATGCAGATAAATGGATACAGTTTAAATGAAAAACGTTTTAGTAATGAGCCAATCCAGCCCCTTTGATGAGCTTAATACCCGCGATGCCCTAGACATGGCACTAATATTTGCCGCAGTTGATCAAAATATTAGCTGGCTATTTAGCGGCCCTGCAGTGCTTGCTTTAAAACATAATCAATCAACACAGCAACTTGGTGTAAAAGATTTTTTTAAAAACATCAAAACGCTTGAAATCTATGAAGTAGAAAACATATATGTATGTGAAAAATCGTTACTAGATTATAACTTAAACAAATCTCAATTAATTATTGATTCAACCAGCCTCAATTACACTGAGCAACAACTGCTGATCGGCCAGCAAGATTTTGTGGTGAACCTATGAGTACATTACACATTTTTTCAAAGCCACTGGCTTATTATGACTCTACTCAGCTTGAAAACTTAATTAAATACACCGATAAAGTACTCCTTGTTGGTGATGCCTGTTATGCCGCTAAGCAGTATTTTCAATTAAACGATTCGCTATTGTTGCTTTTAGAGGATGCGCAGGCACGCGCAGTTAAACTAAGCCCAGGCCAAACACTTATTAATTACGATGAGTTTGTCGCCCTTACTCTATCTACTAACCAATCTATTACCTGGTAATCCATGCTTGAATTTAATAATCAACAAATCGACACTGATAAACAAGGCTACTTGCTAGATTACACCTTGTGGACAAAAGAGTTAGCCCCCATTATCGCCGAGCAAGAAAACATTATCTTAAGTGAACAACACTGGGAAGTGATTAATTTTGTGCGCAATTTTTACTTAGAATATAACACCAGCCCAGCAATAAGAATGCTTGTTAAAGCCATGGCTAAAGCGCTTGGCGAGGACAAAGGCAATAGTATTTATTTGTATAAATTATTTCCCAAGGGGCCTGCAAAACAAGCCACAAAAATTGCTGGCTTACCCAAGCCCGCTAGGTGTATTTAATGGCGAACAAACCAATGCATAATCGCGCAAGTAAAAGTACCACTAAACGAACCACGGGTAGAACTTACTCACGCAATTCGCTCACTAAAAAAAGTACAACTTCGCGTGAAATTAAACCCGCTATAGCGCCTAAAGATAGAAAAATTGTTTTATTTAACAAGCCTTACGATGTGCTTTGCCAATTTACAGACGATGCCAAAAGAAAAACCTTGGCTGAATTTATTCCCATTAAAGATGTATACGCTGCAGGCAGACTCGACCGTGACAGTGAAGGCTTGTTACTTTTAACAAACTGCGGAAAGCTTCAAAATACCCTTACCGCACCGAATAAAAAAACCAATAAAACCTATTGGGTGCAAGTTGAAGGCGAGCCTAGTGAAGAGGCCATTAATGCCCTGTGTAAAGGTGTTGAACTAAAAGATGGGATGACCTTACCCGCAAACGTAAAAATTATTGACGAGCCAAAACTTTGGCCTCGCGTGCCGCCGGTAAGAGAGCGAAAGTCGATTCCTACAACGTGGTTAAGTATTACAATTAATGAAGGGCGTAATAGGCAAGTTCGCCGTATGACCGCCCACGTTGGGCACCCTACATTAAGGCTTATTCGCTACAGTATTGGCAATTACACGCTAGATGGCATAAACAGCGCACAGTACAGTGTTATAAAAGGTAAGGTAAATGCATAAACCCCATGTAACGGTGGCTGCTGTAGTAAAAAAAGGAGAGCATTTTTTACTGGTAAAAGAGCGAGATAAATTTACTTCTAATATTTGTTATAACCAACCTGCTGGCCATTTAGAAGTAAACGAAACACTGGCTCAAGCAGCCAGCAGAGAGCTTTTTGAAGAAACAGGTTTGTCCCTAACCTCCACGGGCTTAATCGGTGTTTATAACTTACATGCGGTAATGGGGTGCATTACTTACGCTTTTGTTTTATGTTTGATGGCACTCAAGTCACCACTGAGCCCTGCCCAAAAGATGGAGATATAATTAGTGCCAACTGGCACAGTTTAGAAGACATAAAAGCACTGCCTCTAAGAAGCCATTTAGTTTTAAAATGTATTGAAGACAGCCTAAACCGCCCTATTCAAGACGTAGACTTTATTTACGAGGATAATTAAACATCTACGCTTTATATAATTCTCAAAGCTATATAAATAGTCCAAGGCTATAAATTAACTTAATGCTAAACAATTTCGTCCTTGCCTTTTTGAATAATAAAGTGCGCTGTCGGCGGCCTTAATAAACTCTTTTTGATCGCAGCTATCATCTTTATTAATTGCGTGAATACCCATGCTCAGGGTTAAGTAGCCGGTAAAGCTGTCTTCATGAGGGATGTGCAGCTCTTCAATTGCCTTTTGAATATGCTCAGCAATAAATAAGGCCCCTTGTTTATCGGTTTGAGGCAGCAATACAACAAATTCTTCTCCGCCATAACGCGCCACAAAGTCCTCGGTGCGGCTTACCGTACAAGCTATTGCTTGCGCCACGTTATACAAACATAAATCACCTTCAACATGCCCGTAGCGGTCGTTAAAGAGTTTAAAGTGATCAATATCGATTAAAATAATTGCCAAATCGTCACCACACTCAACGGCTTTTTCGAACTCTTTACTTAGCTTTTCATCAAAACGACGTCTATTTGCTATTTGTGTTAGCGAATCTAAAAATGCCATGTCGCGTAAAATATTTTGATCTTCTAAACGCTTGGTCGCATCATTAAATACAGCAATATATTCATCGCCCAAATTGATTCCAGATACTTCCATGGTAATTGTATTACCGTTTTTACAAGTAACATGGTAATCATGCGCGGGGATGTCTTGCCCTGTTTCATTGCCAATTTCTAACGCCGATTGCCACATTTTTTTCACGGACTCTCGATAGTGAGGATCTGGGTATGCATTAACCCACCACTGCTCTAAGTTAGGTAAGTCATCAACGGTATAACCAAATACATCTATAAAGCGCTGATTAACTCTAATAATATCACCGGTTTTAGCACACACATTAGAGATAGGCATAGGCAAAATAGTAAATAAATGGGCGTAGTGGCTCATCTCGTGGCGCTTCATAGGATGATGCATTTTTTTAGAAAGGAAACTGTATGGCGCATCTTCTTTTTCGTGAGAAAGCGAATGCTCCATAGTTAATACAAAGTACCACTCGTTCCACCATTTTTGTGTTGCTTCAATTAACGCCACTTCAGATTGGTTAATTAAAGCTAAAGATGCGGTAACTGAATCAAAAATAGCATCAACGGGGCTAATCTGTTGAGAGTCTACGGGTACGCTGTGTTTAAATATTTCATGAAAAAGTTTGTAGGCAGATTGCTTAAACTCACTCGTCGGGTTTTCAAGTAACTGCTTTACATGAAAGCTTGAGTTAGTCGTATAAAACGTAATTAGGGTCGTAAGTTTTTTTACCTGAAAGGCGTAATTCATATATTCATTCCGTTGAAAATATTAAGGCAATAAAATGCAAATTTAATACAAAAATCTTGCCTGTTCCTTAATTGTACAACAAACACAAGGTAATATGGACGCTATTATTATGCGCTCAGACAATAATGGCACCGAAATATCTTTTTACAATGGCTTATTTAAATTTTTCATCATTTTTTATGTTAAATGCGATTCAGTCTTATTTGCTATTTATTATATGAATAAAATAACTACAAAATCGTGTGTTTGCGCCACTCCTCCCTTTAAGCAAAAACAAAATGCGTGCTATAATCGCGGCCTTTCCTAGTTAACAGCAATCTGTATAAGCGAAATTATTCATGAGCGAAAATAGTCACATTAAAGTCATCGTTGGTATGTCCGGCGGTGTTGATTCTTCTGTATCTGCATATTTATTACAACAACAGGGCTACCAAGTAGAAGGCCTGTTTATGAAGAACTGGGAAGAAGACGACAATGACGAATACTGTGCAGCCGCTGAAGATTTAAAAGATGCACAAGCAGTGTGTGACAAATTAGGCATCGAGCTTCATACCGTTAACTTTGCAGCCGAATACTGGGATAACGTTTTTGAGTACTTTTTAGAAGAGTACAAAGCGGGCCGTACGCCAAACCCAGATATTATGTGTAACAAAGAAATTAAATTTAAAGCATTTTTAGAATTTGCAGCACAAGCACTTGGCGCCGATTATATTGCAACAGGCCATTATGTTCGTCGTGAACTACGAGACGACAAATACGTTATGTGCCGAGGCTTAGACGATAACAAAGATCAAAGCTATTTCTTATATACCTTAAGCCATGAACACATAGGCCAAACTCTTTTCCCAGTAGGCGATATAGCTAAACCAGACGTACGCCGTATTGCAGAAGAGCAAGACTTAATCACCCACGATAAAAAAGACAGCACCGGTATTTGTTTTATTGGGGAGCGTAAATTTAAAGACTTTTTACAAAAGTTTTTACCTGCTCAACCTGGTGTGATTGAAGATACTGACGGCAACAACGTTGGTGAGCACGAAGGGCTTATGTATCATACACTTGGCCAGCGTAAAGGCTTGTTAATTGGTGGCATGAAAGAAGGCTCTGGCGAGCCATGGTACGTTGTAGATAAAGACGTTGAGCGCAATGTGCTCGTTGTCGGACAAGGTAAAGACCACCCTCGCCTATACAGCAATGGTCTAAACGCCAATCAATTACATTGGGTAGACCGTGTTGGTCCTCAAGGTACAACGCGCTGCACCGTTAAAACCCGTTACCGCCAAGAAGATATTAATTGTACTCTTCTCGTTGGGGAAGATGGTATGGCACGCGTATTGTTTGATGAACCACAAAAAGCCGTTACACCGGGTCAATCAGCTGTATTTTATGCCGATGATGTGTGTTTAGGTGGCGGTATTATAGATTCGGTGATTAAGTAATGAATCAACACCAAGTCATGGCGCTTGCCGCCATGTGCCAAGTGGCTAAACAAGTACAAAAAATCGCGCAATACGGCAGCGCAAACGATTCAGACTTAGACGTGCTATTTACAAGTATTGTACAAACATCACCCGCATCGCCGGTTGATGTTTATCAAGGTACGCATAACTTGCGCGACGGCTATAAAACATTAATGGCGCAGCTTACTGCTGGCGCTCAAAAAGATGTTGAAATAGTTAAGTACGTAGGTGGTTTAATGCAGCTTGAACGTATTTTAAATAACGAGCCAAAAAGCTTAGCTGAACTTGGCCGTCGTATCGACGACATTCATCGTCGCTTAGATCACTTTGCCATAACCGATGACACCGTAGTTGCCGGTTTAGCAGATATATACTCGTCGGTGCTGAGCCCCCTTGGGCACCGAATTCAGGTTTATGGTAAACCCGAGTTATTAAAACAGCAGCAAACGCAAAATAAAATTCGTGCCCTTTTATTAGCAGGAATTCGCAGTGCTGTATTATGGCGACAAATGGGCGGTAAACGCCGTCACTTTTTCTTTGCAAAAAGAAAAATTCTCGCTATTGCAAAAACAAACATTTAATTATCGTTCAAAACTAAAATTTAGGAGTTATTATGGAGCTTTCAGCGTTAACCGCTATCTCTCCAGTGGATGGTCGCTACGGCAGCAAAACCACTGAACTACGCAGTATTTTCAGCGAATTTGGCTTAATCAAATACCGCGTAACCGTTGAAGTGCGTTGGTTGCAAGCCTTAGCTGCAGCAAGCGATATTAAAGAAGTACCTGCATTTAGCGAACAAGCCAATGCACTTTTAAATGCCATAGTTGATAACTTCAGCGAAGCAGACGCACAGCGTGTTAAAGACATTGAACGCACCACAAATCACGATGTTAAAGCGGTAGAATATTTACTAAAAGAAAAAGTAGCCGATAACAGCGAAATTAACGCTATTAACGAGTTCATTCATTTTGCCTGTACATCAGAAGATATTAATAACCTATCTCATGGTTTAATGCTAAGCGAAGCTCGTGATAATGTGCTCCTTCCATACTGCGACCAACTACTTAACGCTATAAAAGAAAAAGCCATTGAGTACAAAGCAGTACCTATGATGACGCGTACCCACGGCCAACCAGCTACGCCTTCAACAATGGGTAAAGAGTTTGCTAACGTATACATGCGTTTAAAACGCCAACGCGACCAAATCGCACAGGTAGAAATGCTAGGTAAAATTAACGGTGCTGTAGGTAACTACAATGCTCACCTGAGTGCTTACCCAGATTACGATTGGCATACCCACGCAAGCAACTTTGTAACTAGCCTTGGTTTAACCTTTAATCCGTTCACTACACAAATAGAGCCGCATGACTACATTGCCGAGCTATTTGATGCTATTGCTCGCTTTAACACTATTTTACTTGATTTTGATCGTGACGTTTGGGGTTACATTGCCCTTAACCACTTTAAGCAAAAAACCATTGCTGGCGAAATCGGCTCTTCAACAATGCCGCATAAAGTAAACCCTATCGACTTTGAAAACTCAGAAGGTAACCTAGGTTTAGCAAATGCTATATTTGCTCACCTTGCACAAAAACTGCCTGTTTCTCGTTGGCAGCGTGACCTTACCGACTCAACCGTTTTACGTAACTTAGGTGTGGGTATGGGCTACACGCTTATTGCGTATCAATCTACACTTAAAGGCGTAAGCAAGCTTGAAGTAAATGAGCAACGTTTACTTGATGAGCTTGATCAAAACTGGGAATTACTTGCTGAGCCAATTCAAACAGTTATGCGTAAATACGGTATTGAAAAACCATACGAAAAACTTAAAGATTTAACGCGTGGTAAACGTGTAAATCAAGAGATTATGGCCGACTTTATCGATGGTTTAGACCTGCCAGAGCACGCTAAAGTAGAAATGAAAAAACTAACACCTGCCAACTACATTGGCCGCGCTGTTGAGTTTATTGACGATTTAGTTTAAATACTAAATTGCGCATATAAAAAGCGAAAGGATAATCCCTTTCGCTTTTTTTGTACTAAAAATTATAGGCCAACTCTATGTACCAATTAAAAATAAACAACCTCTGTGAGCAAGAATTTTTAAACCAATACTGGCAAAAAGAACCGCTATTAATTAAACAAGGCTTTACAGACTTTCAAGACCCAATAGAGGCAGAAGAGCTTGCCGGTCTTGCTATGGAAGAAAGTATAGAGTCGCGAATTGTTACCAACCACAATAACGATTGGCAAGCATACCAAGGCCCATTTGAAGACTTTGAAAAATTAACTGAGCAACACGCTACTTTATTGGTACAAGCGGTTGATCATTGGCATAGCGATGCAGCACAACTGCTTCAACCATTTAGGTTTATACCTAACTGGCGAATAGATGATTTAATGATCAGCTACTCAACCCCTAAAGGTGGCGTTGGTCCGCACCTAGATCAGTACGATGTATTTATTATTCAAGGCCAGGGTAAGCGTCATTGGCGTGTTGGTCTGCCTGATCCAACACTTAAACAATTTACGCAAAATAAAAAACTACTACAAGTTGAGCAATTTGAAGCCGTTATAGATTGTATTTTAGAGCCCGGCGATATTTTATATATACCACCTGGGTGTCCTCACGAAGGTTATGCAATAGAAAACGCCCTTAACTACTCGGTTGGATTTAGAGCACCTAATCAACAAGACTTATTTTCTAGTTTTGCCGATCATGTTATTGATACCGACAGCGGCCAAAAACGCTATACCGATCACACTTTAGCCCTTAGGGACTCTAAAGGTGAGCTTTTACAGAGCGAAACCGATAAAGTTAAAACCCTTATGCAAGCGCTACTTAATAACGATGAGCTATTTAAGCATTGGCTTGGTAATACCTTAAGCCAAGCCAAGCACGAAATGGACTTAGCACCGCTTGAAGAGCCTATAGCCTGCGAGCAAATGAGTGATTTAATAGCAAACAATGCAGAAGAATTTGAGCGTTTAGGTGGCATACGTGCTATCTATCAGCAGCTAGAAGACACCCTATTATTAAGTATTAATGGCGAAAACTACCCGTTACCACTTTGCGACTTAAATGCCGTTAAACTATTAACAGATCATGATTATGTTAATATCGACGATTTAAACGCAGCGCAGCCCAGCCTAGTTTTTATTCAAACCTTTACTACACTAGTTAATGAGGGGATGTGGTTTAATTAGAGGTGCGCTATGGGCTATCAAATTAATAAGGTCGAGTGGGATAGGCAAAAAGACCAGCTACAACAAATACGTGAAAAAGTATTTGTATATGAGTTACACATACCCAAACGAGTAGAATTTGATAGCCAAGACAAACTAGCACACCATGTGCTAGTTACTCACAACAGTAACGCACCCGTAGCCACAGGTAGGCTGTGTACAGATGGCTTAATAGGCCGAATAGCCGTTTTGCCCGCACACCGTAATCGCCACGTTTATACTTCATTACTTACTTTTATTGTTAATCTTGCCGCTAACGATGGGCACCAAGTTATTAGTATTAATTGTATTTTAAACGAAGTTGAACGCTTTAAACGAAACGGCTTTATACAACAAGGCGGTGTTTTTATGGAAGCAGGTATACCTAGGCAGCGAATGCAATGCCAAGTGTCTGAGTTTGTCACTAAACCATTTACATTAGTACATTAAAAAAGGGCCGTTAATAGCCCTTTTTTACGTTTATACAAGCAATACCTTATTTTGGTTCATTAGCCCAAAGTTGCTCGTTTTCATGCATTTCGTATAAGCCGTGAGCACGGTTTATAAGTAAGTTAGCAAAGTCGACTTGGGTTTTATCGCGTGCGCCAACACTCATTATTTGATCTGCTTTTAACTGCCATTGTAAAGAAAAATATCGCATAGCATCGCGCGCATCTTTTGCTGCACTTACTTCTGCATGATCAGTAGGTAAGCGCCCTGTTATTACCCAGTAGCTCTTACCGTTTTGCGCTTTAAATTTCCACATAGCACACAATGGCGCTAAAAAGCGGCTATCTTTGTCTATTACTGATTTAGGCATAATGCCTTTTTCTGCTAAGTATTTTTGGGCGTTTTGAAAACACTCGCGTTGCCAAGCAACCCGTTGTTGCTCTATTTGTGCTTGCTCTTGCGCTGTTAATGGTTTTTTTTCTTCTTGCTGCATTTTATTAACCTTTACTGCTTTTTTTCTACACTCTAAGTGCATAACAAATAAGGTGCAAGCATAAAACACCTGCTTTGCACCTTAAATACACCATTTGATTTGTTTTTAATCACAATTGCGCTTAAGCAATAATAAATCGCTGTTATTTTATATTGTGATCAAACGAGCCTACATCACCTGGGAACACCACTGGCGATTCAATCCCGTCTTTGCTTATCGCTGCAACACCGAAATAGTAATTATCTATAACAACGTTTTTAAGTGTAGCTTTACTTACATTGCCCACATCTTGGCTAAATTGCCATTGCGGCTCACTGGTATAGCGCCAATAAATACGATAACCGGCTATATTATCATCATCTGAACTTTGCCACGAAAGCGTAGTGTCGGCCTTAACCGCGCCTTCAATTTTTACCTGTTTAGGGGGAGCTGGCGCCCAAGCCATTGAAGCCATTGTTACTGCGTTCAGTGACGTAAGCTTTGCTGTGTAGTCAAAATCAACGCCATCTATGGTATCGCCATAAACCACGCCATTTTCTGAACGTAAATCTTGATGTTGTCGGTCGTAATGCTCATTAGTTTCCATAATTCTGACTGCTGCAAAACCTGCATCGTTAAACGGTCTATGGTGCCCGCCCCGGCCAAATCTATCTAACCTGTAAACTAACATCGTATCTAAATTTGGAATATACCTATCGGCAATTGTATCTATATAGCGCGCTAAATTACGGCTCGCCGAATCGACTTCGCCACCTGTAAAACGGCGCGTTCTTGCTTGTTGTTTCGTTTCTACTACACGCGTGCCTTCTGAGAAAATACGCGCCGTTGTATTGTCGGTAACGCCATTAATACCGGTAATGTTGCCAATCATGTCGTTATTTAAAACGCCATGTACTTGCCAATTGTGCTCTTGCGCATACGCTGTGAGTATTTTACCGCCAAATAAACCCTGCTCTTCGCCAGACAACGCTGCATACACAACTGAGCCATTAAATTTATGCTTGCTTAGTACACGTGCAGCTTCAATAACCCCTGCCACGCCTGAAGCGTTATCATTAGCACCCGGTGAATCACTGGTAAAGTCCATTACATCGCTCACCCGCGAATCAATATCGCCCGACATAATAACCATTCGGTTTGGCTCAGTACTACCACGCTGAATGGCCACTATATTCACTACTTCAACAGGATTAGGAATTCGTTTTTCACCTGATATAGTGTCTTTAACTTCAATAACTTCTAGGCAACCACCACATTGCGCTGATATTTTTTCAAACTCTTTTTTGATCCAACGCCGTGCAGCACCTATGCCCCGTGTATCTGACTTAGTTTCAGAAAGAGTATGGCGGGTACCAAAATCCACCAGCGTTTGTATGTCGCTCCCAATACGTTTAGCTGATACCTGCGCTGCAATATCATGTAGCTTTTGTTGTTCTTCATATTTTATGCTGGCATGAGCCTGTGCTGATAATCCTGCCGTACAAGCAAAGGCTAACGCACTCAAATTAATAAGTTTAGTTGTAATAGAAAAAGGGGTTTTGCGCATTATAAGCTCCTTATTTTTTACCTTACCATTACTCAACGACCTATATAGTGCAACTATTTTGAGTTAAAGCTTTATACAAGTAAGCTCAACTGTAAAAATTAACCACACTTAAGTACTCCCCTCTTTTAAGAAACCGAGCGTATTACAAACCTTGTTACATAAATACGCTATATACATAGCGTGTTTTCGTGGCAAACTAATGGGGTGTTTTATTTGTATTTGTAACCTATGCGCCAGCTTAAAGCCGACACTGTCTCTGCTAATTTAATTGCCACTAGTAACAACCAATATGGGCCTATTTGTGTTTATCAAAATACGGCCTATCGCTGGTTAACACTTGCCCAAAATGCGCAAAGCGATATCACTATTCAAGGGGTGATGAGCCTTAATGAGAATGAACAATTACTGATTGCGGTTAATCAATGTATGCTGTTATTTTTACTTAAAGCAGCTGAGCCACTAAGTGTTTTAAATTTAGGTATAGGTACTGCGGGCATTGAACGAGCCATTCATTATTTACATAACAAAACGGCTTATATAAATAACTTAGCTGTGTTTGACAGTGTAGAAATAAACCCCGCGATGATAAGCGTTGCTAAGCACCATTTTAACTTGCCCGCTAATCATACGGTGCACTTACAAAATGCAGAGCTGTTTGTTGCAACGTGCACGCGCACATACAATGTCATTACAATTGATATTTTTAGTGGCGATGTACATCAAGACTTTTTATCTAACAGCGTATTTTGGCAAAACATACGTCGCTGCAGCGGGCTAAATGCGCAAATTATTATAAATTTAAACCCTAAAACAGGAAAAGAGCTCCAAGCTTTACTCGTCCTGTTTAGGCAACACTTTAGCTGTATTGCCCTTATAGAGTTTAACGAATACAAAAATATTGTCGTGATGCTTTCTCAGCAAAGCTTAGTGCACATTAATAAAGAAGAAATAGCCCATTCGCCATTATTTAAAACGTGGGCGCCCACCCTTCACAACGACATAAACAGCATTTATCACATAGAGTAATTTAGCGCCCTGGTTCGTGTTTTTCATAGCACGGCAAATGGGTTTCTAATTGCTCCCAATTGGCTTTAGAGGTAACAAAATTATGCGACATTACCTGTTCAGCAATATCGTCATCTATCAACCCAAGGCGTATTCGCAAGCGAGATTTATCCTCTGCATTAGCACTGTAAATAGGTGAGCCACATGTTTTACAAAAAAAGCGCGCACGCCCAGGTTTGAAATTAAATTCAGTTAAATTATCTTCACCTTTGGGTAAGTGTAAACTCGTGAGTGTTTACAAAACCATTAGTGGCAAAAGCAGTCCCACTGTTTTTTCTGCATAGTGAGCAGTGACAATGAATAATTTGAGAAATAGCCCCTTTAATTTCAATGCTTACCGCTTTACATAGGCACGTGCCAGTATACATATAATCCCTTTTATTATTTTTAATTGCGTGTAGTTAGGTATTTTACGCGTTTAAAATATAAACGTCAGTAGAATAGATAAAATACAATATTGGTTGACTAATTTACGCCAAATTGGTTATATAGATTTTTGGCTTTAAAAATTAAATTCCACATATTGGTTTACCAATTTGTATACTTATACTTACATTAGTTAAAGAGGGATTATGCGCGTTAAATACAGCTTACTGTTAGTGGCCTGCTCAGGATTATTAGCCTGTAGCCAAAACAATCAAAACGCTCCCTCTGCAAAGTGGTTATTAGTAGATAACTTTGAACAACCGCTAAAAGGCTGGACAAAGGCCGACACAGACAACCAAACTCAACCTTATGTCGCTAACCCACAAGTAACTAAAATAGAAGTTGAGGACACAGCCAAAGGGATTAACCATTTTTTAATTAAAAAGCCTGCCGAAAATGGTATTGTCGGCAACCGCAAAGCCCTCAGCTATAAAAAGCTTCCTAAAACAGTGCCCGTTGGCGAAACCTACACTTTTTTTACCCGTATTAACGTCGCCTCTTTTCCAAATAACCATGCTTTTGGATTAAGTAACTTAGAGCCAGAGCAAATAAACGTTCATGGCTACGACGCCTTTGAAGCCACTCTTCGGGTTACCGATAAAACCGAATCAAACGGCTTAGTTAATACCGGGGCGCTAATGGTCAAAACTGATAAAGGCTATAGTAATATCCAAAACTATGCACAAGCGCAATCGGCTAAACCACTTGATACAAACAGTTGGTACAACATTTGGTACGTTGTTAATAATGCATCGGTAAAAATGCAAGGCCAGCAATACAATGTATACGTTCAAGGCGGCGAATTTAAAAACCAAACCTTAGTGTATAAAAATGCCACCTTTAGAATGAAACGCGAGCGCCCACTTAGCTATTTTTTAGCTAACTGTAATACGGGCCCACATAAAAAGCCCTACGGAAATGGCGGTTTACGCTATGACGACATTTATATGATTAAAGGCGTAAACCTTACAAACCCTATTCGATAAAAGTAGCAGTGTAAATTAGTCGCTAAAGATCTACAGCGCGCCACTTAAATGGTATGATCCTTTTCTATTTTTTGTCATTTAAGTTTATAAAATGTATCGATTATTCGAAAAAATGACCAACGCATTTCCTGAGCAAAAGCCAACGCAGCCGCCCTCTACCTTATTTGCGTTTTGTCGTCATTACACTAAAGGTATGGAGCTGTCGTTAGTTTTAATGTCTGTTAGTGCTGCCCTGCTTGCCATTTTAGAAGTATCGTTATTTAGCTATATGGGCCAACTGGTTGATTGGTTGGGCACCTACACACCGCAAACCCTATTTGAAGAGCAAAAAGCCGAACTTATAAAAATGGCGGTAGTACTTTTAGTGATATTGCCTATTGTGGTGTTTTTTCACTCGGCTATTTTACACCAAGCATTACTGGGTAATTACCCTATGTCGATTCGTTGGTCGGCGCATAGATACTTATTACGCCAAAGTGTTAGCTTTTATCAAAACGAGTTTGCAGGGCGTATTGCCACAAAAGTAATGCAAACATCACTGGCCGTACGAGAAGCCGTAATGAAACTGCTCGATGTACTAATGTATATTGTGGTTTATTTTGGCGCTATGGTGTTTTTAGTTGCAGAAGCTGACTGGCGTTTAATGCTACCGCTTTTAGTGTGGGTAATTATTTATGCCGCCATTCAAATGTACTTTGTGCCAAAGCTTAAAAAAATTGCCAGCTCACAGGCCGATGCGCGCTCTGAAATGACCGGCCGTATAGTTGACAGCTATACAAATATATCGACCATTAAGCTTTTTTCGTATACACAACGTGAAGAGCAATACGCTAAACAAAGTATGGATGTATTTTTACAGCCTGTTTATAAGCAAATGCGTTTAGTAACCAGCCTTAACTTTGCCATTAATAGCCTAAATTACTTATTAGTATTTAGTGTGGCCGCACTATCCCTTTATTTATGGTCGTTAAGTGCAATTAGCGCAGGCGCCATTGCAGTTGCGGTTAGTTTATCGCTTAGATTAAATGGTATGGCGCAGTGGATCATGTGGGAAATAAGCAGCTTGTTTGAAAACATTGGTACCGCAACCGATGGCATGAAAACCTTATCTACGCCCATTAAAGTAGATGATAAACCCGATGCAAAAACGCTTAACGTTTCTAAGGGCGATATCGCTTTTTCAAATGTTCATTTTAACTACGGCAAAGCCGCTAACGAAACTAATCGCGGTCCGGTAATGAATGGCCTAAACCTCCATATAAAGCCCGGTGAAAAAATTGGCTTAGTGGGTCGCTCTGGCGCTGGTAAATCAACATTAGTTAATTTACTGCTGCGCTTTTACGATACCGATTCTGGGGCGATTAAAATTGATGGCCAAAACATTACCGATGTAAGCCAAGAAAGCCTTCGCCGCTATATAGCCATGGTTACGCAAGACACTTCCCTGCTTCACCGCTCTGTAAAAGATAATATTTTATACGGCCGACCCGATGCCTCAGAAGCCGAAATGCTCAGCGCTGCCAAGCAAGCTAAAGCACTCGAGTTTATAAGCGATTTAGAAGATAGCAAAGGCAATAAAGGGTTTGATGCTCAAGTAGGCGAGCGCGGTGTAACCCTCTCCGGTGGGCAACGCCAGCGTATCGCTATAGCGCGGGTATTACTGAAAAATGCACCTATTTTAATACTCGATGAAGCCACCAGCGCGCTCGACTCAGAAGTAGAAGCCGCAATACAAGCAAGCCTAGATGATTTAATGACAGGTAAAACTGTGATTGCCATTGCTCACAGGCTATCGACCATTGCGCAAATGGACAGACTTATTGTACTTGATGAAGGACGCGTTGTAGAGCAAGGCAACCACGAAGCGCTCATTGCACAAAATGGTATTTATGCTGGCCTTTGGGCGCATCAAACCGGTGGGTTTATTGGTGTAGATTAAACTAAAAAGTAAAAGGGATAATTACAGCCCTTTCGCTTTTATACTAACGGTTTAATAGCCTTTAACCGCATGATATTAAGCCATTAATCTTAAACCAATTAAAATTAGCATGACAATATTGGCTATAAAACTGATTAAAAAGAAGTACGTGCGTGGGCTTGGGTTTTTCTCTGTGGCTATAACGTAATACAGCGCCATATGAATTAATCGCGCTATTACATACACCCAAACGCACATGGCAAATATAGGGCTTTGGTAATTTATAACAAATGCAAACAACACAGTACCAATAAACAACGCGCTGTTTTCTAGTGTGTTATGAAAAGTACGGTGGGCTCTAAATATAAAACTGTCGTGCGATAAATCATCGCTAATTTTACCCGGTACAGCATTAGGTTGTTTAGCTTTGCTAAAGGTAGCTACCGACCACTGTACCACTAACATTATTAAATAAACGTAAAACGCCATATAGGCAGAAAGCGCAACTTCAGTCATTTTTATGTCCTTAAAATTGTTTTAACTCAGTAGTTACGGCAAGTTTTAAGCCTAAAATAAGTTCATTATAATTAATGACTTGTAATTTATAAGTTCAATAATAATGTAAAAGCTGCAAACCTATTTATAAATGTTACCCACGAATTAACTCCTTAACGTTAGGGTAATTGATACCACTGCGTGATCGGTTGTTAAATCGTCTCGTTCGTATTCTGGGTTTATTAAATGCCTGTCGTATGTATGATAATCACTCACTTCATAAAAGCTATCATCGTAACTTGGGTCAAATTCACACGAGAGTAAAATATAATCAAGTACCGTACTACTCGTTCCATAGTAATGGGTAGGGCTGCGATTTAATAATGGCGCAGAGGGGCCATTACTTTGTTGAACATCTGCATTCCCAGCGTTTTGCTGGGTGTTGTGCGCCGTAAATTGGCTCATTTTTAGTGTTTTAAATAATTGCCATGCGTCATTTAAACAATATTTAGCAAGGTATGTTTTAACATCAAACGCTGGGGCAAATCGCAATGTATTCGTTAATAAATGGGTCAATACGCCATCGGCAAGGTCGTTATTAAAATCGCCCATTAGCACCATAGGCTGTTGTGTAGCTTCGCGTCGGGTAATCATTTCTATCATTAGTAAAGTGGCTTCACTGCCGCGCTGAATGGTTGAGCCCCACGAGCCGGCCACATTTGCTTTGAGAGTGTCTATTATGTTTTTTTCGCTTGAGGATGGTTCGGTTTTGGCTGAGCTAGTAGTACTTTCATCACTTTCAATCATGGCTCGTTTTGACTTAAAATGAACCACATAACAGTCGGTATTACCTACATGGGGTAATCTAATGGTGGCTCTTAACACCTTACGGCTAAACGTAAAATTACTATTAAGGCCAAGCATTTCAACAAGCTCGGTATTGTGCTTAACCGCAGCTATATCAACAATCTCAAATTTAGACGCTATAGCCACTACCGGGCGTTTAAAGATAAAATCATCAATCACCTCTGGTGTATCAACCACAGCAAAATATGTATAGCCTTGCTGCGCCATTAACACCTTTAGCGATTCAATACTAAACACTTCTTGAAAACCTATTACATCAGGCGCGTACTCATTTAAATAATCTACAATCCAACGCTGTTTGCGTGCCCATTGCTCTGCGGTATAAATTTTTTCAAAATCGTAATACGCATTAGGCGGCTCAAGGTAGTTAAATAAATTAAACGTGGCTATTTTAAATTGCGTGTTTTTTACCACAGGCTCGTTTAAATCAGCGGCAGGTTCAGCCTCAAGCGTAGTGCGATGTAAAGTCGATTCAAAATTACTGATAACAATAGCCTAGCGAATAAAAAGTGCATTAATTATACCCTAAAGAGTTTAAAGTTCTAAACCGTGAATTATTCTCAACATGCAATTTAAAGCTATAATTTACGCTATACTGCCCTCCTCGTTATTAGCGCACACATAGGTATTATGAACTACTCAAATTTTGGTACTAAATTTACACAACCCAACGGAATAACGCAGCTTATGGAAGATTTAGGCAGCGCTAACGCAAGCAATAATCCAAATATTGTTATGCTAGGTGGCGGTAACCCCGCACACGTACCACAGGTTAATGCCGTATTTTTAGATGAATTACAAAAGCTAGTAGCCAGTAATAAAGTATCGCAAGTATTTGGTTTGTACGACGGGCCAACTGGCAATGACGAATTTAGAGCGGCCCTTGCTAAACAGCTCAATAGCGAGTTTGACTGGGGCTTAACACCACAAAACATAGCACTGGGTAACGGCAGCCAAGCTAACTTTTTTGTATTGTTTAATATGCTTGCGGGCAAAATGAGCGATGGCACTAATAAGCGTATATTGTTTCCGCTTGCGCCTGAATACGTAGGTTACGCCGACCAAGGTTTATCTGATGATATGTTTGTGGCAATAAAGCCCGACATCGAAATTTTAAATACACCCAGTGGCTCTAAGCAGTTTAAATATGTCATTGATTTTGACGCGGTAGAAGACGTATTAGCCAACGATACCAGTATTAGCGCACTGTGCGTATCGCGCCCTACCAACCCAACTGGTAATGTCATTACCGATGAGGAAGTACGCCACCTAGATGCCCTTGCACACAAGTACAATATTCCCCTAATTATTGATAACGCCTACGGCGCCCCTTTCCCAGGTTGTATTTACACCGATGCAAACCTTACGTGGAACTCAAACATTATATTGTGTATGTCGCTTTCAAAACTGGGCTTGCCAGGCCTGCGCACTGGTATTGTGGTTGCCAATAGCGAAATAATCAAAGCCATTGGCCGTGTTAACGGCTCTATGGTGTTATCGCCTAACGCTATTGGGCCAAGCTTAGTAACCCGCTTAATTAACGAAGGCGAATTACTGCCTTTGTATAAAAATACTGTATTGCCTTTTTATAAAAATAAAGCAGAGATAGCCATAAACCTGTTTGATGAAATTTTTGCAGACTTGCCTGTTTATTTACATAAACTCGAAGGCGCGTTTTTTATGTGGCTATGGTTTAAAGACTCAAAAATAACCAGCGAAATGCTTTATCAAAAACTCAAAGAGCAAGATGTATATATAATTCCTGGGCATAACTTTTTTATTGGCATTGAAGATAGCTGGGAGCACAAACACCAGTGCATACGCATTAACTACGCCAACGATGAAGCCACTCTCAGAAAAGGCCTAGAGGCAATTAAAGCGCTTATTATGTAGCGCTTTAATTAACCGTTTTACATCGTATTTTAACGAGGAGGTTAACGCTTAGCGTTAGCCACTGAGTTTTTTATTTAACCTACTGTTTAGGGGCTAACGCCTTGGTTAACAGGGCAAACAGCAAGCCACCTAAAGCACCTGCTAGTAACTGCAAATAAAATCCCCATCCACGTGCGCCCGCTATAATATGAATATTCATAATCGACTCAATCGCCACTAGCACCTCGGCAAAAGCAGTGATACCCGATACCACAAATAACACCATGCTGTATTTTTCAAACTTTTTAATAAGTAACACAACAGCAAAAAAAGCGATAGCTAAAGCAATGGCAATAATAGCGCCATAGGTAGGTAATAGCCCTAACCAATCATCTAGCGTTAAATTAATACGGTTGCTTAAGCTGACCACAACGCCCACATCAACTAATTGATTGACAACGTATTGGCTATGAAACAAGCTAGCAAGCGTAAAGGTAAATAACCAAGAAACTAAAAATATAGGGAGTAAACGTGTTAAAAATGGCATGGTTATCTCAACTTAAAATAAAGCTTTTTTCTTACAGTAGCAAAGGCTTGCAATGTAAACAACGACTCTCTCAATTAGCGCTATGGCTGTTTGTAGGGCTTTTTGCATCTACCGCCAGTGCTGCCGAATTACCTAAAGAGCAATACAGCACTCACACACTCGCAGCACAGTTAAATTCGCCGTGGAGCATGGTTAAGCTACCAAACGGGTCATGGCTAATTACAGAGCGCGACGGCCACGTTGTTATTGTAAAAAACAATCAGCAAACTAGAGTAAATTTAAACCTTGAAGGTTTATACGTTGCAGGCCAAGGCGGCTTACTCGATATAGTGCTCTCGCCTAATTTTAACACCAGCAAAGAAGTCATTTTTACCTACGCACAAGGCACAGCTGAGGCTAATCGCCTAGTAATTGCAAAAGCTACCTTTAATGGCACCGGCTTTTCAACGCCTGTTATTATTTACACAGTAGCGACTGATAAAAATACCCCACAACACTACGCTGGCCGCGCCCTCTTTTTACCCGACGACACTCTACTGTTTTCAACTGGTGATGGCTTTGATTTTAGAGAGCAAGCACAAGTAATAACCAGCCAACTTGGCAAACTATTACGCATAAACCTAGATGGCACTATTCCAAAAGATAACCCATTTATTAATCACAAAAACCCCAATGCACACGCTGTTTACTCGCTCGGTCACCGAAACCCACAGGGCTTAGTGTATGATTACGATACCGATCAAATTATTAGCCACGAGCACGGCCCCGCAGGTGGCGATGAGCTAAATTACTTAACGCCAGCTACCAACTACGGCTGGCCGGTGATCACCTACGGTGATGATTATTCTCGAGCACGCATTTCTCCTTTTAGAGACTACCCCGGCATGCAAAAGCCAAGCGTAGATTGGACACCATCAATCGCCCCTTCGGGTATGGCGTATTACGGCTCTAAACACGCCGCATTCCCCTCACTTCAAAAGCATGTGCTCATTACCACCCTCGTTGATAAAAAGCTCTACAGCGTTAATCTGGCTAATGGCGAATTCACCGAGTCACACATATTTCCAGAAGCAACAGGGCGATTAAGGGATGTGTATGTAACCACTGAGGGTAATGTAGCGATATTAATGGATGGAAAAGATGCTGAGCTGATGTTGTTTAAAGCTAAAGTAGTTCACAAAGAGGATTAGAGGCGCTTTGCTTTTAGAGAAATATAATGGGTTATATTAGGACGCTTTAGCTGTAGTGGCTCATATCTGATCTGACACATTACATCTGTAGTTCCGATCTAACCTGACAGGCGGATTTGCGCGAGAAGCGGTTACTTGATCTCCTTCGAATGAAGGTTCGCTGAAGACAAGGAGCGGTCGGTCAACGTGTCTTTTCCATTTGAGCCGGTCAGCGATAGCTGTTTTTTCACCGGCTCACGCGTTTTATTTCAGTATACCGAAGGGTCTTCCCCGTCCCACAACTCTAAATCAGCCAATATCTCAAAGGTTGTATAAGTAAAATCATTTACACTCAGTGACACCGAATTGCACATTCCAACAACAGACGTTTGGGTGTCTGGTCTTCGAATGTAACTGGTGTCTGTACCAACCCAACCTCCGTTGTGGAAAAAATAACGACCATCGGTATTTTGCCCGTTTGCGTAATACCACTTTTCTTCGTCACTCTCTGGCACATTCACATTTGGCGTGTTCATTAGCGCAATTAACGCCTCAGGATCTTTGCCTAATTTAGGCGCATGGAAGTGATTATCCCATATAAGCATGTCATCTATGGTACTGAATAAGCCACCATCACCAATTGTGTGTAAGGCCGTCAAATGATTGAGTTGTTTTCCTGCTTCAGACGAACGATATCCTGATGCGCGGTTAGGAATAATCTCTTCGGCGCTATCTGAAAAAAACGTATGCCTCATACCAAGGGGCTTAAATATACGCTTATGGGTGAATTCGCGTATCGTCATTCCGCTTATTCGTTCAACCAATTTTGCCAGAATGATATACCCGTGATTGCTGTATTCCATAGTGGTGTCAGGCTCATGCACAAGCGGGAGGTCTTTGATAACAGAATAGTATTCGGCATTTGATACGAACTTTTCACTTCCAATTATAAAGCCGCTCAAAGTAGACTCACGAAGCGTATCTAGGTGATCTTCAAAGTCGCCTAAACCGCTGAAATGGCCGAGTATTGAGTTAATGGAGATTTTTCTTCCATAGTCTTTTAGTTCTGGTAGATGCTGACGAATATCGTCGGTTAGTTTGATGACGCCATCATCAGCTAATAGCAAAACAGCAAAAGCTGTAAATTGCTTTGATACCGACGCCATTCTGAATACCGATTGACTATTGAGTGGTATTTGGTGTTCTACATTGGCTAGACCATAGCTTTTTTTGAAAATAAACTCTTTGTTTTGGATTATACCTATGGAACAGCCCGGCCCATCTAGCCTAATGCTCTTTTCGGCAATAGCGTCCATTCTTTTTTCTAAAAGCATTATCTGATTATTTTGTGCAACAGCTTTACCTGAATTTAGTAGTAGGCCAATCGTGAACGCCTGAACTAATCTGTGCATGAGTTTTCCTTATCTAATTGTTTTCGCGCAGAAACGTTTGCCTTCCATATGAACTGATATGTGAGCTAAATTAGCATTTCAGATTTCTCGTATCTCACTATCAATATTTTCAGCTTAATAACAATACACGGTATTTGTATGGTAGAGAATGCGAAATGTCCGCTTCACGTACAGAGCTGACTGTCCGAATTAGTTAAGCTCTGTGATGAAAAATGTCAGATGGAGTTGTGTCTAATCCACTTTAGCTATTTGCAATTTGATGTCTGAAGTCAAGATTTGACCCCTTTATCATTCTAAAACGTCTATTAAGCCCATTTCGTGTTCGGCTGCACCTAAACCTGCGGCATTTTCTTCACTTATTTCTTCTTGTATTCCAAGCTTTTTAATACATGCTCTATCTAAAACAGATGCACCCGCCGCTGTATCTAAAATTAAACGTACTGTATGCCCGTTTATTTTAGCCTGAATAATTTGATGGCCTGTTGCTGTTACTTCAAATTTCAAGCTTGTGGTTTTAACTAGCTCCGTTAATGTTCCTTATTTAGGTTAATTGAAAAACACTCTACTACAGGCGCTTCGCTTTTAGAGAAATATAATAGCTTAAATAAAGGTGTTTTGAGAAAATTCTGACTTGATGTCTGAAGTCAAGTTTTGACCCCTTTATCATCACTTCGCGCCTCCTCAAAAGTGACGAGGAGGTATCTATAACTTGTTAAGTATCTTCAATCATTAGTGCTGGCCAAAAAGCAGGGTTTATCATGTATTCTATATCTCCTTTCTTTTTAATTATTCCAGCCATCAACTGCATACTGTAGTTAAAGTCATAAATATACTTAGTCTCCCCATTAATTCTTAATCCAATAAATCCATACCACAGTAGAAGCTCAAATATTTTTTCAAAGAATTGCTCCCCAGCACCGAATTCGTCTAATACTGAGAATATTTCATTTCTCTTTATCACTGACTTACTGCCGATGAACGCATAGAGGATATCGTCAACGTTATTCTCTACATCATGTATTTCATAGCCGATATCAGTTAATATATCCGTAGAATATGCTGTTAACCCTTTTTCTATATCCTCTTCGAGGATGCGTTCGTGATTAAGATTAATAGCAAAACTTTTACACTGGCTAATTAGATTTAATAAAAAACGAGGTCTCATCAAAGATCTTTCAATAAGATATTGAGAGCTCTCTTCACCTGAAAAATGGCTTACACATATTTTTGGCCAAAGTGAGTTGAATGAATCATCTCCATTAATGTTGTTTGATACTATCCTTAAACGAACCAACTCTCTTAGCAAATCTGAATCTGTCCAATCAAGAAGTACACTAGCCTCTTTCCCTCGATCGGAGGTTTCTTTGACAAGTAATTCATAAACATCGTTTCTTAGAAAAAGAATTGTATTCACATCAACATTTGATTTTCCAAATTGTCGCTCTATCTTTTTGGTTGCATCGACCAATGCTCTAATTATTAATAGATCTTCATGCTCAAGACCTGAGGTTGGCCAGCCTTTATCAATATTGTCAAAAAGAAGCCAACAAACTTCTTTTTGACTCATATATTCGATCACCTGCTTAGATAGATCCCTTACATCATGGCAATACAGCATTTCAGTTAGATTCGACGCATTTAACCTTACGTTAGTCTGGTCCCCATACTTAGACCTATATTCAGTCGATATTTTTTCCATCAGTGAACTCATTCGCTCGGAAAAGTCACCTTCCGTCTCATAGCCATCGGCGTGATATATATCAGCTAGAGCCCGGTATGGTTCATATAAGGTATGGTCTCGCTTATGTTGCTCTCGGTCTTTTTCTAAAATCTTATAACATATTTCTAAAAGAAGAACATATTCCCAAAAAGCCATAATAGTGTGCTGAAATGTGCCTTCTTCAAGAAAAGATAAAATCAATTCCTTAAATTTAATAAGTTTGTATCCATCAGGTTTAAGATCTAAAACAATATTCCCTTTCTTATTCCTTTCCCTATCTCTTACCTGTAAAAATATTGCTGACTTACCTGAGCCTTTCCTACCTACTACGATATTGGCTTCGCCCCTCAAGGATTTTAGAAACTGGTCAGTTTTTAAATAATAGCTTTCTAGGGTACGCATCTCGTTTTCGGCTGAAGTCGAGCCTAAATCAAGAGATTGAAGAAAGGTGTCTTCACTAGAAGTATTAATACTTAAACCTTGCTGAAATGCTTCAGCCACCTTGCCTGCGAAATTAGCTATGTGTTCATTTATGTCATCCGGATGATATGTCATAGAAACAAAATCACGGTAATCAAGAGGTACTGGATCCTCCTCATGTTGAAGAATACAGAGGGCTTTCATCATGCCATTAGCTAAACCAGCAATGAACGCTCCTCTCATATTATGGACTTCATAGCCAACCGACTTACTAGAAAGTAGTGGAACAACTACTCCATGAGACTGTGCCACTTGATTAATAGCATCATTTGCAGATAATCTCGGCTGTTCATTAGGGTCAAAAGATCTAAACAAGTAACGAGCTTTCTTAATACGAGATACAATACGAGTTGCCCAATCTGTCTTATGCATGCCCTCGAGTAAATATACTGGCGACTTAATATTAATTTTACTAGGTAAACTTAGTGGGTCAGATGGAATTGCTGAATTTAGAAAGCCACGCAACTCAAAAGAATTTTGATATCCCTTATAGCCCAGCGTATCAAATATTCCTACCTCCCTTATTGAAGGGCTTCCTTCATGTATACTCAGATTTTTCGTGAGAAGAACACGCTTTCCCTGTCCTATCGCATAACCAATTTCGTAGGTCACGTTAAAATTCAGAACTGAAATATCTGCCACAAGGAAATCACTAGAATCTATACCCTCTAAGACCTTTTCAGAAATAAAATGACCCGGTATATCAAGCGCTTTCCATGTATTTATATCAGCACCTGTATCATCTACGGCTTGCTCAATTGTTTGCCCAATTTCAGCAGGTGATGAGGCGTATGCATAAAATCCTAATTCTTTATTTTCCACAAACGATTTCCTTATAGTTTATCTTTTGGAACAACAGCAGTTATAACAATTTTTCTTCACCGTTTAACGTTTTTAAACCGACAAATGTCCAAATATTACGAAACATCTAATGTAACCAGCGAATAAGCACATGTAAACAATTGGTTAGCTCTCATATAAATTTACTGGATGGAGAAAAACACCAAAATGGTAGAGATCAGTAATAAAGGACAAAAGAGTAATACACTAATAAATAACAAAACTTAGGCTTTTTTCTTTCGCCTTGAAGCTTTTTGATTTTTAAAATTAAAACAAAAAAGCCGCTGTTCGTTTAAAACAGCGGCTTTTCTACTTATAGCTGATAGCTAAAAACTTACAGCTTGTATTTTAAACTTTCCCAATCACTTCAAGGCCACCCATGTATGGGCGTAATACTTCTGGAACTACTACTGAGCCATCGGCTTGTTGGTAATTTTCTAGTATGGCGACTAGTGTACGCCCTACCGCTAAACCTGAGCCATTTAATGTATGTAGTAACTCTGGCTTTTTAGCACCTTCACGGCGAAAACGTGCTTGCATACGGCGCGCTTGGAAGTCGACCATATTTGAACAAGACGAAATTTCGCGGTAGGTATCTTGGGCCGGTAACCATACTTCTAAGTCGTATGTTTTAGCTGCGCCAAAGCCCATATCGCCCATACATAAAATTACTTTACGGTATGGTAGTTCTAGCGCTTGTAAAATTTGCTCTGCGTGGCCTGTTAGCTCTTCAAGCGCTTGCATTGAGTCTTCTGGTTTTACTAGTTGTACTAGTTCAACTTTATCAAACTGGTGCTGGCGAATTAAGCCGCGTGTATCGCGACCGTAGCTGCCCGCTTCACTTCTAAAACACGGCGTGTGCGCAGTTAAGCGAATCGGTAAATCGCTTTCTTCGTAAATTTCGTCGCGTGCGCTATTAGTCAGCGGTACTTCTGCTGTTGGGATTAAGCTAAAGCCAGCTTGTTGTTCACCGTCGTCGTTTACTAGGCCTAATGTATGGAATAAATCGCCTGCAAACTTAGGTAATTGGCTTGTACCGTAAAGGCTTGCGCTATTTACTAAGTACGGTACATACATTTCTGTATAGCCGTTTTTATCTGTGTGTGTATCTAGCATGTATTGCGTAAGTGCACGGTGCATACGCGCTACTTGGCCGCGCATTACTGTAAAACGTGCGCCACTAATTTTAACGCCCATTTCAAAGTCTAGGCCGTTTAGGTCTTGGCCTACGTCTACGTGATCTTTTACTTCAAAGTCGTACTTTTTAGGCGTGCCCCAGGTAAGTATTTCAACGTTGTCGTCTTCATCAGCGCCTTCTGGTACTGATTCGTCTGGCAAGTTTGGAATTGCTAAAGCAATTTCGTTAATGGCGTTGAGTACTTCGTCTTGCGCTTTTTTAGTTGCGTCTAATTCGCTGCCTAAATTTGCCACTGCGTCTAGTAGTGGTTGTGCGTCTTCGCCTTTTGCTTTTGCTTGGCCAATGGCTTTAGCACTGGCGTTACGTTGACTTTGAAGCTCTTGCGTTTTTACTTGTAATGTTTTGCGTTGTTCTTCAAGTTCTGTCACTTTTGCAACATCAAGCTCGTAGCCACGAGCCGCTAAGCGTGCTGCAGTTTGCTCAACGTCTTGTCGTAAATATTTAGAATCTAACATGTTAGTTTTTTAACCTTTTTGCATTACCAGCTGAAGGCCCAGCCAAGCCATAAAAATACAGATCATCACATTTAAGATGATATTGAGGGCCATTTTAATAAAGTGACCTTGTTGTAATAACAACAACGAGTCCATTGAGAATGTTGAAAAGGTGGTTAACGCACCTAAAAAGCCAATACCAATAAGGGTTTTAGCGGGGCTTGTGGCGATAATTTCTTTCTCTATCAAACCGTACAAAATGCCCATTAACAATGAACCCAGAATATTAACCGTCAACGTGCCAAAAGGGAATCCCCTACCAAGGAGTTTTAGCATGGTTTCGCTAATAAAAAATCGTAAACAGGCTCCTGAGGCGCCGCCAAGGGCGATCATCATATAAAGTTTAATCATTTTCGTATCGTTTAAGTGGGCTTTGCGCGTCGCGTTCTTTTAAGTAATCAAGCTTTTGCTTAATTTTTTGCTCAAGGCCGCGATCGCTCGGTAAATAATAGTGTTTGTCTTGAATTTCTTGCGGTAAATATTTTTCACCGGCGGCAAAGGCACCCTCTTCGTTATGTGCGTAGCGATACTCGGCACCATAGCCTAAATCTTTCATTAGGTTTGTAGGCGCGTTTCGTAAATGCTCTGGCACTGGGTAGCTTGGCTCGTTTTTGGCATCAGCCTTTGCTTGGTTAAATGCCATATAAACCGCATTACTTTTAGGTGCGCTGGCTAAATATAAAGTGGCTTGAGCAATGGCGCGTTCGCCCTCGCTTGGGCCTACACGCTGAAAAATATCCCATGCGTTTAAGGCCACTTCCATCGCACGCGGATCGGCATTACCTATGTCTTCTGTGGCAATGGCAAGTAAACGCCTTGCTACATAAAGTGGGTCGCCGCCGCCGGCTAAAATACGGCAATACCAATACAGCGCACCATCGGGTGAGCTGCCTCGTACTGATTTATGAAAAGCCGATATTAAATCGTAAAATTCATCGCCGCCTTTATCGTATTTAGCTAAATGGGTTGGCAGTACTTGGCTTAATACGTGCTCATCTACGTTGTATGTGCCGTTTTGCTCACTCGTTAAATCAACCGCTTGCTCAAGCAAGTTTAATACTTTACGGGCATCGCCGCCGCTTGCTTGGCAAAGCGCCTGTTTGGCGTTATCGGCAATAAGAATGTTTTTTTGGTTTAGTTGCTCATCTTGCTTAAGTGCGCGCTCTATCACGGTGTATAGGTCGGTATCGGCTAGCGACTTTAAAACATACACGCGTGCACGCGACAAAATAGCGTTGTTAAGTGCAAATGAAGGGTTTTCGGTTGTCGCGCCTACAAATATAAAAGTGCCGTCTTCTATGTGAGGTAAAAATGCATCTTGCTGCGATTTATTAAAACGGTGTACTTCATCCACAAACATTAAAGTGCGTTGCCCGCGGCTTTGTAGGTTATCGTGCGCTTGCGTTACGCTGTCGCGAATATCTTTTACGCCTGCAGTCACAGCCGACATTTGTATAAGCTCGGCATCGGCGTGGTTTGCAATAATTTGCGCAAGGGTGGTTTTACCGACCCCAGGCGGCCCCCACAAAATTAAGCTGTGGCAACGCCCTGCAACAATGGCTTGGTGCAAGGGTTTGTCGCTACTTAGTAAATGCTGCTGACCGATGTATTCGTCAAGCGTTGTTGGGCGCATACGTGCCGCAAGTGGGCGTACATCGGGCCCAAAGTTAAAGCCTAAATTATTCACCGTTACTCTGATCGTCTATTTCTACACCCTCTGGTGGGGTAAATTCAAAGGTGCTTGTATCAAGCGCGGTATTTACTTGTGCATTGTTAAAACTAAACGATGAAAGCTGACCAGAATTATCCGTCACAACTAACTTAGCAAGGCCTTGCTCGTTACCTGCAAAGGTAATATCAAGTTGCTCTACTTGGCTCTCTACGCCTTTATTTGGGGTTACACTAAAGCCAGAGTCTGTGGCTTGAACGCTGTATTTTTCCCACTGTGCGGGATCTTTTGAAGTAAGCAGTACAAACGGTGTTGAATCTATAAGGCTATGGGTATCCATAATAGTTACTTGCTCAGCAAAGCTGTCGAAGTAATAGGTTTTGTCACCATTTGATACAAATAAGGTATCGTCTGGGTTTGTTTGCTGCCAGCGGATCATCATAGGTTGTTTAAGGGCAATTGTACCCTCGCCTTGCATAACCGCTTGGCCTTGCGGATCGGTTACGTTTTGAGAAAACTGCGCTTTAAAACTTTTAAGGGTTGCGAGTTTGTCTTGCAGTGCTTGGCTGTCATCAGCAAAGCTAGGCGTGGCAATTAAACTGCCAAGCACTAATAATAAACTGTTTAATTTTTTCATTAATTTGCTCCATTAGGTACTAATACATCGCGAGCGCCGTTATGGCCTGGTGAACTCACGATACCCGATGTTTCCATTTGTTCTACTAGTCGTGCTGCGCGGTTATAGCCAACACGTAATTTACGTTGTACTGATGATACCGATACTTTGCCGGTTTCGATTACAAACGCAACGGCTTCGTCGTATAGCGGATCTGACTCTTCATCTGCATTTTCACTGGTTTCACCTGGTAATAAAACATCTTCTGTTGCATCACCATTTAAAATTTCATCAATGTAATTAGGTTTACCGCGTGCTTTCCAATCGTTTACTACCGCATGTACTTCATGGTCGTCTACAAATGCGCCATGCACACGCTCTGGTACGCTTGTGCCTGGCGGTAAGTAAAGCATATCACCCATACCGAGTAAGTTTTCTGCGCCTTGTTGATCCAATATGGTACGCGAGTCTATTTTACTCGACACCTGAAACGCCATACGTGTAGGTATATTGGCTTTAATTAAGCCGGTAATTACATCTACCGATGGGCGCTGTGTTGCAAGTACTAAATGTATACCTGCGGCACGTGCTTTTTGCGCAATACGGGCAATTAGCTCTTCAACTTTTTTACCTACAATCATCATCATGTCGGCAAATTCGTCTATTACTACCACTACGCTCGGTAGTTTATCTAACTCGTCTGGGCCTTCTTTCATGCCGTCGGTGTCTTTAAATAATGGGTCAAGAATTGGGTAACCCGCTTCTTTGGCCTCAAGTACTTTTTGGTTGTAACCTTTTAAGTTACGTACACCCAACGCCGACATTAATTTATAACGGCGTTCCATTTCGCCTACACACCAACGTAGTGCGTTAGCCGCTTCTTTCATGTCGGTAACTACTTCACACAATAGGTGCGGAATACCTTCGTAAACCGAAAGCTCAAGCATTTTCGGGTCAATCATGATCATACGAACATCATCAGGGCCCGATTTGTACAGTAAGCTTAATATCATTACATTAACGCCCACTGACTTACCTGAACCTGTGGTACCAGCTACCAGTAAATGGGGCATTTTACCTAAATCGGCACACACAGGTTGCCCTGCAATATCTTTACCTAACACCATGGTGAGTGGCGATGGATTTTGCTCAAATTTAGGGGCGTTAATTACCTCAGATAAACGTACAATTTCGCGGTATTTATTAGGCAGCTCTATCCCTATGTAAGTTTTACCTGGGATCACCTCAACCACACGTACACTAATTGCCGATAACGAACGGGCTAAATCTTTTGATAAACCAGTAATTTTAGACACCTTTATACCCGGTGCTAAATCAAGCTCAAAACGTGTTACAACTGGGCCTGGGTATACGCCAACCACTTTTGCTTGTACGTTAAAGTCGAGTAATTTTGTTTCAACAAGACGCGACACGCTTTCAAGCTCTTCTTCCGATATCGGGTTTTTTGCTTTATCCGGTCTGTCGAGTAAATCAAGCGACGGTAATGGCCCTGGCGGTGGCTCTTTATCAAGTAGCTCTTCAAACTTTTCTTTTGCTGTTGGCGGTGGCTGATATGCAGGTTTTGGCTTAGGCATAGGCCTTGCTGGCGATACCACCGTGGTAACCGGTTTTTCAGGCTCAACAACTTGGCTTTGATCAAGCGCATTAAGTGCAGCCGCTGTATCCATTGGCTCATCGTCTATGGCGCTAAAGCCAATTTCCTGGTCGAGTATATCGTCTAGCTCATCAAATGGGCTGTAGTCATCACTAATTTGCGGTTCGCTAAAGGTAGGCTGCTCTTTAGTAATGGCTTTTTGCTTAGCTGGTTTTTTACTTTTTGCAGGCTCTTGTTCAAATTCTGATGATTGCTCGAGTGTGGTATCGCTTTGCTCATAATCGTCAGGGTCATCATTAAATTGCGCATCGGCTTGCACCGGATTTGCCGCAATACGCTCTCGTTGCATCCAACCTTGGGCGTAATTAGCAATGTAACGGTAGCCTCTAACCACTAAATCGCCGAGGTAGTCTACAAATTCAACCCACGACACACCGGTTAATAAAGTAAGTCCAGCAAAAAAGAAGCACAATAATAGTATAGAGGTACCGGTAAAGTTAAATGCCGGCATCATGGCCGATGCAATCACATCGCCCACTACCCCACCGGATGAAAAGTTATAAATATCATCAAAGTTAATGCTGCTGATTGCCGTAGCTGAGGTAATAAATAAAGCAAAGCCAATAACACGCAAAGCAAGTGTGGTGTAGTCGAGCTGTAAAATACGATGAGGTTGTTTAAACAGTAAATAGCCAAATAGTTGAATAGCGGCCGGCACTAAATAAGCAAGCCAACCAAATGACAGTAATAATATATCGGCTACCCAAGCACCGGCAGTGCCTGTAATATTTTTTACGTTTCTAAATTCACCCGTTTGCGACCACGCAGGGTCAGCGGGATCAAAGCTGATTAAAGCACATAAAATGAATATTGCCGCAAAGGTACTGATGATCAGCCCTGTTTCTAATAGTCTTTGCACACCGTTTAGGCGCATAACTTCCTATCCCTCTTTATTGTTCTATTGGCACTTGCTTGCAATCAAATACCTTAGCAGGAAATGCAATTTGATGCACTTTATCTTAATGTGTATGGCCTGATTATGAACAAGTTTTTATAAATTAGAGTGTGTTTATCTTTGGCGGTTAAATTTACGCAATGTAAGGGCGAATTATTACGCCGTCTTCACCTTTTACTTCTTCCATTACTACATAGGTGCGGCTTTCACTCACGTTTGGCAGCTTTAAAAGAATGTCGCCTAGTACACCGCGGTATTCTGACATATCGTTTACGCGTGTTTTTAATAAAAAATCAAAATTACCCGATACCAAGTGACACTCTATTATCTCTTCGTGCTGTTTAACCGCCGCACTAAACTCATCAAATACGTCGGGCGATGTTTTGGTAATAGTTACCTCAACATACACAGATAAGCCTTGGCCAAGCTTTGCTGGATCAACCACCGCTTTGTAGCCAAGTATATAACCTTCACGTTCTAACTTTTTTACGCGTTCCAGACAGGGCGTGGCGCTCAGGCCTACTCGTCGGGCCAGTTCTACATTAGAAAGGCGTCCATCGTGCTGTAATTCCATTAAAATTTTACGGTCAATTCTATCTAATAACTGATGCATACACCCAACTAGTTTAATATTCTGTTTATTTTTATTATTTAGATAATAACACTGCCTAGCCTTTTAAAAAAGGTGGGACACACTGCCTTATGATGAATATAATAGTGAAAAATGTTAATCCGTTCTTAATAAGGCAAATTTTATGATTATTGGTGTACCTAAAGAAATTAAAAACCATGAATACCGTGTAGGTATGGTTCCTGCGAGTGTTCGTGAATTAGTAAATCACGGCCACCAAGTGATTGTTGAAACAGATGCAGGTATGGGCATTGGTTTTACTAACGAAGATTACACACAAGCTGGCGCTGAAATTTTAGCAACTGCAGCTGATGTTTTTGCAAAAGCAGACATGATCGTAAAAGTAAAAGAGCCACAAGCTGTTGAGCGTGCAATGCTACGCGAAGATCAAATTTTATTTACTTACCTTCACCTTGCACCTGATCTTCCACAAACTGAAGACCTTGTTAAAAGCAAAGCGATTTGTATTGCTTACGAAACAGTTACTGATGCACGTGGCGGCTTGCCGCTTCTTGCACCAATGAGTGAAGTAGCAGGTCGTATGTCTATTCAGGCCGGTGCACAAGCGCTTGAAAAATCTAACCACGGCCGTGGCATGTTACTTGGTGGCGTACCAGGCGTTGAAGCAGCTAAGGTTGTTGTAATTGGCGGCGGCATGGTGGGTCGTAGCGCAGCGCAAATGGCTGTTGGCATGGGCGCAGACGTTGTAGTACTTGACCGCAACATTGATGTACTTCGTGCACTAGACGCGCAATTTGGTAACAAAGTTAAAGCGATTTACTCAACGGCTGACGCACTAGAAAAACACGTACTAGAAGCCGACTTAGTAATTGGTGGCGTACTAATTCCAGGTGCTGCAGCGCCTAAACTAGTAACAGCCGATCACATTAAAGCAATGAAGCCAGGCTCTGCAATTGTTGATGTTGCTATTGACCAAGGTGGTTGTATTGCAACTTCTAAAGCAACAACACACGCTGATCCTACATACATTGTTGATGAAGTTGTTCACTACTGTGTTGCTAACATGCCAGGTGCAGTACCGCGTACTTCTACCTTTGCACTTAACAATGCAACATTGCCGTTTATTATTAACCTTGCAAACAAAGGTTACAAAAAGGCACTACTAGATGACGCGCACTTCTTAAAAGGCTTAAACGTAATTAAAGGCCAAGTAACTTACAAAGAAGTAGCTGAAGCGTTCAACATGGAATATGTTGACCCTCGTACTGCAGTAGAAAACGCGTAATTTTGCGTTTAGTCGTTAGGTGTTATTGAACAAAATAGTTACCTAACTACAAACAATAAAAAAGCAGCTAATTAGCTGCTTTTTTTGTATCTAAATTTCGACTATATAAATTAATTTATATAAAACGCTTAATTATAAAATCTACTTTTACGCGTTTAGCCTGACCAAGCAGCTTTTTAACCGGTTGCGGGTAATTTTCTACTGTTTCTAAATCATTTGGCCCAGTTAAACGGCGGCAGTGTTTTAAAATTTCCTGCTTTTCGTTATCTATGGCTTGCATAATACTTTGCTGTGGGTCTTCAATTAAAATACCGTTTTCGATATCAAGGCCCCACGCTCGTGGATTAAGGTTATGGCCGCTTAATAAGTGCCGTTGTCGGTCGGCGCAAATACCTTTTAAGTGAAACGAGTTACTCTCATGCTTCCATAAATACACGTTTAAATTGCCGTTATCTATATGGCGCTTTTGCGATTTTACAAATTTATGCAAAATAGTTTCGTATAAATACGGGAGTGCACCAATTTTACTAAATGGCTCACTTGGCGGCAGATAAAAATCGTTTGCGGTTTTATCACCTACTACAATGGTTACTTGCTTACCTTGTTTTAATAATCGACGTAGTGAGCGCATAAGCGGTGCCGGAAAATTAAAATACGGTGTGTAAAGTACAAGCTCTTGCTCTGTGGTATCAAACAAGTTTTTAATTAATCGGTTAAGGCTATTATTACGACGCCCTAAACCTAAAAACAAACGCACACCGAGTGGGTCGGTATTGGGCTTAGTTGGGTTTGCATAACTGGCCGACTTTAGCTCGCGCATTAATTGCTTTTGTTCAAATTTAAAGTCTATTAAGCGCTTAAGCGGGCGTGTATCAATACGTGGCACGGCTTGCGAGCCTATTAGCTTAGACTCAATAAAATCAACCACCGAGTCGCACAGTGCTGCTTGGTCAACTAAAAAGTAACGGTCGAGCCTGTAGCGTTCGTTGTATTGTAAGTACACGTTATTTAAGCTGGCGCCGCTGTATAATAAAGTATCATCTACAACAAAACCTTTAAGGTGTAACACACCAAACAACTCTTTGGCTTTAACTGGCACACCGTAAACTTGTACATTTGATTTAAATTTTTCTAAATAGTCACAATATAAACTTGCGTTACCGTCTGATTTTTTTGCACCAATAAGACCACGTTGAGCACGATGAAAATCAACCAACACTTTTATTTCAAGGTTGGGGTTTGCCAACGACACACGATGCAGCGCTTCCAGTATTTCGCGCCCTGCTTCGTCATCTTGTAAATAAAGTGCCGTAATGTAGATTCTTTTTTTTGCATTGCTAATTAAACGTAGCAATTGCGTACGGTACTCTTGTGCGTTGGTTAAGACGTTAACGTCTTTTGAAGTCAACCCAAATGCGGGTTTTTCCTGCCAAAATAACATAGTTGCCTATTCACTAAGGTCACATAATCTATCAGTGACAAATAAAATTAGGTAAAACATATCAAAAAAATACTAACGGGTCATGAATTAACGAAGCTTTGTTGCTCATCTGTTTGTTTTTTAGCCTTTACGCGGGCTTTTTTATCGTTCAAGACAAAGTCAGTACATAATATTGCACAGCTTTTAATTTTGTCAGAAAAAAATATTCACATAATTTGTTTACTTGTGCCTTGTTTTTCTTAGAATCGAAGCCATTAAGTTCAGTATTAAACGTTTAGGAAAAGATCATGACTGAAGCAAAACACTCTAAGTTACTAATTTTAGGCTCTGGCCCTGCGGGTTACACTGCCGCAGTATACGCCGCACGTGCAAATTTAAACCCCGTTTTAATTACCGGCATTCAACAAGGTGGCCAATTAACGACCACAACTGAAGTTGAAAACTGGCCAGGCGATGCGCACGGTTTAACAGGCCCTGCATTAATGGACCGTATGAAAGAGCACGCTGAGCGCTTTGAAACGGAAATTGTGTTTGACCACATTAATAAAGTAGATGTGTCTAAGCGCCCGTTCACGCTTACTGGCGACCAAGGTACTTACACATGTGATGCATTAATTATTGCCACTGGTGCATCGGCTAAATACTTAGGCTTAGAGTCTGAGACTAATTTTCAAGGTCGTGGTGTATCTGCATGTGCTACATGTGATGGTTTTTTCTATAAAGGGCGTAAAGTTGCCGTTGTAGGTGGTGGTAACACTGCTGTAGAAGAAGCGCTTTACTTATCTAACATTGCGGATGAAGTACACGTTATTCACCGTCGTGATAGCTTCCGCAGTGAAAAAATTCTTGCTGATCGCCTTAACGAAAAAGCACAAAATGGTAACGTAGTAATGCACTACAACCGTACGCTAGACGAAGTACTTGGCGATGACATGGGTGTAACTGGCGTACGCATTAAAGATACACAATCTGATGCTACCGAAGAGCTTGATTTAGCGGGTGTGTTTATTGCTATCGGCCATAAGCCAAACACCGACATGTTTGAAGGCCAACTAGAAATGAAAGACGGCTATTTAGTGGTTGAGTCTGGTCTTAACGGTAACGCTACACAAACAAGCGTACCTGGCGTATTTGCCGCAGGTGATGTGTCTGATCATATTTACCGTCAAGCAATTACGTCTGCAGGTACAGGCTGTATGGCAGCCCTAGATGCAGAGCGTTTCTTAGATAACCTATAAACGCTACAAAATTAATAAAGGCTGTTAGTTCAGCCTTTTTTTATGCCTAAAATATAGTTACACTTTAATGATAATTAATAAGTTAAGCCCTATATGAGAAACCAGCTATACCAACTAAGTGAAACCGATATAGCATTTCCAAATCCCGAATATGCACTTACCTCCCCCGATGGACTGCTTGCCATAGGCGGCGATTTATCTGTAAAGCGCTTAAGTAATGCCTATAAAATGGGTATTTTCCCGTGGTTTAGCGAAGGTGAGCCCATTATGTGGTGGTCGCCAAGTGAACGCGGCATTGTAGAGCTAAATGACTTTCATATAAGTAAAAGCTTGCGTAAACATTTAAAAAAGCACCCTGTTAAAGTAACTGTTAACAATGCTTTTGCTGAGGTGATAGAAGCGTGCTGTGAGCAACGTATAGACACCGAAGGCACATGGATAACAAACGATATGTTAAGCGCTTATATTGCTGCACATGACGCTAATATTGCGCATAGTGTTGAAGTATGGCAAAACGGCGAACTTGCCGGTGGGCTGTATGGCATTATGCAAAATGGCGTTTTTTGTGGCGAGTCGATGTTTCATCATCAAACTAATTGCTCAAAACTGGCCATGTGGGCGTTAGTTAATTGGTTAAAACGCCATAACGCACATTTTATTGACTGCCAACTAGAAAACCCATATTTAACCTCTTTAGGCGCAAAAGTGATCCCTCGCTCAGAATTTTTGACTAAACTTAAACGAGCAAATGCTTACACCCTCAACTCAACCATGTGGCAACCACAGGAGTTAACAGCAATTTATGAGTGAACACATTCCTGCACGCGTTGGCCTTAGCCAAGAGTTTGCTTGTAGCTATTTACCTGACAGGCAAGAGCAATTATTGGTAATACTTGACCCAACCTGTTACAGCACGCATAAATTTGAGATGCTTTTATCGCTCGGTTTTAGGCGCAGTGGTAATCAAATTTATCGACCGCACTGCCCTTGGTGTAGCGCCTGTAACTCGGTGCGCGTGTTAGCCCAAGAGTTTACCCCTTCAAAGTCACAAAAAAGAAAACTAAATAAAGTAAAAGCAAACTTTGAAGTTAAATACACACACGCTAAGCGCGAAGAATATTACCCACTTTATAGTAAATACATTTCAATGCGCCACAGCGATGGCACTATGTTTCCGCCTAATTTAGAACAGTTTCAAAGCTTTTTATTTTGTAGCTGGTTAGAAATAACGTTTATTGAGCTTTGGCACCAAGACACTTTAGTTGCAGTGGCCGTAACAGATTGCATGGATAACGCTGTTTCGGCTATTTATACGTTTTTCGATCCCGACTTTGAACACTACAGTTTAGGGACTGTGATGATATTACAGCAGCTCGAATTTGCTAAGCAGCAAAATAAAGAATTTGTGTATTTGGGCTACCAAATTGATGAATGCACCAAAATGAAATACAAAACTCAGTTTTTACCCGCGCAAAAACACGTTAATGACCAGTGGTTGGCTATTTAATTTGCAAAAATGCCCGCTGCGCCTTTACTTATTGGCGTATTTTGGGCAAAATCTGCAGCGTTTAACTATTAAAGAGGTGTTACGCTAAACATGGCGAAAGAAGACGTAATCGAAATGCAAGGGACAGTCCTTGATACTTTACCAAATACAATGTTCCGAGTTGAGCTAGAAAATGGTCACGTAGTTGTGGCTCATATTTCAGGTAAAATGCGCAAAAACTATATCCGTATTTTAACCGGCGATAAAGTAACGGTAGAAATGACTCCTTACGATTTATCGAAAGGACGTATCGTATTCCGTGCTCGCTAAGTGCGTAAACGAGATTTAGTTTTTGGCTAGTGAATAACTAGCTTAAAGCGTTTATTAAATGTAATTGATGGTACTGACTAGCAATTACATTTAATAAACAAAAAACCCAGCTTTTGCTGGGTTTTTTGTTGCCTATAAAAAAGCACAAAAAAGCCCACGCATATCGCGTAGGCTAGTTTATATACCCATCCGCATAATTAAGGTATTTATTTTGCGGATGGGTACTATAAGTGAATACACTTATTTAAGCGGGTGTTAAATTACTTTCATAGTCAAAGTTAATTTTCTTATCTTTAACTGATACTTTAACAGTACCGCCATCAACCAGTTCACCAAAGAGTATTTCGTTAGCCAATGGCTTTTTAAGCTCATCTTGAATAACACGAGCCATTGGACGTGCACCCATTGCTTTATCGTAGCCTTTATCTGCCAACCACTCTCGGGCCTTAGAGGTCAGCTCAAGGTTAACTGACTTCTTATCTAATTGTGCTTGCAGCTCAACTACAAATTTATCGACCACTTGCAAGATAACGTCTTTTTCAAGGTGGTTAAACCAAATAATATTATCTAAGCGGTTTCTAAATTCAGGTGAAAATACCTTGTTAATTTCACTCATTGCATCGTGCGTATGATCTTGCTCGGTAAAGCCAATCGATTTACGTGTGGTTTCTTGAACGCCGGCATTGGTTGTCATAACCACCACCACGTTTCTAAAGTCAGCTTTACGACCATTGTTATCGGTTAACGTACCGTGATCCATTACTTGCAGTAGTATGTTGTAAATATCTGGATGGGCTTTTTCAATTTCATCCAATAATACAACTGCATGCGGGTTTTTAATAACGGCTTCGGTAAGTAAGCCGCCTTGTTCAAAACCAACATACCCCGGAGGCGCACCAATTAAACGGCTTACTGCATGGCGCTCAACGTACTCTGACATATCAAAGCGGATAAACTCAACGCCCATACATTTAGCAAGCTGTTTAGTAACCTCGGTTTTACCTACACCCGTTGGCCCCGCAAATAAGAACGAGCCCACTGGCTTATCTTCGTTTGCAAGCCCAGAGCGAGATAAACGAATCGCAGATGTTAACGCATCGATAGACTGATCTTGCCCAAACACCAACATTTTAAGATTACGATCAAGATTTTTAAGCGTTTCTTTATCGGTCGATGACACGCTTTGAGCTGGAATACGCGCCATTTTAGCAATAATCGATTCAATATCTGATACACCAATGGTTTTTTTGCGCTTAGAGCTTGGCTGCAAACGTTGGTTGGCACCGGCTTCATCTATTACATCAATGGCTTTATCAGGTAAATGACGCTCATTAATGTATTTAGCACTTAGTTCAGCAGCTGCTTTTAACGCTTTTTGCGTGTAACGAATACCATGGTGTTCTTCATAACGCTCTTTTAAACCATTTAAAATTTTAGTGGTATCGGCCACACTTGGTTCAAGTACATCAATTTTTTGGAAACGACGCACTAACGCACGGTCTTTTTCAAATATATTTTTGTATTCATTGTAAGTGGTTGAGCCCATACAACGTAACTGCCCGCTTGAAAGCAGCGGTTTAAGTAAGTTAGAGGCATCCATAACACCACCCGATGCAGCACCTGCACCAATAATAGTGTGTATTTCATCAATAAATAAAATTGAATTAGGTTTTGCTTGTAACTCTTTTAATAAGCTCTTAAAGCGTTTTTCAAAGTCGCCGCGGTACTTTGTACCGGCAAGTAATGCGCCCATATCAAGCGAGTAAACAACAGCATCGGCAATTACTTCAGGCACTTGCTCATTAACAATGCGGTACGCAAGGCCCTCTGCAATGGCTGTTTTACCTACCCCTGCTTCACCAACAAGCAGTGGGTTATTCTTTTTACGGCGACATAAAACCTGCACGGTGCGCTCTACTTCGCTGTCGCGCCCTACTAATGGGTCAATATTACCGTCTTTGGCTTGGGCATTTAGATTAGTGGTAAAGCTATCTAACTTACTTGCCTCTTCGTTTTGAACCTCTTGTACTTCTTCATGAATATCGTCAGTGTCATCTCCTAACTCATCATCCGTTTTAGAAATACCATGAGAAATAAAATTCACTATATCTAAGCGAGAAATATCGCTTTTCTTAAGTAAATAAACCGCTTGGCTTTCTTGTTCAGAAAAAATAGCAACGAGCACGTTAACGCCTGTAACTTCGTTTTTACCAGATGATTGAACATGAAAAACCGCACGTTGAAGCACGCGTTGAAAGCCCAGTGTTGGTTGGGTTTCGCGTTCTTCTTCTAAATCGGGAATAACCGGTGTGGTTTCGTCTATGAATTCTAATAGTTCGGTTTTTAAACCAGAAATATCAACACCGCAGGCGTTTAGCGCTTCGCCTGCTGAAGGGTTATCTAAAAGCGCAAGTAAAAGGTGTTCTACCGTCATAAACTCATGGCGGCGTGTACGCGCTTCACGAAACGCGGCATTTAACGTTAGTTCTAAGTCTTTGTTTAGCATTGGCAACCCCTTACTGAGATAATTATTTTATACCACAACAATGAGATGATTGATCACCTAATTGGTATTTATTCCTGCTCACAACTACAAAGCAGTGGATGCTCGTTATCCCGTGCATAACGGTTAACTTGTTCCGCTTTGGTATGGGCTACATCGGCGCTAAATACACCGCATATCCCTTTACCTTTTTCGTGAACTTGTAGCATCACATCAGTTGCTCTATCGCTATCCATATTGAAAAACGTCATTAGAACTTCTATTACAAAGTCCATTGGCGTGTAGTCGTCGTTATTTAAAACAACTTTGTATTTTCGCGGTGGCTGCAGCTTTTGCTTTTCACTATCGCGAACTGTGTCGATGACACCTGAATCTTTCATACCACTCATAATTAAATATAGTCTTGTCTTTAGAACTCAAGCAAACTTGAATAAAAAATAAATTAAATGTTAAAAAAATACCACAAAACACTTGACTGACTGGCCAAATAAACTACAGTCAGAAGTAGATTGATTAATCCTTAGTCAGTCTAGCAAATTATACGGTTTAGAATAACTAAATTAGTCAACTTATAGAAGGATGTAGAAGTATGGCTTGTGGTAAAGTCAAATGGTTCAATAACGCCAAAGGTTTTGGTTTCATCGTAGAAGACGGCTGCGAGAATGATATTTTCGCTCATTACTCAACGATTGTAATGGACGGTTATAAGACACTTAAAGCTGGTCAGGATGTAACATTCGAGCTAGAACAAGGCCCTAAGGGCTTACACGCTAAAAACATTGCGCCTAACGGCGATATTTTAGAGTGATCAAAAATTTGTTCGACTAAAGCGAGCGACCTAATTTAGATCCTCGCTTAATTCCCCACTTACCACTCAACTCTCTTCTTATTACTAAATTGCTCCTGTACACGCTAAATTCAACCCTTTTCCTTGATTTTATTTTATATACCCCAATGTTCTAACAGTTACCTGCTAATTAAGGCTGTTCAAAAGCGCAAGCGCTAGCCCTTTTTAAACAAGCTTGTTACACTCTTGTTGCTAAATTACGCGGTTACATTTTAGCTTATGCTTTTACGCGGCTAAAATACGTGTACTTTGCAACCTATAAAAATCAGTTAGTCAGGTGTGACTATTCTGCCTCTTTGGCATATTAAGAGTACCGACACCTAACAAACTGCTTGTTAACGCAACCATGCGCTAATGAGTTTCTTTGCATTGTTGAATACGGCCACTGCGGCCTACTATCTAGGAATGATGATGACATCAAAAATTATCTACACTAAAACGGACGAAGCTCCGGCGCTAGCAACCTACTCGTTGCTACCAATTATCCAAGCCTATACAAATGCGGCAGGTGTTGAAGTTGAAACTCGCGATATCTCATTAGCAGGTCGTGTAATTGCAAACTTCGCTGATTACCTTACTGAAGAGCAACGCATCGGCGATGCGCTTGCAGAGCTTGGCGAACTTGCAAAAACACCAGAAGCAAACATCATCAAATTACCAAATATCAGTGCGTCTGTACCGCAATTACGCGCTGTCATTAAAGAGCTTCAAGAAAAAGGCTACGCACTCCCAGAGTACCCTGCTGAGCCTAAAAATGATGAAGAAGCTAAAATTAAAGCAACTTACGACAAAATTAAAGGCAGTGCTGTAAACCCAGTATTGCGTGAAGGTAATTCAGATCGCCGTGCACCAGGTTCTGTTAAAGAATATGCACGCAATAACCCTCATTCAATGGGTGCGTGGAGCAAAGACTCACAATCATACGTTGCAAGCATGAGCGAAGGTGACTTCTTTGGTTCTGAGCAATCTGTCACTGTTGATGCAGCAACTGATGTACGTATTGAGCACGTAGCGACTAATGGTGATGTGACTGTACTTAAACAAAGCACGCCGCTAATTGCTGGCGAAGTAATTGATGCATCGCGCATTAGCGCAGCTAAACTACAAGCGTTTTTAGCAGCAGAAATTGATGCAGCTAAAGAAAAAGGCGTATTATTTTCGCTTCACATGAAAGCGACAATGATGAAAGTATCTGACCCTATTATTTTTGGTCATGCGGTAAAAGTTTTCTACAAAGACGTATTTGCTAAACACGGCGAGCTTTTTGAAGAGCTAGGTGTTGATGTAAATAACGGTTTAGGCGACGTTTATTCTAAAATTCAAACATTAGATGATGCTAAGCGCGAAGAAATTGAAGCAGACATTCAAGCGGTTTACGCTGAGCGTCCTGCTATTGCAATGGTTGATTCTGACCGTGGTATTACTAACTTACACGTTCCAAGCGATGTGATCATTGATGCGTCTATGCCTGCTGCCATTCGTTCAAGCGGTCAAATGTGGAACAACGACGGTAAACTACAAGACACTAGCTTTGTGATCCCAGATCGTAGCTACTCAAGCGTTTACCAAGCTACAATTGATTTTTGTAAAGAAAACGGCGCGTTCGATCCTACCACTATGGGTAGCGTACCAAACGTAGGCCTAATGGCTCAAAAAGCAGAAGAATACGGTTCTCACGATAAAACGTTTGAAGCAAAAGCGGATGGTTCTATTCGTGTTGTTGATGCAAATGGCACAACATTACTTGAGCACACTGTTGAGCAAGGCGATATTTGGAGAATGTGTCAGGTTAAAGACGCACCAATCCAAGATTGGGTTAAGCTTGCTGTAAACCGCGCACGTGCGACGGGCGTACCAGCTATTTTCTGGTTAGATGAAAACCGTGCTCACGATGCAGAGCTTATTAAAAAGGTAAACAAATACTTACCAGATCACGACACTGATGGCCTAGACATTCAAATTTTAGCACCGCTTGAAGCAACTTTATTCTCATTAGCGCGTATTAAAGAAGGTAAAGACACTATCTCTGTAACGGGTAACGTATTACGTGACTACCTAACAGATTTATTCCCAATTTTAGAGCTGGGTACCAGTGCTAAAATGCTTTCTATTGTGCCACTAATGAACGGTGGTGGCTTATTTGAAACTGGCGCAGGTGGTTCAGCACCTAAGCATGTTCAACAGTTCGAAAAAGAAAACCACTTACGTTGGGATTCGTTAGGCGAGTTTTTAGCACTAGCGGCTTCGCTTGAGCACCTAAGCGTGAATACAGGCAACAAAAAAGCACAAGTACTTGCTGACACACTAGATAAAGCAACAGGTACGTTCTTAGCTGAAAACAAGTCGCCTTCACGTAAAGTAAAAGAAATTGATAACCGTGGTTCTCACTTCTTCTTATCTTTATTCTGGGCACAAGAGCTGGCTAAGCAAGACGAAGACAGCGAGCTTAAAGCGCAATTTACACAAATTGCGAGCGATTTAGAAACGCAAAAAGAGCAAATCGTAAGCGAGCTTAACGATGCGCAAGGTCCTTCAATGGATATTGGTGGTTACTTCCAACCAAATGATGATGCAGCGTTTAAAGCAATGCGCCCAAGTGCAACGTTTAACGAAATTTTATCTAAATTAGTATAATTTTAGATTAAATTAAAAAACCGCTTACGTTTAAAGTAAGCGGTTTTTTTGTGTCTTTATTTTATATAAAAAGGCCGCTACTTTAACTTTAAAGTAGCGGCCTTTAATAATTAACCTGAATTTTGGATAATTAAAGCTATATTAATTATTTTGTATATGCACGCGGCATAGATGATTCAGTAGTATAGCGCTCACGCAGTTTATCTTGGCGCGACTGCGTAGATACTTCTTCACCGTTAATAATCATTTTACTTACATGGCTACTTAGCTCAAATGGGTCGTTACTCCATACAACCACATCGGCAGCTTTACCTACTTCAAGGCTACCTGCATTTATGCCAAATACGTCGGCTACATTAGATGTAACAGCATTAAGTGCACCTTGCTGGCTCATGCCGTACGAAACTGCATTACCGGCATCAAATCGAAGTTGATAAATATTATGACTGGCATCGCCGCCCACTGTTAAAATAACTTTTACCCCAGCTTTTTCAAGCGCGGCTGCGTTATCTAAACTGGCATGTAAAGAGTCAAAGCTTGAAGGTAAGCTATCCATAGCACTCATAATTACTGGTACTTGCGCTTTAGCAATCTGCTCTTTAACAACAACAGCATCTTGTGCGCCATTGAGTACCAAATTAATACCAAATCGCTCTTTAACTTTAAGTAGCTCAATAATATCAGCCGCACGAGATACGCCCACTACAAGTGGCATATCGCCGCTAAGTACTTTAACCATTACTTTATCTTCAGTACTTGGGGTGCTGTCGTCGTCTTTTTTAGGCTTTTTAGCTGCTTTTGTTTGGTGCTCTTCAAGCTTATTAATTAGCGTTTGCAATGTAAATGCGCGCGAGCCCTTACTGCGCTCACCTAAATAAACCACTAATGCAGCTTGTTTTTGTATGTCGCCTTGTAAATCACCGCTTAAATCAACCACACTTGCTAGGCCCGAAAAAATACTATCGCCACCATGCGGGGTAATTACATCGCGGGTTACACCGCCTTTACGTGCATACGCGATAAGGCTTGAGTGAGCGTTATAAGCAAGGCTTACATCAAAATCAATGCCTGCTTTTTCTTCGCCTGCATCGCGTGAGCCTGCAACTGCACTTACTTCCACTAAGCCAAGTTGATTAATGCTAGCAATAAAACCTGGGGTTACAATTTGCCCATTTGCATCAATAACTTTATCTGCTTGTACTTGCTGTGGATTAATAGCGGTAATTTTACCGTTATCCATAACAATGCTGGCGTTTTCTAAAACGCCTTGCTCGGTTGCCGTATGCAGCGTGGCATTAATAATAGCAAGCGATTGTGCATTGGCTGCACCTGAGGCTAATAGTCCGGCAGCAACCAGAGATAGCGAAAACGAACGTGATAAATTTTTCATTCTGGGCTCCTTATTGTTGGCCTAACATAAAATCACTTTGTGCTTGAAATGCGCTATCGTTTCTATCGTAAACTTTTGCGCCATCAATAAATACTTGTTCAGCTTTTGCGTAAACGCTAAATGGGTTTTGGTTCCAAATAACCACATCGCCTTGCTTACCTGCTTCAAGCGAACCCGTTTTATCTTCAATACCTAATGATTTAGCCGCGTTTGAGGTGATCCACTTAATCGCGTGCTGCTCCGAAATATCAAACCCATTTTCGTTTGCACGGTACATTACTTTACCCGCTTCTTGGTTTAAGCGCTGAATAGTGGTGTCTGAGTCAGAATGCACAATGGCGCACGAATTTTTTACCGCATCAACAATAGCTACGTTTTCTTGAACCATGTCGTAGGCTTCCATTTTAAAGCCCCACCAATCTGGCCAAAGTGCAGCACACGAACCATTTTCAGCTAATAAATCTGCAATTTTATAAGCTTCTACACCGTGATGGAACGTACCTGCGTGATAGCCAAATTCTTTTGAAAGGTCGATCATCATCGCCATTTCTTCAGCTTTATAACAGTGATTATGAATTAACACTTCACCTTCAATTACCGCGCGAAGAGTATCGTGCTTAATATCGCGAACTGGTGCTTCTGGGTTTAAACCTGCTTCATAATCAGCGTCGTACTTATCCCATGCACGTTTGTACTCTTGTGTTTCTGCCCATGCCATACGGTAACCGGCCATGTTACCCATACGGGTTGAAGGCAAAGTACCTTGGCGACCATATACCCGTTTTGGGTTTTCACCACAGGCCATTTTTAAGCCATTAGGCGCATCAGGAAATTTCATTGCTTGCATGGTATGCGCAGGAATGTTTTTAAGTGTTACGCCACGGCCACCAAATAAGTTAGCTGAGCCTGGTAAAATTTGTAGTGAAGTAATACCGCCTTCGCGCGCGCGGTTAAAGCCAGGATCTTGAGGCCATACAGAATGCTCTACCCACACCTCAGCAGTATTTGGGCTGGTCATTTCGTTTCCATCTTGATGAGACTCAACCGATGGGCTTGGGTAAGCACCTAAGTGAGAGTGTACGTCAATAATACCTGGGGTAACCCATTTGCCCTGTGCATCAATGGTTGCATCTGCATTGGCCGATAAGTCTTTACCTACTTGTTGTACTTTACCATCAACAAGTAACACATCGGCGTCATCTAAGCGCTCGCCAGTGCCAGTTAGTACTGTTGCATTGGTAATTAATGTGCTTTTACTTGCAAGCGGTGTGTAGGTGCTTGGGTATGGGTTTTTATTAATGGTGATTTTTGCATCTTGTGGGCCGTTTTCTTGACAGCCAACAAGGGCAGCAGCTAAACCAACTGCTAACAATGAGGGAGCAAATTTTTGCATGTTGTTAGGTTCTCCTGTTTTTTTGCTACTTTAGCTAAAGCGGCGTAATAAAGCTAAAAAAACAGGTAAAAAAGCGATTAAATGAGTTAAACGGCTGTAATTATTTTTTTATATAATTGTTATACAGCTTTTCAAGTGCGCCTTCGGTTGTAAGCGATGGGTCTTTGTTTATAAAGTGTTTTACTGTGCGAGTTACAAAGTCTGAGTTTTGCTTATGTTGCTTAGCAAAATCCTTAATTAATGTATTGCCATCGCTTGCTGCTGTTACTTTATCATGGCGATGACGATACTGGCTAAGTGCCCTATTAAAGTCGCCGTTATAATCCTCTACCAATATTTTATAAAAGTCACTTTTATGAACTTTAAGTACGTTAATACAGTAATTTAATGCCTCTTTAAAGTCGGTAAAAACGGTGCCTTCTACATCAAACTCTTTGGTTTTTTCGCGTACGGTCACGCGGGCTTCTTCGGTGGCATACGTAAACCCTGTAAACGCTAAACGCTCAGATGCCTCTTTACCTAATTTCATACCCGCTTGAATGCTGTGCGCAAATTCGTCACTCATTTCGCTTAATTCGTTTTCTTCCCACATGTTATAAACACGCAGCGCCTTAGCGTACTTATTAGAGAGCTTTTTTTTAAGTTTTGTAAAACGCTCATCTATCGTCATTAGCCTTTCATTATGCAATAAGGCATGGCACTCATAACACGCGGCAATAGAGACAAAGTCGGCCTCTTCGCCTAAATCAATAATGCTCTGCAGCATATGTAACGGCGGGCAATGATCGCGCTCTGTGGCTTCGCATCCACAATAAAAACATTGGTTAAAATGCTTGTGTTCGCAGGCATACGCTTGCTGGTAATAGCTGGCTAACGTTTTGCTCACTGGTTCTCCTAAAAATTAAGCGCGTAAATAATGGGGGCGATAATAGCAGGCTGAGAAAATATGTCAGTAGCTATAAAATAATTTTGCCTAAGTGTGTCAAAAAACACATTTATTAGGGCTTAAATTCAGTCACCTAGCTTAAGTGTGTATTTTTAAACATACCTGCTTACACCTTGTTGCGTTTGGTTAACAGCTTTTTAGTTTGAATCGCTCAATAATAAAGCTGAACCACAAACAATGAGGACTAATTATGAACACGTTAAAAGCTACTTTATGCACAACTATGGTACTAGGCGCTTTTTTACTAATTGCAAAACCAGCATTAGCCACCCAATTTGTCGCGGCCGATTCATCGCCAGGTACACAGGCTTGTATGGCTATTGCAGCTAATAAATCGTACGTAGTACGTAAAGCGTCACGGGATTTAAATATAAGCAAAGTGGTAATGAGCAAAAAGCTGCACTGTAATAACTTATCAATGGGAGACTTTGTTACTTTGTATAATCTTGATAAAAGCGCAAATTATTTAAATATTGATACCAGTACTCGCACATCAATTAAAGATTTAGCTAAATCGTACAACCCAGAAAAAGTAATCATCACAGGGCCAAAATAGTATGGCGTTAACACAAAATTAAGCCAGCTTTGTAAGCAGGCTTAATTTATTAAATAATGGCCGCAATTAAACCAAATAAACCGCCAAACACACCGCCCCATACTACTAGCCAACCTAAATGCTCACGTATCATAGTTTGAATAATGTCTTTAACCATTTTAGGGGTGAGTTCATTTAAGCGCTCATCAACTAATTTAAGTACCGTAGCATGTAAGCTTTGTGCACTATTTCCTTGCGATAACGTATCGTTTACTAGCACTTTAAAATCGTCTGTTTGGCTAATTTGCGCAAGTGATAGCTGCATTTTTTCAATAAACTTTTCTCGCATTGGCTCTATAGCCGCTGTGCCACCAAACATACCTAACATACTGCCAAACTGAGATTGCTCTATTACTTGAAGTAGGTTGTCGAATGCAGGGTTTAAATCAACCTTAGTAATAATGCCTTCAAAGTCGATATTAGGTTGCGCTTTGCTAAGTAGGTTATTAATTTTTTGCTCAGAGAAAAACTCAGTCAAAATTAAATTACGAATAGCCACTTTAAAACTTTCAAATTTTAGAGCAATAACACCCGAGCCGTATAGTAAAGGTACTTTTTCAAATAACATATGAACAGCCAATAAGTTTGTGACAGCACCAGATAGCGCAAATAACCCCACCGATAACACAATAGCGTGGTTAAAAAAGTAGCCTATAACTACGCACAAGACAGCGAGCAAATTGGTGATAAAACTTTTGTTCATTGTTACTCCATTAGCATTTTTTATATCGTTAATTTTACAACGATTAGTTTGTTAAATTAATACTTTTTTGCCATAGTTTAAGTATCTGTTTAAAAGGCGAGCAATTGATATGTGGAAAACAGTAAACGAGCACATTAGCCAAGCCATTCATTATGACTTTAAACATACTTACAAACGTCAGCTGCAAAGTACAAATACCGATAAACTCTATCAACTAACCGATGGAAAGCACAATTACCTGGTTAAAATTGCCCTTAAAAGCGAACTAGATCGTCTAGAAAGCGAAGCGATAGGACTTAAGCAGCTCACCCAAAATAGTGTTTTTATGGTGCCCGACTGCATTGTAACAGGTGCTAATATTGAATTTTCGTTTATTGTACTTGAATGGTTAGTACTTGATAAACAGCCCCACACGCATTGGCACGATATGGGTAAACAACTGGCTATGCTGCACCAAAAGCACGACCAAGCAATGTTTGGCTTTGATGTAGATAATTACCTAGCCACTACCGTGCAACCAAACCAGTGGCATAAAAAATGGGACTTATTTTACGCAGAAGAGCGCATAGGCTGGCAACTGCAACTATTAGCCGAAAAAGGCATTCAGCTTGTAGAGCATGAGCTATTAATTAATTTGGTAAAAGAGCAATTGCACAGCCATATTGTGGAGCCCTCTTTAGTACATGGCGACTTTTGGCGAGGAAATATGGGCTTTATTAAAAATGTACCGACCTTATTTAATCCCGCATGTTATTACGGAGACCGTGAGGTAGATATTGCAATGAGCGAGCTATTTGCCCCCTTACCTGATGATTTTTATAACGCCTATAACGCGCAATACCCATTAAGCGAAAACTATAAAAAGCGCAAAGCAATATACCAACTTTACCCTATTTTAAATCACGCAAATATATTTGCAGGGCACTATCTTACTCAGGCTAAGCAGCATATTGATGAGCTGCTATCGCTTTAAATAATAACGCCTCATAAGACGTAAAATAACTGTCATAATCGTTGCTTCAGCACTATATTTAAAAAGGATGTTATTTAGGCTCAATACCTTGTTGTTTAGTTCAGTTTTGAGCCATCAAGTTGTTGCTAGTATAACTGCACAACTTAATTAATGCGTATCAACAAGTTAATTCTTACCTTGGTACTATTGGAGTGGTTATGAAAGATTTTTTATCACAACGTATCACGTGCCCACACTGTGGCAACCACATACACCTAGACATTGACGCAAGTATGGGGGATCAAGACTACGTAGAAGAATGCAGTGCCTGTTGTAACCCTATTCATTTAAACATGCACATAGACCATGCTCATAAAAAATTAGAGTTACACATAGACAGCGACGATGAACAAATTTTTTAGCCTTGGTGGCGTAAGTAATTTTCTACCGTGTTAATAATGGTATAAGTTTGCTGATCGACTTCTATATTTAGTTCATCACCCACTTGAGCGTTACCTAAATTTGTAATAGCCAGCGTTTCGGGGATCAGGTGTAACCAAAACCCCTGCTCGTCAATTTCGCCCACGGTTAAACTTGCGCCATTTATTGCTACAAAGCCTTTATACAGAACATACTTTTGCCATTTAGTAGGTAAGCTTAACTGAATTTTACAGTTATTTTGTTGCTTAACTATTTGCCCGATTTGGGCAGTGCAGTGAATATGCCCCGATACAATATGCCCACCTAATTCAGTACCAAAGGTTACTGAGCGCTCATAATTAACTAAACTACCTAGTGCAAGCTTGCCTAAATTAGTTAGTAATAGTGTTTCATCAATTACATCAAAATGTACTTGCGCCACTACATCGTGGTTACTTAATTCAACTTTAACCACTGTTAAACAACAGCCATTAATGGCAATGCTGGCACCTAAATCTAAATGTTTAACGTATTCATCACCTACCGATACAACCAAACGTAAAACCCCTTCGGTATGCGTGGTAGATACAACAGTAGCTTGAGTTTGAACGATTCCTGTAAACATAAAATCACTTAAAATTATTACAAAGTGCTAGTTTAACGTATCAACTCGTAAAATCATTCACAACAGTGATTTTTATTTGAAACACAATCGATTACAATTGCGCCCTGTTTTATCAAATAGCTGTTTTTATGACCTTTAGTAGCTGGGAAGCCAAACGTTTAATCACCCTTGCCGTACCTGTATTTTTAGCACAAGTAACACTCGTTTTAATGTCGGTGGTCGACACCATTATGGCAGGCCAAGTAAGTCCAACAGATTTAGCTGCGCTGTCGATTGCAACCGGTATATGGAACCCGTTATTACTGGCACTGCAAGGTATTTTGCTCGCGTTAACCGGTATTATTGCCCAATTTGCGGGCGCTAATGATAAAAAAGGCATTAGCCACTATTTTCAGCAAGCTCTGTATTTAACCGCAATTTTAAGCGCAATTGGTTTTGGTATAGCCAACCTAGCCGATATAGTGATTTTAAAACTCGATACAACCCCCGCTATCGCAAGCCTTGCGTACGACTATATCCATTTTGTGAAATGGGGAGCCTTTGGATTTTTAATTTTTACCGTTTATCGAAATATGACCGAAGGCATGGGGATGACAAAACCCGCTTTTTATATCAGCTTACTGGGCCTTGGCGTTAATATTCCGGCTAACTATATTTTTATAAATGGTTTATTTGGCTTACCAGCCTACGGCGGCGCTGGTTGTGGCATTGCTACGGCATTGGTACTAACTGTAATGGCTGTTGCACAAGTAACGTATTGCCAGTTTAGTAAAAAAATCGATGCAAAAGCCCTGCTGGCAAATTTTGAAAAGCCCAATATTAAAACCATTTGGGTTATTACAAAATTAGGTATACCTATTTCGTTGGCCACCTTTTTTGAAATTACGCTATTTGCGTGTATACCATTATTTATTGCACACTTAGGTGCTGTTGCTGTGTCGGGCCATCAAATTGCGGGAAGCGTGACCGCGTTATTATTTATGATGCCACTGAGCTTATCTATCGCCATTAGTATTCGTATTGGTAATTTATTTGGTCAAAACCATTTAAGCCAATTAAAAACTGCTATATCAACCAGCTACATATTAGCCATTGCTATTGCGTTATTTTTAGCTTTTATAACCTTTATTGGCCGCGATTTAATAAGCCAACTTTACACCGACAGCCCAGCCGTTATTGCATTAGCGACCTCAATTATGATTTTGGCATGTATTTATCAAATACCTGATGCACTTCAAGTCGCTGCGAACGGCATTTTAAGAGGTTTAAAACACACGCAGCCTATATCGTATATAACGTTTATATCTTACTGGTTAATCGGTTTTGCTTTAGGCTACGTATTGGGAAGAACAGATTTAATTGTGCCCGCCATGGGGCCGCACGGTTTTTGGATAGGAATTATTTTTGGTTTAACCGTTGCTGCTGTATGGCTTATGTTCACCGTTAATAAGCGACTAAAGCAGGCGCCATTTGTATAAAAATGCACGAACATTAATACCAAGCAAAACATGGTTAAGTTGTTTATTAGCTGTGTGTTGCGCCGTGCTTGCTGGGTGTTCAAAAGCGCCCAGCAACACTTATCAAACATACGTAGCACGCTTAAGTAATACCCTTGAAACCCAAGCCCCCGGTTTAAGTAAACCTGAAGCTATTAGCCCGCTTTTACCCCCTAACACGCTTTCAAACAGCACTACCATTAGCTTGATTGAACTTGCAAGCTTAAGCCATTGTAAGCTCAGCTTACTTATTAGTGAGCACAACAATCAGCTTGGTAAAACGGCCGGACATGCCGGTGTTTTAAAGTATCAAATAGAGTTTGTGCAAAATGCACAGCAGTGCTTAAGCACGCTTGAGCCTGACTCAGCAGTTTATAAAACCCTGTTAAAAGCAAAAACACATAAAGAGCAAACACTAAACCACTACTTTAATTTAATGTTGTATAACGAATTTGAGCTAAAAAACACGTGGCAAGCTAGCAGCGCAGAGCTTTCTGTCTCGCCGGCAGGGTTTAGCGACACGGTAGCGGCCATGCAGCAGCTTGCACTCATAAAACAACACATACTCAATAAACACTACTTAAAAATTAACTCCGCAGACATTTTTAACGCGTTAGAGCAGCTGAATAAGTACCGTTTTAACCAATTACTCATTTATTCTGCACGGCTGCAAATAGCGTTTAATAATTCAGCCACGCGATTTATCGAATCGCAATCCATCGATGAAATATGCCCAGCAGGAAAAAATAAAAAAGTAGCCAATATCGTCAGTAACGTGTTTCAAAAGTATTTCCTTAAAGAAATACAGCCTTATCAGGCTAATTTAGCAGGCTACCTTGAAACACTTTTACCTTTGTATAACCAACTGTGGTTTGACCAAGCCATAACAAATAAGCAAATAAATACTTTGATAGCGCTGGATTCACAAAACAATCTACTAAACCAGCTTAAAGGCTCAGCCAAAAAACACGTTACCTGGTGGCAAAACTTTTATAAAACGTGTGAAATCAGCCCAATATGAATAAAAAAACGGCAAATAAACGTAAAAGCAACAAACTTGCTTGATTCACCACTCACCACGCTATATATTAGCGGCCGCTGATAATTAAATTTATCGCATCTTAATTAGGTAATACGACCGTAGCTCAGTTGGTTAGAGCGCTACCTTGACATGGTAGAGGTCGGTGGTTCGAATCCACTCGGTCGTACCAAATTTATTCTTCCCTCTGAATAAATATAATTAAGATACTATTTGTACGACTGTAGCTCAGTTGGTTAGAGCGCTACCTTGACATGGTAGAGGTCGGTGGTTCGAATCCACTCAGTCGTACCAAAACTATTCCTCCCTCTGAATAAATATAATTAAGATACTACTTGTACCACTGTAGCTCAGTTGGTTAGCGCGCTACCTGCTCTCTATGCCCTCGCCGAAATCAGTTGTTCGAATCCACTCTGTCGTATCAAATTTATTCATTCCACTGAATCAATTTAATTAAGCAATTAATAGTTCAATCATAGCTCAGTTGGTTAGAGCACTATCTACTTTAAATCCTAACTAATACTGCAAACACCCGCGGTGTTTATAAATTCGTTTAAACAAAAACGCCCTCGTATTACTTATTTATTAATGCAGTTCGATATTTAAAGCCAAATTAAGCCATTACTTAAAGGCGATAATTTTGTTTGATTTATATACTATTTGTTTACAATTTGATTATAATCGCTTAGTGGGTTTTTAAAGTGAGTTTAGGTATGGTGCGGGTTGGTATATTAACAGTATTCTTTTTCTGTGCTTTGTTTAGCCCGCTAACACCTGCTTATACACTTAATAACAACATTACCCTAGAGGATGATAACCTGTGGCGCCCTGTCACAGCATTCAATGCACCTCCTTCTGCACAGCAAGTAATTACATCTTATAAAAACGCTAGTGAAACGAGTAACCTGCTCGGTAAAAGTGGCGCTGTAATAACAAAAATTGCGCTAAATAACCCCACCACTGGAGATTGGTATGTGCTGCCGCAAGCCAACTTTATCGACGTTGGTTTAGCCTATTGGCAAACCGAACAGGGGGATATAGTTAAGCTTGCTGATTTTTCGCAGTCACACGTTAATCAACCGGCTATTTTAATGCATGGACAAGCATTTAAACTGCCCTTCTATGCGCCAAGCAGTGGCTATTTATGGATATATTTAGAAGCCAAACACTATCCAACGCCGGTTGATTTAAGTATTTTAAGCGAAGGTGCATTTTTGCATCATCAGTTTTATATAAACTCATTAAGCCTTATTGCTATTTCTATCATGCTTACTTTAGCAATGATGGCCTTTGTAATGTTTTTAAGAGTCAAGCAAAAAGTGGCCTTGTTTTGTGCTGGGTATGTCGGTTTGCACGGTCTTGGCTGGGCGTTTGCTTCGGGCGCTGTAAATACAATTTATGCCAGCCCCTCTTTTAATAAACATTACTTAGGTATTTATTTATTTGCCTTTGCTGTAAGTTGCGCAGCAGCATTTACCTACTACCTGTTTAACTTCGATAAAGAAAAAGCCAATAAGCTTGGGAGTGCTTTAAAATACTTTACCGTTAGCGCATTTGTATGCGGTATCTGCAGCCTATTTATGCCCTTTTATTTAGTGTTTTATATCGCGCACTTTTTAGCAGCTGTATGGGTTATGCTTAGCTTAACCACCGGGTTTGCTATGCTTAGCCTGAACGATTTTAGAGCCAAGTATTTTTTATTTGGAAATATGCTCTATAGCCTGTCATTAGTAGTATACGTTGCGTTTCATTTTGATTTAATAAATGCGACCTCTTCAGAAATACTTGTACTGTTAGCCTTAGCAATAGATTGTGTGTGTATTGTGCTCTCTTTGTCTGAGTGGCTAAAGTTAAAACAGCACGAATTTAGTACCTTGTTACATGAATCTCGCTTTGATCCTCTAACCCAAGTTGGCAACCGACTACTATTAAATGATGAGCTGATTAAACTTGCACATAGTGCTTACATCATTGTGTTTATAGATTGTGATGGAATAAAAAAAATAAACGATGCGCTTGGGCACGCCAAAGGTGATGCGTTTTTAATTAATGCTGCAAAATTAATGACACAGCATCTAGCGCAAGACGGCACCGTATTTAGAACCGGGGGCGATGAATTTATTTGGTTATGTAAAGTCAAAAACAAATCACACCTTCCCCAACTAAAAACCACACTTACTCAAAAGCTCACCGCATTACATCGCACTATTCAACAGCAATGGCCCCAATCAGGTATTAGTTATGGCATAGCATCTAGCGATGAGTGCCAAAGCCATACTGAGTGTTTAACCTTAGCGGATCAGCGCATGTATAACTTAAAATCAGCCCATAAACTTAAAGCAAGTTAAGCTACTAACTTCCTCAACCACCTTTTTCGCCACTTAACGCCTTTTATTTTACTCGAAGCCTCTGCTAGCTACGCTTATGTATACGCTAATCACTGCATGTACGTGTGTCGCCCTTTGTTCGCGAGTATGAAATTTATTAAACAGTGTAATAGTACAAAACAAACAAGAACAAAGTTATAATGGCGCTAATTTGTCAGGCGAATAAAGCTATAAATAACACGATTAAATTACACCAATAGGAGTTGTACATGGAACATATTATTTCGGGCGTGGCTAAGTTTCAAAAAGAAGTTTACCCATCAAAAAAAGCAGCGTTTCAAAAACTAGCCAATGGTCAAAACCCAGAAGTGTTATTTATCACCTGTGCCGACTCGCGTATCGATCCTAACTTAGTGACTCAAACTGAACCCGGTGAATTATTTATTTGTCGTAACGCGGGCAATATTATCCCGCCACATAGTAATCAAACCGGCGGTATGACAGCCTCAATTGAATTTGCGGTGGCTGCACTGGGCGTATCGCACATTATCATTTGTGGGCACTCGGATTGTGGCGCAATGAAAGGCGCTATAAATACTGAAGGTTTATCAAGCTTACCGCACGTTAAAGAGTGGCTTGGCCACAGCCGCGTAGCAACTGAAGTTGTAAAAGAAAAATGCGGTTGCGCAGAGCTAAACAATAACGACCACCTAGGCTTAGTAATTGAAGAAAACGTAGTACAACAACTACAGCATATAAAAACACACCCTGCTGTGGCTGCAAAAATTGCAACCGGTCAAGTTAAGCTACACGGTTGGGTATATGATATAGAATCTGCAGAAATTAAAACCTACGATGAAGCAACGGGCAGCTTTAAACCTGTTGAAGATACCGATGTAGAAACCCTGGCTAAACAAAGCAAGTAAAGCCGCTTTACAGAATTAATGCGCTTACTGTTATTTTTATCTCAAAATAACAAAGCGCATTTTTTATTTATAGCCTAAACGCTTACCCCTCGTTATTAGTTAACGGCACAAATGCACTTTTGCTAACTAAACACCACATTGTAGCCTCATTTTGTGCACTCCCATAGTGCTGGCACCGCACCAAAACAACTCAAATATGCGTAAGTAAAACCATTTAAAAGTAATGTAGCTATTAAAAAACAAACACTTATAAAAATGGCCGTGTTTTTGCTTATATGATAACCATACCGTTCGTTATTAAAACGACACACATTTAGGTTGTTATGACCACAGGCAAAGAAGCCCGCTCGCAGTTGCATTAATTTGTAACTGTGGCGGGCTTTTTTGTTTTTAAATTAAACCGTCATTGAGGGGATACCAATGCAAACACCAACAAAAATACTCATTATTGGTAATGGGATGGTTGGGCACCATTTTGTAGAGCAAATGCGCCAAAGCGACGCTGACGCGCACATTACCGTACTGTGTGGAGAAGCAAATTTAGCTTATGACCGTGTTTACTTATCCAGCGTGTTTGATGGTAAAACAGCCGCCGATTTAGCCCTAACCACCTTTGATAATTATCAGCAGTTAAAAATAAATGTGCATACTAACCAGTGGGTTAATGAAATAGATAAAACAAACAAGGTAGTTAGCACTCAAACCGGTGATAAATTTAGTTACGATAAACTTATTTTAGCAACAGGGTCGTACCCGTTTGTGCCGCCAATTAAAGGGAATGACCAACCCCATTGCTTGGTTTACCGTACCCTAGAAGATTTAGAGCAAATAAAAGCTAGCGCTGCACAAAGTAAAAGTGGCGTAGTGATAGGTGGCGGCTTGTTAGGGCTTGAAGCAGCCAATGCAATTAAGCAACTTGGGCTTGATACTCATGTAGTTGAGTTTGCACCCCAACTTATGGCGGTACAACTTGATGAACAAGGTGGTACGCTGTTAAAAAACAAAATTGAAAAATTGGGCGTAAGCGTGCATACCGCTAAAGCCACCAGCGAAATAGTAAAAGGCGAAACGAGCCGTTACAGATTAAATTTTTCAGATGACACGTTTTTAGAAACCGACTTAATTTTGTTTTCGGCCGGTATTCGCCCATACGATGAGCTTGGCAAAGTAGCCGAACTTGAATTAGGGCAACGTGGCGGTATTGTAATTAATAACCAATGCCAGACATCAAACCCAGATATATATGCTATTGGCGAATGTGCCTTGTGGGACAAAAAGCTTTTTGGTCTAGTTGCTCCGGGTTATAACATGGCTCGCGTGGTTGCAAGCCAACTTACAGGCGGCGAACTTGAGTTTTTAGGCGCCGATATGAGCACAAAATTAAAGCTACTCGGGGTAGAGGTAGGCTCAATTGGCGATGCCCACGCTAAAACCCCCGATTGCAAAGAGCTAATTTATCAAGATCCTATTCGTGATTGTTATAAAAAAATTATTTTAAATGAGGCAGGCAACAAGTTATTAGGCGCAGTGCTTGTTGGCGATACTAGCGATTACGACACACTGTTGCAGTACATGTTAAACGACATGGAATTACCCGCACACCCTGAGTGCCTCATTTTACCTGATAGTGAAGGAGCGCCTGTTTTAGCGGGAAATGCCCTGCCCGATACTGCGACTATTTGTTCGTGCCACAATGTAAGCAAAGGCGACATTGTGGGTGCAATTGATGGCGGCTCATGCGATTTATCTGCAGTTAAAGCTTGTACCAAAGCCGCCAGCGGCTGTGGTGGTTGTGCCGCATTATTAAAATCGGTAGTCGACAGTGAACTTGAAAGCCGTGGGGTTGAAGTTAACAACCATGTGTGTGAACACTTTGCTTTTTCGCGCCAAGAGTTACTGCATTTAGTAAAAGTAGAAAGCATTAAAACTTTTGATGATTTGCTCGCTAAACATGGCAGCGGTCATCACGGCTGTGAAATATGCAAACCTGCAGTGGCCTCTATTTTAGCTTCAACGTGGAATGAGTTTATTTTAGAACCCGCTCATGTTGGCCTGCAAGACACCAACGACACTTACCTTGCAAATATGCAAAAAGATGGCTCTTACTCTGTCGTTCCCCGTATAGCGGGTGGCGAAATTACCCCCGACAAACTTATCGTTATTGGCCAAGTTGCCAAAGACTTTAACCTGTACTGTAAAGTAACCGGTGGGCAGCGTATCGACTTATTTGGCGCACGCCTTGAAGAGCTCCCTATTATTTGGGAAAGACTTATTGCAGCCGGTTTTGAAACCGGTCACGCTTATGGTAAATCGCTCAGAACTGTTAAATCGTGCGTTGGCAGTACGTGGTGTCGCTATGGCGTTCAAGACAGTGTTGGCCACGCGATTGCGATTGAAAACCGCTACAAAGGTTTACGCGCCCCGCATAAATTTAAAATGGCCGTATCGGGTTGTACTCGCGAATGCGCTGAGGCACAAAGCAAAGATATAGGCGTAATAGCAACCGAAAATGGCTGGAACTTATACGTATGTGGAAATGGCGGTATGCGCCCGCGCCATGCTGATTTATTTGCTACCGATTTAGATACCGAAACACTCATTAAATACATTGACCGCGTGATCATGTTTTACATTAAAACCGCCGATAAACTGCAGCGCACCTCAGTGTGGATGGAAAATTTAGAGGGCGGGTTAGAGTATTTAAAAAGCGTAGTAATAGACGACAGCCTAGGTATTTGCCATGAGCTTGAAACCCAAATGGCGCTTATAACTAAAACTTACGCCTGCGAATGGAAAAAAGCAGTCGAAAGTCCAGAGGCCTCAAAACGGTTCCGCCAATTTATTAATAGCCCAGATGCCGATAGCAATATTTTATTTGTACAAGAGCGCAACCAAATTCGCCCCGCAACTGAGTCTGAAAAACGTAACCAGCAAAATTCGACAAACCGTATCCCCGTAATGGAAATTGAGCAGGAGCAAGCTGATGTATTGGCATAAAATTGGAACAACCGACGACCTAGTTGCTAATAGTGGCGTATGCGCATTAGTAAACAACCAGCAAGTGGCCATATTTTATGTTCCACAAAATAGTGAGCCTGTGTTAGCCATTAGCAACTACGACCCGATAGGCAAAGCCAATGTACTATCGCGCGGCATTATTGGCTCTATTGATGGAAAATTAGTAGTGGCCTCCCCTTTGTATAAGCAACATTTTTGTTTAAATACCGGCGAGTGCCTAGAAGCAGAGGCAATACAGCTCCCCGTATTTGAAGCCAAAATAGACAATGGCAATGTCTTTGTTAGCGCTGAGCCAAAAGCCATTACAGCGTTAGCATAAGGAGCAATAAAATGAGTGTTCTTTCGTATTTTTCGGGTATTGAAAGCCCATGGCTAAACAAGTTTGTTAATAAACTCACTCAAGATGCAAAGCACAAAGCTAAACACCAAAAAAACGGCCACGTGTATTTAATAGGGGCAGGCCCGGGCGATGCTGAGCTTATAACTGTAAAAGCGCAGCGCCTGATTGCAGCAGCCGACGTGGTATTGTACGACAGCCTAGTTAGTGAAGCGCTTTTAAATACACTGCCTAAACATGCGCAGCGAGTGTATGTAGGTAAACGCACAGGTAAACACTCTATGCCACAAGCTGCCATTAGTGACCTATTAGTAAAATACGCACAACAAGGGTTTAAAGTTGTTCGTTTAAAAGGTGGCGACCCGAGTATTTTTGCGCGTATTAATGAAGAAGCCAACGCCCTATCAGAGCATAATATTAATTTTGCTATTGTCCCGGGCGTTACCACCGCGTGTGCAGCCTCGGCTTATACCGGCATACCGCTTACTGCTCGCGATGTGGCCCGAAGTGTTACATTTTTAACGGCGCAATTTGCCGATCCTAATAAACTCCCTAATTGGCACAACTACACCTATGTACAAGGCTCTAACAACCCCACGCTAGTCGTCTATATGGGTTTAGGACGTTTAAACGCATTAAGTACTGGTTTGCAATCGGTTGGCTGGCCTAAAACAACCCCTATCGCATTGATAGAAAATGCCACCACCAACCAGCAAAAAATAATAACCAGCACGCTTGAGAAAATTACTAGCGAGAGTGCGGTGCACACATTAACGGGCCCTACGCTAATTATGGTTGGCGAGGTAATAAATCATCAAATGGCTATCAGCCCAGCGTTGCTGCAATGTAGCAACGTATAAATTCCCCCTCTGGTGTTTGCTCTGTGCAGTTTACAGAGTAAACACTTTTTTCCCCTCGTTCATGAAGGGCGCAATCGAGTGCAAAAACAACTATTTTTGCACCAAAAAGGTTTATTCCTGTAATAAGGACAGATAAGTTAAAATGGGAACAAATAACAAGTATGGCTTTAAGCGGCTGTTTTAATTTAATTTTAAATTCAATCGAAAATTTTTTAAATGATTGGAACAGTGGTTGCACTTTATATACAAAAAAGTGTGGAACAAGTCCTATGTTATCGAGCAATCCTCTCACAAAACAGTTTTTATTAGCAGCAAAATACCAAGAGATTCATGCCTTAAAACAGCTTCAAAAAAGCTGTGCATCGCTTACTAAACTGGGCGATTTTATACATCAGTTACAAAAAGAGCGCGGCATGAGCAATATTTATTTAGCCTCTAATCGCAAACGTTTTGCCTCGCAGTTAAAACAACAAATTAGCTTAACAGAGCAAACCCAAACGCAGTTTTACCACTCAATTAAAACGACCTTTATTACCGATAACGCCGACACGGGCCACACCCGTTTGTACAATTTAATTACCCATAGTTTGCAATCGTTAGAGGCGCTGCCAGATCTGCGACAACAAATAGCAAATCAAAAAATTACCCCAGTGCATGCAACTCAATCGTATACGCAGCTTATTTCGTGTTTGCTAAATATAATTTTAGAAGCCGCCGATGGCGCCAGCGACCCGCGCGTTACACGATTGCTAGTGGCATATTTTAATTTTATGCAAGGTAAAGAATACGCCGGACAAGAACGTGCCTGTGGCGCGCAAGCGTTTGCATCAAGTAAGTTTACCGTGGAGCAAAAACAACAGCTTGCTCATTTTGTTCAACAACAGCACCACAGCTTTACGTTTTTTAACGAATATGCCGACGAACACGTATTAAAATGCTATCGCTCTTTAACTGATCACCCCGTAAATAAGCAGGTGGATCAGCTACGGGGGCTTTTACAAAATTTAGATGACGAAAATGCGCAGCCGCTTTCTCAGCTTAGTGAGGTGTGGTACGAGGTAACAACAACGCGTATCGATATTATGCACAAAATTGAGCAAAACCTCAGTGACTACCTTATTGACTCTGCAGCAATGCAAATTGCTCAGGCTCAGCGCACTTTAAATTCAAATAAACAGGTTATAAGCAGTCTTGAAGAACAATACATGCCAATGACCGACGGGCAACTCGCGTTTAAACAAAATACCCCCCAAAATACCGCTGCTAATAAACTCAATAGTAATAAAAGCATGTACGACCTAATCATGGAGCAAAGCCAACATATTAAGCAAATAAACCAGGCTTTAGTTGATGCTAAACGAGTAATAACAGAGCAAAAAATAATACATCAGGCAAAGTATATTTTAATAGAGCAGCTAAGCCTTAGCGAAGAGCAAGCTCATAAAAAGTTGCAAAAGCAAGCAATGGACTCGCACTGCTCGCTTTATAATATTGCGCAAAAAATTGTAGAGCTAAGCGATTAACATCGGGCGTGTGGTTAGCGCCCAAAACCGCCTTAAAGTAAGGGTTTTAAAAAGCGGTTTTTACGAGGTAAGTAATAATCGTCGTAATCAAGCGACACAATAATGCGCTCTGCTTTGCCAAGTAGTTCGCTGCGGGGGATTAAACCAATAACACGCGAGTCAGCACTGTGGTCGCGGTTATCACCCATTGCTAAATAATAATCTTCAGGAATAGTTATTTTATTAAAACCCGATAGCTGTGAAGGCGTATGCGCAACACGAATCGTGTGTTTGTGGCCATTTAAATCTTCTATTTTATCTAAAGAGTCAATATTGCTTTGCAAGTTATTGTATTTAAGTTTAACGCCATTAATTTCTAGCTCGTTGTTATAAAGCGCTACCGTATCGCCTGGCACACCAATTACGCGTTTAATTAACCGGTTATCAGCAGCTTGTGAGTCAAATACAATAATATCGCCTGTTTGTGGGTCGGCTAATTTAACTAAAGGAATATGCGTAAAAGGGATGCGTATATCATAAGCCATTTTATCGGTTAATATTCTGTCGCCTTCTAAAATGGTGGGTTTCATCGAGCCTGTAGGTACTTCATACCAATCGGCAACTGCGCTTCTAAACACGCTCATCAGCGCAATAAATAAAATTAACGAACGGTTATTTTTCCAAAATTTATAAAGTGGCTTCATACCTAGTCCCTACCTATCATAAGTAATAGTATGACTAGCTTAATACCAAGCAGTTCAATGAATAATGTAACAAAAAGTGTGGTGATTTTAGGTAGAATTACCAAGGCTTATGCCTTGGTAAGGAGTAATTTGTGAAGCTTATTGCTGGTTTAGCTTGTCTTTCGCTTCTTTTACTTTTTCAAAGTCTAGGCCTAGTTCGTCGGTGGCTTCTTTAATTAAGTGCGGCTGAGTCATCACCACGGCCATTAACTGCTGTAGTTTTTCAGGCGGAATACCAAGCTCTTGTACTAATGCCATTGCCATCATTGGGTTTTGTGTAAAGGCCTCGAACAATGCTTTTACTTTTTCGTCGCTTACATTGTGCTCTTTAAGTATTGCTAGTATTGGGTTCATTTTTAACCTTGTGTGTTTTGTACGTATTTTATATTTACTAAATTATATTAGCTGAGCCATGCATTAACAACGCCAACCCACGCCTCAGTGTTACATTGGGTGGTTATTCTACAAGTAATACCACTTTACCGGCATTTTCATTACGCTCTAAAATAGCATGCGCTTCGTTTGCATCGCTCCACGGTAGTGTTTTATACACGTTAAAGTCGTACTTTTTAGTAGCAATATCATTGTAAAAACGGGCAACTAAGTCATCGCGTAATTGGCGTTTAAACTCAATACTACGGTTTCTAAGTGTTGATGCATGAAACGAAATACGTTTGCGTAGTAGCGCTGCAAAATCAACCTCAGCAAAACGCCCATCTAAAAAAGCGAGCATAATAATTTGGCAATCCATGGCAGCAATAGCCGCATTTTTATTTAAATAACTGCCCGATACAGGATCTACAATTGCATTTGCTAAAAGCTCATTTGCTTGCATATATTCTACAAAGTCAGTTGTTTTGTAATTAATGGCATGATCGGCGCCAAGGGCTTTTGCATGCTCGCATTTTTCATCTGAGCCTGCAGTAATAACCACCGTTGCACCTGCACTTTTAGCCATTTGAATAGCCGCACCGCCTACACCACTTGCCCCTGCATGAATAAGCGCTGTTTGGCCTTGTTGTAATTTACCAAGTTCAAAAAGCGCACCAAATGCTGTTAGGTACACTTCGCTAATAGCTGCACCTTCAACCATGGTTAAATCATCTGGCAATACCATTAATTGTTTAGCATCTATGGCAACGTATTCGCTGTAAGCCCCGCCTGCGCACAAGCTAAAAATACGTTTATTAAGCCAGCTTTTATCAACATCAAAACCAAGCTCAACCACTGTGCCTGCGCACTCTAAACCTAAAATGGGGCTATCCCCAGCTGGCGCTGGGTATTTACCTTGGCGCTGCATGCAATCAGCGCGGTTCACACCTATAGCAGACACTTTTACTAGCACTTCGTGGCTTTTTAAAACCGGTTTATCGGTTTCACTAAATGCAAGGGTGCCACCCTCATGAGAAATATATTTCATTAATGCTCCGTATTTAGCCTTTTAATTAGGGCCTGTTAACCTTTCAGGATTAAAATTTGTTCAATCTAGGGGCCATTTAATCGCGGCGCGAGGTTTGTAACCTAGTGGGCTAAGTAAAAACCGAGCAAAGCTTCCGCGTCCTGCTCACGCCCCTTACCTACATCCATGTAGGCAACAAAGAGTAAATGGCCCCTAGGCAGAAACCCTTCGGGCAGCGCCTGTTTGGCATTTATGCTACGTTATCGCCTATTTATGGGGAACAACCACACTACATAGGCTCTGCCATGCCTAATTACCAAACAGACGGCTGCAAATTTAACCTCGAAAGATAAACAGGCCCTAGCTAGACATGGGGTTAGTTATTTTTATTTAAACCGCCAGCTTTGTTTATACGGGTATACGTCAGGTAAAAAGCCTGATTTAATTTGTTGTTGGCAAGCTTGCCAAAAATCAGCTAAAAACAGATCGTTATGTTCGCAGTTAAAATAGTTAAATGCCGTTTCGTTTGCGCTAAAAAACACCTTAAACTGACTGGGGAAAATATCGTTTTCTGCTATATCAAAATAACTGTTGGCGCTTAGCTCCTCTAGGTCGTTTTGTGCGCTAGGTACATCTCTAAAGTGGCAATCAGTCAATGGGCAAATTTCATCAAAATCGTAAAAAACAACGCGCCCCCAACGGGTTACGCCAAAGTTTTTCATTAGCATATCGCCTGGGAATATATTTGCGCCGGCTAAGTCTTTAATCGCTTTACCGTAATCGGTCATAACCTGTTGTAATGCTTTGTTAGAGCAGTGATTAATGTATAAATTAAGCGGCGTCATTTTTCGCTCAACATACACATGCTTTAAAATAAGCGCCTTACCCGATATAACCATGCTGCTGCCAATTTGTGATTTCATTTGCTTAAGTAACTCATCGCTAAAGCGGCTGAGGTCGAACGCTAAATACCTAAATTCGTGTGTATCTACTAAGCGTCCTACGCGGTCGGCTTGCTTTACAAAGTTGTACTTGGCTTTTACTTGCGCTTTGGTGGCTGTTTTTGGTGCACTAAATTTATCTTTTATTACTTTATAAACGTAGTCTAGCCCTTCAATGGTAAATACCAGCATAACCATGCCGGGAATACCAGGTGCTGTCACGTATTTAAAATTAGTAGGGCTATTTTTAGTGGTATCAACTTTGTAACGATAAAACTCTGTTTTAGCGTGCTTAATAAAGCCAATGGCGTTAAATAACTCAAAGCGTTTTTTATGTGGCATCAGCACGCTTAAGTAATCTACATAACGTGCGGGTTGGTCGGTATCAACCATAAAATAGGTACGAGCAAAACCAAACAGTAAACTTAACTGATCGGCGCCCATCATTACGGCATCAAGCTTTAACCCTTTATTAGTATTTAATATGGCGATAGCAAAAGGCATATTATCGCCATTTTTAGCGATACAGCGCCCTATTAAGTAACAGGCTTTGTTTCTAAAAAATAATGAATTTGCGTATTCTATAAACCCGTCGTTTAGATTTATAAGCTCATACACTTGTTTGCATTGCTGCTTTGCACCGGCCATTAACGTTGTTTGCAAGGCCTGTAAATCGGCATTTAATTGACTAAAAGGCACTCTAAATGCTTGGCGGGTAATGAGCGTTTTTACAGCGTGGTTAAACCCATCTTTAAACGATATTCGCCTTACTAAATTTTCATACGAACGCGGCTCGCTTCTGTATTTTGCTTTTAATACAAACAAATGTACGGTACGAATTTTTTTATCGTCCCAAATTGCACCAAAGGTAGAATTAAAAAAGGTATGTGCTATGGGTTTGTTTTCATGATTTTGCACCATATCGCCGTATATATTTTTAGCTAGCTGCCATGTTTGCGGGCAACTCAGTTCAGCGTAAGCAATAACTCTCACAGCTTCACTGACATTATTTACTTCCCGTTCGTACACTTGTAAGCGTTCGCGCATGGCAGTTTGCACATCGTGATATTTTTGTTGTTCAAACCGGCTTTGCGCACCTAGCGTAATATTTAAAAACTGCGCAAACATTGCTTCAAAGCCTGCAAAAACAGCGCGGGCCAACTTAGTAGCAATAACTTGCTGTAGCGCATTATTGGTTTGATTAGTTAACGATTTTGACATGGTTACAACACTTTTATTTTTACCACTTATAGCGGTTATTTTTTATTAATTGTTTACACCTTAGCAAGCAGGCTTTAATTTAGGTAATTAATAAAGCATATAAATAAAATTGATCATATGAATATACGTAACGTCGATCTCAACTTATTAGTGTACTTAAATGTGCTCATTGATGAAAAAAGTGTTTCAAAAGCAGCTAATAAACTCGCACTAACACAACCTGCCATGAGTAACGCACTTAAACGATTACGTGACTTATTTGACGACCCACTACTTGTGCGTGCCGCAGGCTCTATGACCCCCACCAGCAAAGCACTTAGCTTAAAGCCTGAAATAGAGTCTCTTTTAAAAATGGCAGAGGCGATTACTCAGCCCAGTGAGGAATTTAACCCAGCAACGGCAGAGGTGACTTTTAGAATAATGGCAAACGACTACATGGAGTCGACCTTAATTGCCCCCTTTATTACTGAGCAGTTAACTAAAAACCCGGGGGTTAATTTTGATGTACTGAGTCCAAGCGATGTAAACCTGCAAGATATGGAAAAAGGCACTATTGATTTAGCCATAAACCGGTTTAATGGCTTGCCCCGCTCGTTTCATCAGGCCAGTGTTTGGCGCGATAATTACTGCTGTTTAACCCACCCTAAAAATACCTTTTTACAGCACTCAAGCCTTGATGATTACCTACAAAAAGAACATGTTTGGGTAAACCGTGCAGGCTGGGGGCCAGAAGCTGCCGTTACGAACAAGTCTGGCAAGCAAAAGCTAGGCTGGGTAGATGAAGCACTTTGGCAGCTAGAACAAACACGTAAAATACGGGTGTTTACACGCCACTATATGATTGCAAGTTTGCTATGCCAATCAGAGCAACTTATTGCTACTTTACCGCGCAGGCAGGCTAAATTATTAACCACGCATACCGATTTAGTCATTAGCCCAGTACCGTTTCAAATAGTCCCTATTGAGGTAAAAATGATATGGAGCCCACTACTTCACCATGCTCCCGCACACCAGTGGTTACGCCGTGAGTTGCTTGAGTTTGCTAAAACAATTGCTGATAGGTAATTAGTAATTTTCTTTAATTTAAAATTCTGATTACAGCTCAAAATGTATTAAAAAGATTTAAGGAAAATCACTATCAACATTGATTACTCTAATTATTCACTTAAAGAATTACATGAAGCACTTGAAACTATTGATGCAAACAAATACCCGCAAAGATACAAACGTCTAATAGAAGAGCTAAACAACCCAAAGAGAGTGGACCCTAAGGTTATAAAGCAATTAGAAATAACAGAGCAAAACTCAAAGAAAGAAACCAAAGCATACGTAACTATTTTACTAGGCTTGTTTTTCATTCTATGGAGCTACTTTACTTATAATGATGGCGTTATACATAATAAAGGAGGGGAACGGGTAATTGCTTCTATCGAATCGAGCCCTAAAAAATTCTATTTTTTTATTTTTGGTGCAATAGGCTTAGGGTGTATAACCGTCGCGCACGGTATAGAAACGATAGTAAAACAAAAAAAGCGCTCAAAAATAACAATTATGAAAAATAAAAAAGAATATCCTTACCTATGCGAAAGCCGCCTTAGCTATATTTATAGATGTATAAAATGTGGCGCATTTATTAAAAAGGGAATGCACGTGTGCTATCGGTGTGAACATGTTTTTTCTAAAGAAGATGTTGATATTATGATCAATCAGTATCGTAAAAATTATAAGAAAAACTGGCATCATAAACTTTATTTTGTCGTTTTTATCACAACTATTATATGCGCATTGCTCTTTTAAAAATAAAAAAGCGCCATGGTATTCAACTTTGGGAAAATACCATAGCGCTTTTGAAATCGTAGAAATAGGAGTGAACCCTACCCTTTATATTTAGCAACCTTGATGCCAACCCACCACAAAAATAAAAAAACCTTAAAATCAAACACCTAATCAAATTATGCTTTTAATTATTATTTAGTGTGTCCCAGTTTTGTGCATTTTTATAGGTTTTTGCACCACTTTAAATAAGCATGCTAAGTGGTTTTTGGTTAGCTGTTATTTACTATTGATAAAATCAATGTCAGTTATTGAAAACAACAATTTCATTAATAATACACTTAGCGCTAAAGTGAAGTTAAGCCAACAAACTAAGAGTAATGATTATGACAACATCAAGCTTCACACAACAAGACGGGTTATTTATTGATGCTAATTTACATCAGTTTATTACCCAACAGTTATGCACTAAAACCAATGCAGCTGAGACATACCAAGCACTTGCTACCTTGGTTGATGAGTTTGGTTGTAAATGCCGTAAAACAAAGCACCAACCAGATGACATTTTAGAAGTAGATACGCTACTGCATGCGTATCAGCGTAAAAACCACCCGCTTTGCCATGTAGATGCACAAACAACCGAGGCAGTACTTGATGAATACTGCTGCCAAGTACCGGCTATTATTGTAGTTGCATTAATGGATACGCTTAGTGGTACTCAGTGCGATGAACCTAATGCACACGATATTTACCACCGCGCTGCACAGCTTACTAATCGCCCATGTGTACACAAGGCAAAAACAGCCACAGCGGCCTAATAATGGAGTTGCTTAAAAATACTCGATAACCTTTTGTGCAAAATCACTGCAGCTTAGGGTTGTCGAGTTATTAATATTTTGCGCTAAATCAAAGGTTACATTACCGCTATTGAGTGCTTGTTCGAGCGCTTGTTCGATCAGCGTTGCTGCCTCATCCCAGCCCATAAACTTAAGCATTAAAACGGCACTTAAAATACTGCTACTTGGATTGGCTTTGTTTTGCCCTGCTATTCTCTCAAACGTACCATGAGTTGGTTCAAAAAATGCCACATCGTTATTTAAATTAGCAGCCGGCATAATGCCAACTCCGCCAACTTGTGCGCTGAGCATATCTGCTAAAAAGTCGCCATTTTGGTTTGTGGTTGCTACCACATCAAATTGCTCTGGGTTCATTAAACATTGTTGCAGCATGTTATCGGCTATCACTTCTTTAATAATTAAAGGCGATTTATTAGCGCGTGCTATTTCAAGCCAGCGTCCGTTTTCGTGTGGGGTAGCGTTAAACTCATTTTGGGCTAAGGCAAACCCCCAACGTTTAAAGGCACCATCGGTAAATTTAAGTACATTCCCTTTATGTACAAGCGTTAACGATTCGCTGTTATTTTTAAGGGCGTAATTAATTGCATAGCGTACTAGGCGCTCGGAGCCTTCTTTAGATATATTTTTTATACCTATGCCACACTCTTGAGAAAATCTTAGGCGCGTTACTCCCATTTCTTCACATAAAAAGTCGAGCATTTTCTCGCTCTCTACGCTGCCAGCTTGCCACTCTATTCCTGAATATACATCTTCGCTGCTATCACGCAGCACTGTTATGTTAGTTAAAAATGGATTTTTTAACGGCGATGGCAACGCACTTAGCCCTTTAACAGTGCGCATATTTACAAATAAATCCATTTCGTGCCTTAGCGCCACATTTAATGAGCGAAAACCGCCGCCAAGAGGTGTAGTTAATGGCCCTTTAATTGCTATTTTGCACGCACGTACTGCGTTAATAGTCTCCTCTGGAAACCAATCACCATCATATAATTTTGCTGCTTGCTCGCCGTTATATACTTGCATCCAGTGAATTTTTCGCTCCTTTGCATAACAGTGTGTAATAGCATTATTCACCACATGCTGCATGGCAGGTGTGACCTCTTGCCCAACCCCGTCACCATTAATATAAGCAATAATAGGGTTTACAGGCACATGCCATTGGCCTTTAGCATCAATAGTAATATTTTGTCCGTGCTCAGGGATTTTAATATGCTGATAAGCCATGGTTAATACCTATACTAAAAATAGTGTTACCTGATTAAATCATGCTTGATTGAGCATGTATGCAATTTGCTTTTTATAATTGATATTAGTTAAAAAAATAACGAATTACGTGTGCTTAATTACGTAAATAGTGGGTCTAGTATTAAGCGCGTATTTAGGAGGTATAAATGAAGTTATTTTGGCTGTTATTGCTATTAATGTGCTCTTTAAAAGTCTCAGCTGTTGATGTAGTTATTCATAATTTAGACGCACTCACTACTAAGGGTCAAAAAACGGTAGCTACTTGGGTAAATCAAAGCCTTAAAAAAACACAAAATACTTTAGGGCCATTACAACAAAGCACCCTCCCTATTAATTTAAAGCCACAATATTTTGCTTTTGAACCCGTGCCATGGGCTAGCGTAAAACGAAATAATCCCGACGGATTAGAGCTGCATATTGACCGCTACGCAAGTTTAAATGCATTTACAAAAGATTGGACGCTTTACCATGAGCTTTCACATTTATATTTGCCACTACTGCCTTACTCTGGCTTTTGGTTAAGCGAGGGGTTTGCCAGTTACATGCAAAACGTAATAATGCGCAACAGCGGTGTAATTAGCCAAGCGCAATTTGTTCAGCGCCTAAACGCAGGGTTTGAGCGAGCACGCTTACAAACTAAAACAAAGCAGCAGCCACTTAATAAACTTTCAAGTGATATGTGGAAGCAACGTGCACAACAGCGGGTTTATTGGACAGGGGCAGCATTTTTTGTAGAAGCCGATTTAGCCCTTCACAAACAAGGTAAAAGCGTTGCCGCTATAATAAAACAATACCAACTATGCTGCAGAGCTGCACGCACAAATGCTAAAACGCTCATAAAAGAGTTAGATAAGCTCTCACGCAGTAGTATTTTTACTACCTTGTACGCGCAATATAATACGCGTACCGACTTTCCTGTTATTACTAAAACGCAGTTAAATACACTTTAAGTGCTTTTAATAAGTGCGCAATACTCATCATATGCTTTTACATTGTAATTAGTTGAGTAAGCATTCATAAAACCATGTAAAAACGGTGTTTTGTTACACGTAACTTGGCTTTTACTGGCTAAAGTACTTATCACTTCATCTACATTAAAATGCATTTCGGTATGTGGAAAAATAAACGTACAAGGTACTTTTGCCGCAATATCTAAATGATTTCTAATTTGTGAAGGGTAAAAGCCAATCAGCTTTTTTAGGTGTGGATTGCCTGTTAATAACTGCGCGCGCCACGCGGCACTTGCGCCTGCACTAAACCCTATACAAGCTGTTGGCTCTGTAAGGTTATTAAATACATTTAAGAGCTTAGCTACGTAATTGTCATGGCCACAGTCATTTATAAATTTATTATAATAATATTTTTCACTATCAAGGGGTTGCAGTTCTCCTTTATAGGGGTCTATAACCTCTGTATTGGCTTGCATAATATCTAACAACCTCATTAAAGGTGCTGTTAAACCATAAATATCGCTGACTATTATGTAATTCATACTTACCCTTTTAAGGTTAGAATCCATGCGTTTAAGCAGTTGATAAAATTAAGTATAAATAATTTTTAAATAAATAGCTTGCACACATTTTTTATTTAGGTTACCGTTCTTCTCTGGTCTTAAAAACCACCGCGGTTAACCTTTTTACCCTGATCCAGTAAGCCCCGCAAAACGTATATTTTAAAGCTAAGTTATTGTACGGCGAGAACCCCTATTAATACCTTGATGATTTTTTTAATATCATCGCAAAAGTGTCATAAAGATCGTCAACACTGTAATGAAGCTAAACACAACATCGTTAATTTATTAACTGCATTTGGCTATAAAAAATAGCGCAGAGTAAATAACAAGAATAAAGTGAGTTTTATTATGTCTTATAAATACAATGGATCTATGATCCAAATTGCCCATCCGGTGCAATCAATTTCTGTAAACAAACAACGTGTTATTTTTAGTGATACACAAGGTTTGAAAAACGCAATGTTTCAAAAAGCAAGCGAAGCGCGCGAATTTGTAAAATGGTTAAAAGCCAACTAATCATTGTGAGCAATTAACTGCTTAAGCAGTTAATGTTAATAAAATGTGCCAGCTTTGTAGCTGGCATTTTACTTTGTTGCACTTAATTGACTACAATAGCGATACTTTCATTGTTTTAGGTAGTTGTAGTAATGCTCCGTGCATTTTTGTGTATCACCTTATATTTAAGCATTTCTTCAGTCAGTTACGCCCACACGATTAACTGGCTAACGCACGACTTTGCGCCCTATTACATTTTAAATGGAAAATACCAACACCAGGGGCGTGATGAAAGCGTTATAACCTTACTCGAGCAACAACTTGAGCACATCACGTTTAATCGCCTTGTTATCCCCTCTGGCAAAGTTACGCAAGAACTAGCCAATAAATCAGCCACACATTGCGCCCTATCACTTTATAAAAATGCATTTAGAGAAAAGTTTATTCACTTTAGTGAGCAAAGCTCAACCACGGGCCTTTCACCTTCCATTGCTATGCATAAAGGTTTGGCGCATTCACTAGAAGTGCCTAACTCAGAGCCAGTGTCGTTGCAGGATTTACTAGCAGAAAAAAAGCTCACATTAGGTGTATCTATGAACCGCTCATACGGCGAGCAACTCGACAGTGTAATAAATAACACCCCCGATGTTGATATTGTTATTCGCCCAACGCGAAATAGTTTAGCCAGCCTTACCTATATGCTTAATTTAAAGCGCTTAGATATTTTATTAGGTTACCCAAGTGAGCACCATTACTTAGCTAAATCTATGTACTTTGAAGAAAACCTAACTCAGCGAGCGATTGTTGAAGCGCCACCGCTAAGTTATGGCTACATTGGCTGCACTAAAAATGAGCAAGGTGCTAAAAATATTCAACTATTAGATGAGCAATTAAAAAAAATTAAGCAAACCGAGAAATACCACCAAGTAATGTTACGCTGGTTGCCCCCACATTTAAAACCCTTATTAGAATCAAGAATTCACGCTACAAAAAACAAAAACGCCACTAACTAAAGTCGCGTTTTAATTTAATCTACACTTTATTATTTACGCACACCTTCAATAGACAGCCCAATATCAACATGGGTAGACGCTGGGCCTAAATTATAATCAATGCCGTAATCGGTGAGTTTTAAACTGGTTTCGCCCTCAAAACCAGCACGGTAGCCACCCCAAGGGTCTTGCCCTTCACCTACTTTATCCATTTCAAACGTAATGCGTTTAGTTACGCCATGTAAAGTAAAGTCACCCGTTACTGTGGCTGTATCATCATCGGTAAATTTCACATCGGTGCTTTTAAATGTTGCTGTTGGGTATTTATCCACATTTAAAAAGTCTTTACCGCGTAAGTGTTTATCACGCTCAGCATGGTTAGAGTCTAAACTTGCTGTATCTATATTTACTAAAATATTAGACCCTGTTTGCGCTTTAGCGTCGTAACTGAAGCTGCCATCAAAACGGTTAAATCGCCCGTGCAGCCAGCTGTAGCCTAAATGCTTAATTTTAAAGGTAACAAATGCATGCGCCCCTTGCGTATCAATTACATAATCTGCTGCATTTGCAGTGGCCGATAACATCATTACACCCGATAGAGCTGCACTTACTAGTCGTTTTTTCATGTTAGTATTCCTTTGGTTTGATCATTCTCGTTAAGGTTTTATCTTTATCAATAAAGTGGTGCTTTAATGCCCCCAGTGCATGCAAAACAGCCAAGCCAATTAATGTACACGCACCGTAGTAATGAATTTTTCCGGCAATATCGGCTTGTCCATCAAAGTTATAATCCAGAGCTGGTACATTAAATATCGAAAAAACAGCGATTGCTCTGCCATCGGCGGTAGAAATCAAATAACCCGCCACTACAATGACTGCTAAAATTAGGTACATAACAATATGCGCGGTATGTGCAATGTGGTTTACTGTTTTATTTTGACTAAGGGGCCGAGGTTTGGGGCTGAATACGCGCCACAAAATTCTAAAAATAAGCACTGCGGCGAGCGTTATACCTATACTTTTATGTAAATCCAATGAGCCTTTATACCAGCTATCGTAATAGGTTAGCTCAACCATGTATAAGCCCAAGCCAAATAAACCAAACACGGTAAAAGCCATCAACCAGTGTAAAATAATGGCAATAAGGCCATAAGATGTGGGCGTATTTTTAAACATGTGGGTTCCTCTAAATTCAATAATTTAAGAATATAGAGGGTGAAGAAAAACTAAAATAGCGTATACAAACAGCATCTGTGCATATACGCACATACAACTTGAGCTACAGTTTTACTAATTAGCTATTTAGTGTGTCGGTAAGGTTTATGTAAATGAGGCTATCAGGTGAGACTTGCAAACAGCTAATTAAGCCTTCTTTTATAAGCTCAAGCATAGCAATAAAGCTAACCACTACACCGCTTCGCCCTTCACTAAGGGTGAATAAATCGTTAAACGGCAGCGCTTTTTTTGCGTTACTCAGCTGGGTTAAAATTTTGCTCATCCGCTCACGGGTAGAGAGGATTTCTGCGGTCACTTGGTGATGCTCAAATGTTTTGGCGCGCGCCATCACGTCGCTCAGAGCTAACATTAAATCTTTTAACTCAAGCTCTGGCAGGTTTTGAGCGGTATTTTCAATAACCGGCATAGTTGCATGTGCAACAAAAATATCACGGCCTACACGGGGGATGGCATCTATATTTTCGGCTGCTTTTTTAAACTGCTCGTACTCTTGTAAACGCTTGATCAGTTCTGCGCGGGGGTCTTCCTCTTCTTCGAGCTCCTCGTGCACAGGCAATAACAGACGCGATTTTATTTGCGCCAATAACGCTGCCATTACTAAGTACTCACCGGCAAGTTCTAACTGAAACTCACTCATCATTTCTACATAACTGACATATTGCTCAGTAATGCTAAAAATAGAGAGTTCGAGCACATCTAACTTGTGCTTTTTTATTAAATACAGCAGTAAATCAAGCGGGCCTTCAAAGGTTTCCAAAATAATTTCAAGTGCATCGGGCGGAATGTATAAATCTTCAGGCTTATCTACAACGGCTTTGCCATGCAAAAAAGCCAGTGGCAGCTTTTGCTGCACTGGCTCACTTTGAGTATTTTTTTCGCCCTGTGTTGTATCACTCACCAAGGTTACTCAAACGGGCTGGTATCGCCACACCCTACACGTAAAATGTGAATATCATCTTCTGATAGGTCAATAACCGTGGTTGCTTGCTCTGCAAGGTGTCCACCGTCAATAATTAAATCTACGTGTTTATCTAAACGCGTTAAAATTTCATCTGGATCTGATTCTGTAAACTCTTCTCCAGGTAAAATTAACGAACACGACATTAACGGCTCCCCAAGCTCTGCAAGTAATGCACATGCAATTGGATGCTCTATAACGCGCATACCAATGGTTTTTTTCTTATCGTTTAATAACCGCTTTGGCACCTCTTTTGTACCTTTAAAAATAAAGGTGTATGGCCCTGGCGTATTATTTTTAATAAGCCTAAACATTTGGTTATCTACACGGGCATAAGTTGCCAGCTCGGATAAATCACGGCATACCAGCGTAAAGTTATGGTGTTTTTCTATTCCACGAATACGCTCAATGCGCTCTTTTGCTTGCTTATTACCGAGGTTACACCCTATCGCGTAGCCTGAATCTGTTGGGTATACAACAACCCCGCCCTGTTTAATAATATCAACCGCTTGGCTAATAAGTCGTGGCTGTGGGTTTGCTGGGTGAATATGAATTAATTGACTCATGATAATGCTCCTTCTTGCCCTTCCCACACTTGCCAAACCCCTTGGCAGTCTTTGGGTAAGTATAAGTTTTTACCTAGCTCTAAATAACTAGTTGGAAAATGAAAGTCAGAACCTTGCGAGCACAGTAAACCGTACTCTTGGCTCAATTGCCCTAAAAATTGGCGTTCAGTAGGCGCTTGTTGCGGCTGTGCAACTTCCATGGCATCGCCCCCGTCACTTTTGTATTGCACAAGTAACTTACGTAACCATTTATTAGACATTTGATAACGCCCTGGGTGTGCAAGCACCGCAACCCCGCCCGCAGCATGAATCGCGCTAATGGCTGTTTGCATATCACACCAATTGCTTGGAACATATCCTGTTTTGCTGCGCCCTAAGTATTTTTTAAATACCCCAGGAAAATTTTTAGCAACGCCTCTTTCAATCAATGCACGCGCAAAATGTGCACGTGTTATTTGGGCGTTTTCTGCCAGCGCCTTGGCTTGCTCGTAAATGCCATCAAAACCGTTTTTTGCCAGCCTTTTGCCTATTTCAATAGCGCGTTCATCACGCTTTTGCTGCTGCGCCGATAACAATGATGTAAGGGCATTGTTGTTTATATCAATATTTAGCCCAACAATATGTATTTCAAAGCTTTTCCACTTGGTAGAAATTTCTACGCCAGATATAAGCTTAAGCGGCAGGTTTTCTGTTTCGATATACGCTTTTGCCGGCGTAATAGCAGCCACAGTGTCGTGATCAGTTATCGCAAACACATCAATGTTTTTTTCTACGGCGCGGTTTAATAATTGCTCAACTGTTAAATGTCCGTCTGAATGCGTTGTATGGCTGTGTAAATCGTATTTTATCAAAAGAAAACTGCTTAAATTTAAGGGTAATAGATGTTTATATAAGTATAACAACTTTTTTGACTAAATTGTTTTAAATAAACACTTGACACAAAAGCGCTAAATACGTTTTACTGTAGCCACTTTAAGACACATTAAGAATTAATAAAAATGATCAATTCAATTCAACACACTATCTGGTGGTGGCACTCATAATTTTTGGGTGATGAATTGTCGTGTCTAGCAAATATTCAAAACCCGCAACTATGCGGGTTTTTTTATAACTAAATTTTACGTATTTAATTTTTTATTTTGAGGCAAAAAAACATGAATAACGGTCTTACTCTTACACATCGTTGGTGGTGGCGCCTGATATAGCGGGACGGTAATGATCTGTTTGTAATTTAGATATCGTTATTCAAACCCCGCATTGCAAAAGCATTGCGGGGTTTTATTTTTTGAGGGAATGAGGTTTGATTTTTAGTCATATAACTACCACACCAGGCGAAGTTACTAGCATAACGCAAGTGCGCGACTACATTAGTAGCCCACTTGCACTTTATGCAGCACTTGATAAGCCTAATTCGCTACTGCTTGAATCAGCCGAAATTGATTCTAAAGACAGTGTTAAAAGCTTAATTTTAGTTGACTGCGCGCTGCGCATTGTTTGCCAAGGTAAAACCGTCACGGTAAGTGCACAATCTAATAACGGTAAACAGTTGCTGCCATATTTAAGAGCCAATGTACAAAGCTGCGATGCAACCTTAACCGACACAAGCCTAACTCTTGTTTATAAAGGCGGCTCTAATGACATTGACGAGGCAAGTAAACTGGTTGCCGATAATGCATTTAGCGCACTACGCACCTGTATAAACAGTATCAAAAGCACCACCGAAAACCCGTTTTCGGTATTTTTAGGCGGTGTATTTGCCTACGACATGGTGGCTAATTTTGAGCAGCTAAGCGACGTACCCGATGGCGAAAACACCTGCCCAGACTACGTATTTTACTTAGCCGAAACCTTAGTGGTTATCGACCATCAAAAACAAACCACCGAGCTTATTGGTAATGTGTTTAATGGCCCAGACGTACACGCTAATTGTTTTGAGGTAGGTAAAGAGCTAGAACGATTAAATGCCCTATGTGACAAAGCAGAAGAGTTTAGTGCGCCTATGCAAACAGGCACCTGCGATGTAAGTGTTGATATAAGCGATGAAACTTACTGCGAGCAAGTGGTTAAGCTTAAAAAGAACATCGTTGATGGTGATATTTTTCAGGTTGTGCCTTCGCGTACGTTTTCACTGCCCTGCCCTGATTCGTTGCACGCATATAGCCAGCTTAAAAAGCAAAACCCAAGCCCTTATATGTTTTATATGCGCGATGAAGAATTTGCTTTATTTGGCGCCTCACCTGAGTCTGCACTTAAATACGAAGTGCAAAGCAAACAAGTTGAAGTTTACCCTATTGCCGGTACTCGCCCACGTGGAAAATTTGCCAATGGCGCAATCAACCCAGATTTAGACAGCCGTATTGAGCTTGAACTAAGAAACGATCAAAAAGAGCGTGCCGAGCATTTAATGCTGGTTGATTTAGCCCGTAACGATGTGGCACGCATTAGTGTAGCCGGCACGCGCCATGCAAAAGAGCTATTAAAAGTAGACCGCTACTCGCAAGTAATGCACTTGGTTTCTCGCGTGGTGGGCACATTAAAGCCTGAGCTTGATGCACTACACGCTTACCAAGCGTGTATGAACATGGGCACGCTAGTAGGCGCTCCTAAAGTACGTGCCGCCGAACTTGTACGTCAAACCGAAGGCAAACGCCGTGGCAGCTACGGTGGCGCAGTAGGCTATTTAACAGGCGATGGTGCAATGGATAGCTGCATTGTTATTCGCTCAGCGTTTGTTAAAAATAATACCGCGTATGTGCAAGCAGGTGCAGGTGTCGTTTACGATTCTGATCCGCAAGCCGAAGCTAACGAAACCCGCGCTAAAGCCCAAGCGGTGATCACCGCCATAAAATCGACTTATGAGGCGGTATAAAATGAGCACAGCAAACCCAATGAAAATATACTTTTTAGATAACTTTGATTCGTTTAGCTACAACCTTGTTGATGAACTAACCATGCTGGGCTGTGAGCTTGTGGTATACAGAAATAACATAAGCGCAGAGGTTATTTTTAATAAAATGCGCCAAGAGCCTGGGCAAGTATTATTAGTGCTTTCGCCAGGACCTGGTGCACCCAGTGATGCAGGTTGCTTAATGGAATTAATCGAACTGGCTAAAGGCCACTTCCCCATGCTGGGCATTTGCCTAGGGCAACAAGCACTTACACAAAGTTACGGCGGAGTAATCGGCCACGCGGGCGAAACCGTACATGGTAAGTCATCAATCATTAATTTAAACCCGCATCCGGTGTTTGAAGGAATGGGCAACACCATGCCCGTAGCCCGTTACCATTCATTAATGGCAACCAAGGTACCTGAAAATATTGAGGTAATTGCACAATTTGACGATATTCCTATGGCCATATATCACCACGACGATAAAGCGTTAGGTTATCAATTTCATCCTGAGTCAATACTTACGCCAAATGGTGCAATGCTACTTCAACAAAGTGTTGCGTACTTAACGCGCACCAACTAATAGAGGACATTATGAGTACCCAATCACAAGAGACCATAAATGTTCAATACGCTATTGAGCAACTTATTCAAGGCAAGTCGTTAAACTATGCCCAATCAAACGCATTATTTAACCAAATAATGCAAGGTAACATGAGCGAAATAGAGCTCACTGCATTGCTAATCAGCCTTAAAATAAAAGGCGAAGTAAGCGATGAAATTGCCGGCGCTGCAGCGTCAATGCGAGAAAACGCCGTTGCCTTTACAACCGCTAGCACGCAACTTGCCGATAGCTGCGGCACCGGGGGCGATGGCTCAAACACGATTAATATTAGTACTACCGCTGCGATTGTTGCAGCTGCCGCGGGTATTAATATGGTAAAACATGGTAATCGCAGTGTATCGAGTAATTCGGGCTCTGCTGATTTATTAAAAGCATTGGGCATTAATATTGATATGAGCCCAGCACAGGCTGCACAGTGCCTTGAGCAAACCCATTTTACCTTTTTGTTTGCACCGCATTACCACAGTGGTGTACGCCACGCGATGGGCGTACGTACTGCGCTTAAAACACGTACCATTTTTAATATTTTAGGCCCACTTGCTAACCCTGCTGCACCACACGTGCAATTACTGGGTGTTTACGATGAGTCTTTATGTATGCCAATGGCGCAAACACTTAAAACATTAGGCACTAAGCGCGCGATGATAGTGCATGGTTCTGGCACTGACGAAATAGCCCTGCACGGCCCAACTAACGTAGTTGAGCTAAACAATGGCGAAATAACGCAGTACACATTAAACCCAAGCGACTTTGACCTTGCAAACTATTCACTTGAACAACTAGCCGGTGAAGGCCCACAATACAACGCAAATGCGAGCCTTGCTATTTTACAAGGTAAAGGCAGTGATGCGCACAATGCTGCAATCGTGGTCAATGTGGCTGCACTTTTATACCTAAGCGGTAAAGTACAGTCATTAAAAGAAGGCGCACAACAGGTACAAACATTACTAAGTTCAGGCAAAGCCATGAACACATTAAATGCAATTATTGAGGTAAGTCATGGCTAATGTATTAGACAAAATTGTTGCTGATAAAAAACAAGAGCTAATAGAGCGTAAAGCCGCGCGCCCACTAGAGAGTTTTAAACACCTAGCAGTGCCAACTAGCCGCAGCTTTTATAAAGCGTTAGCAAAGCCGGGTACGCAGTTTATTTTAGAATGTAAAAAAGCATCTCCTTCAAAAGGGCTAATAAGAGAGCCGTTTGATTTAACCGAGATCACCTCTGTTTATAAAAAATATGCTAGCTGCATGAGCGTACTTACAGATACTAAATACTTTCAAGGTAGTTTTGATTATTTAGAGTTTGTACGTAGCCAAGTAGAGCAACCACTTATTTGTAAAGACTTTTTTATTGATGAGTACCAAGTTTACATGGCACGTATTTATGGCGGCGATGCTATATTACTAATGCTTTCAGTGCTTGATGATGAACAATATAAAGCGCTACATGCAGTTGCCGACTCGCTTAACATGTCGGTATTAACCGAAGTAAGTAACGAAGAAGAAGTGCACCGTGCCCTTGCACTCGATGCGCAAATTATTGGTATTAATAACCGTGACCTTCGCGATTTAAGCACTGATTTAGCAACCACCGAAAAGCTACGTAAACTCATCCCACAAGATAAAGTGGTTATCTCAGAGTCAGGTATTTACACTCATCAAGATGTTAAACGCCTAGCGCCATTATGTGATGGCTTTTTAATTGGCAGTTCTTTAATGGCTGAGCGCGATTTAGAACAAGCCTGCAAAAAAGTGATTTTAGGTGATAACAAAGTGTGCGGTTTAACCCGAGCACAAGACGTACAGGCCGCTTACAACAACGGCGCAGTGTACGGTGGACTCATTTTTTACCCTAAATCGCCTCGTTATGTTGATTTAGATTGTGCGATTAAGCTGAGCCAAAGTGCGCCACTTAAATTTGTCGGTGTTTTTGTTAATGCAAGCCCGCAGCAAGTGGTACAATACGCGCACGAACTAAAACTTGCCGCAGTACAATTACACGGTCAAGAAAGTGACGATTACATTGCCGCATTACGTACACAGTTACCTAAAGGTTGTGAAATTTGGAAAGCACAGGCAATTAAAGATACATTGCCAACCCCAGCTACGGGCGTAGACCGCCATCTTTATGATACCCACAGCGATACACAAGCCGGTGGTACAGGTAAAGCATTTGATTGGGCAGTACTGCGCGACGCAACAACCCCCTTTATGCTAGCGGGTGGCTTAAATCCAGACAATATAAAAGACGCGCTTTCTCAAGGTGCCCTAGGCCTTGATTTAAATTCAGGCGTTGAAGAATCTGCGGGTAAAAAGTGCCCTATCAAATTACAAAATGCTTTTACAAGCATCAGAAATTATTGAGGTTATAATGCAAAATCCAGCTTATTTTGGCGAGTTTGGCGGTATGTTTGTACCTGAGCTACTTGTCCCTGCGCTTAAGCAGTTAGAGAACGAATTTAACAAAGCACAAAAAGACCCTGAGTTTGAGGCTGAGTTTACAAAATTATTAAACGAGTATGCCGGTCGCCCTACGCCGCTTACATTAACGCGTAATTTAATTAAAAACCCTAAAGTAAAACTTTACCTTAAACGTGAAGATTTACTGCACGGCGGCGCACACAAAACCAACCAAGTACTTGGTCAAGCGTTGCTAACTAAACGTATGGGTAAAAAAGAAGTTATTGCCGAAACTGGTGCGGGCCAACACGGCGTGGCAACAGCCCTAGCCTGTGCATTACTTGGCTTAAAATGCCGCATTTATATGGGTGCTAAAGACGTTGAGCGCCAACAGCCTAACGTATTTAGAATGAAATTAATGGGCGCAGAGGTTATTCCGGTAACAGCTGGCTCTGGCACATTAAAAGATGCGGTAAACGAAGCGCTCCGCGACTGGTCTGCAAACTACCAAGAAGCTCACTACTTACTTGGTACCGCAGCGGGTCCTCACCCATTCCCAACAATTGTACGAGAGTATCAAAAAATCATTGGTGAAGAAGCTAAACAACAAGTACTCAAAGCAGAAGGACGCTTACCAGATGCCGTACTAGCCTGTGTTGGCGGTGGCTCTAATGCCATCGGTATGTTTACTGACTTTATTGACGAGCCAAGTGTAAAACTTATTGGTGTGGAGCCTGCAGGTAAAGGCCTAGATACCCACGAGCACGGCGCTACAATTTGTAAAGGTACTAAAGGTATTTTGCACGGTACCTATACGTACATTATGCAAAATGACGATGGCCAAATTGAAGAGTCATACTCAGTATCTGCCGGCCTTGATTACCCAGCAGTTGGACCACAGCACGCGTTTTTACACGAAACAGGCCGTGCTCAATATGTGGGTATTACCGATACAGAAGCCCTTGACGCGTTCCAAGCACTGGCTAAAAACGAAGGCATTATTCCAGCTCTTGAATCAAGCCATGCCCTTGCTTATGCACTTAAATACGCCGAAGAGCAAACAGAAGAAAGCATTTTAGTGGTTAACTTAAGTGGCCGTGGCGATAAAGATTTAACCCACGTACACAGCGTTTTATCACAAGGAGGTCAACTATGAGCCAGTTAAATACAGATCGTTACGGTAAAACCTTTGCTGCACTTAATGAACAAAAACAAGGTGCATTTGTACCATTTGTTACCATTGGCGACCCAGGTAAAGAGCAAAGTATTGCCATTATTAAAAGCTTAATTGATGGCGGTGCGGATGCACTGGAGCTAGGTATTCCGTTTTCAGATCCAATCGCCGATGGCCCCGTTATTCAAGCGGCGAATATTCGTGCTCTCGATGTAAACATTAACACGCAAGATTGCTTTGATATTATTAAAGAAATACGCGATTACAATGCAGATATTCCAATTGGCTTATTATTGTATTCAAACCTTGTGTTTAAACGCGGTTTAGAAACATTTTATAAAGATGCTAAAGCGGCGGGCGTAGACTCTATTTTAGTTGCTGATGTACCACTGCATGAATCTAAAATGTTTAGAAAAGCAGCCATGGCAAACGGTGTAGACCCAATATTTATTGCCACACCCAATGCCGATGACGATACTCTGCGCCAATGTGCATCTTACGGCCGTGGCTACACGTATTTATTATCGCGTGCGGGTGTTACCGGCACCGATACTAAAGCGCAAATGCCAGCGGGTAACATAGTAACTAAGCTAAAAGAATACCATGCAGCCCCTGCTTTATTAGGCTTTGGTATTTCTACGCCCGATGATGTAAAAGCCGCTCTAAACGCCGGCGCAGCTGGTGCTATTTCAGGCTCAGCCGTTGTTAAAATTATTGAAGCAAACCTAAATGATTTAGACGCGATGACAACGCAGTTAAAAGCGTTTGTAGCTGATATGAAAGCGGCCACCGCACTGTAAAAAATTAAAATTTACGCATTAAAAAAGGGCATTTTCAATGCCCTTTTTTATTAAGCTCTACACTTAGTGAGCTTGATGCTTACCTTCTAAAATTTCTTCAATAAATTTTGCATTAAATGCTTCTAAATCTGCAGGGCTGCGGCTTGTTACTAAACCTTGGTCTACACTCACCTCTTCATCAACCCAGTTTGCACCAGCATTGATTAAATCACTTTTAATGCTTGGGAATGATGTAACGGTACGGTCGCGTAATTTATTAATTTCGGCAAGTAACCAAGGGGCATGGCAAATAGCTGCAACGGGTTTGTTTTTCTCGGCGCCAAAAAAACCATCTATAAACGCTTTTGCGTGCTTATCCTGGCGTAACGTATCTGGGTTAAATAAGCCACCAGGCAGCATAAGCGCATCGTAATCCCTGGCACTGGCATTTGTAACAAGTTTATCTACGCTTACTTTGTCGCCCCATTTATCTTCATCCCAGCCGGTGATTTCACCCTCTTTTACCGACACAATATCGATATCGGCGCCAGCATTAAGTAAAGCATCACGTGGAGATAATAGCTCACTTTGCTCAAAGCCATCGGTGGCTAAAATAGCAATTTTTTTGCCTTGTAAACGAGTGCTTGTTTGTAATGTAGACATATAGATCTCCTTATTGCGTTTAATAAATTGTTTCAATCACCCTATTAAAAGCATAACCGATGCCAATTTTAACCTATTGAAAATAATGGATAATATAAATTAAAGCTGTCAAAGCTATGTAAATCATTTAGAGGGTTTGAACAATCTACATAGCTTAATTTAAAGTGCGTATTAAAAACCAGCACACAAGCTTTGCTTACAAGATGAAGTAGTAAGGCATTAACTAAAAACTGGGTATTTATTTTGTAGACGCACCCTATTAGCGGGGTGCGCCGAACTGTAATGTTATGATTAATAGCGCTAACTAAACCTAAAAAGGTAACCGGGCTATTAGCAAGTATTGGTTGCAGGAACTAGTCGCTGGTACTGATCACTGGTACCGGTCAATGCAAGTTGCTATTTAAAGGAGATCTTTTAATGCTTTGGCTGGTTTAAATACGGGTTTGTTAGCGCCTTCTATTTCAATGCTTTCGCCTGTTTGTGGGTTACGGCCAGTGCGCGCTGGGTAGTAGCTTAAAGCGAATGTACCAAATCCATTAATTTGCACTTGGTCGCCTTCAGATAACGATTTAGTAATTACCTTTTGTAAGCTAGTAAGGGCTGCTTGTGTGTCTTTTTTTGTTAGTTCACTGCGTTTGGCTATTTGGGCAACAAGTTGTGCTTTGTTCATTGTAGGCTCCTAAATGCACACTTAATCAGTGTTGGTTAAGTGTGGGAATATGATGATGGATAATTAAAGCCACGCAGGCTAAGGCTTACAGGGCAACAAGTCAACCTTGTAGTTGCCTAGTGTTATGTGGTAAAAACTTCCCTGACTTCTTTTTGTATAATTTAGGTAGTATATGCACGCATTGATTGAATACATCCCGCTAATATTATTTTTTGCGGTATTTAAATTAGTTGATATTTACTGGGCAACAGGCCTTTTAATGGTCACTACGCTTATTCAAGTTGCGTATAGCTACTTTAAGCACGGCCATGTACCTGCCCGCCAATGGCTATTTTTTGCTATTGCAGCGGTGTTTGGCACATTAACCTTAGTACTCCACGATGAGCAGTATATAAAATGGAAAGCCACGTTAATTTACGCCGGCCTAAGCCTTACCTTATTAATTAGCCGCTACGTGCTGAATAAAAATCTTGTTAAAAAAGCCCTTAGCTCAATCCTCGAAAACGCCAACGACTCTAAACAGGCGATTGAAGTACCTGAGCCGGTGTGGAATAAGCTTAACTTAATGTGGGTTGCCATTACCGCAGGTATTGCAGTGCTGAATATTTACATTGCGTATAATTTCTCACTCGATTTTTGGGTTAACTTTAAAGTGTTTGGTTTAATGGCCATTACCTTTGTGAGTATTTTAATCACTATTTTTGCTTTGTATAAATACTTCCCTGATGAAGAAGAACCCGCAAAGTAAAACACCTTCGTCATAAAAATGTCGTCTTTGCTTGATAGCGTGTAAAAAAAATCAATCAGAGACGACCTTGAACGCCAATCAATACCGCTGGTTTGAATTTACCCTAATATTTGTTTTATTGCCTTTAATAGGCTTTACCCTTCGTAGTTACCTAGCTAACTGGCTAATACCCGCACTGATTGTTTTAATGAGTGTGTGCTGCATGTTATTACTGAACGACCCTCACTTTAAGCGTTTTAGACTCACAAGCCTGGGGCAGTTTTCTGCGGTAAAGCGCCGTTTATTTAGTTTCTTTTTTTTAGGAGCGCTTTTTTCAGGCGTGTTTTACGGCATTATTCACCAAGAAAATTGGTTTAGTATGCCGCTGCACTCATTTTATAACTGGTTACTTTTACTGCTTCTATACCCGCTGCTGTCGGTATTACCACAAGAACTAATTTTCAGAACCTACTTTTTTCATCGTTATAAACGCATTATGCCCAAAAAAAGAGTGCGTATAGTGGTAAGCGCAACGGTGTTTGCCCTTGCCCATATTGTATATGCCAATTGGGTGGCTGTAGGCTTAGCATTTTTAGGCGGGTTATTATTTTCGTTTACCTACGCGCAAAGCCGCTCAACCATAGTGTGTGTAATTGAGCATAGTTTATGGGGATTGTGGATGTTTACACTGGGGATAGGCAGTTCATTAGACTCAGGAGCTATCAGCTAACAAGCTAAGCCGCTATTTTAAAAACAAAAAAGCCGCGTTAATACGCGGCTTTTAGCAACTTTTTTATAGCCTAAAATCCAAATAACTTAAAGGCAAAAAACTTAGTCGCTACTGTGTTTATAAATATGGCTAATAAAATAACCGGAATAAACGTAGAAAGCGAAAAGTTAACGTATTTCTCCATAAAGCTACCGGCGTAATTTGGTGAGCCTTGGCTTAACTCATCTGTTAGGCGCGCTTTTTTCCAGCGGTACATAACAAATAAACACACCATTAAACCATTCAGTGGCAATATAGTGTCGTAAAATACATCATAAACAATATCAAAAAAGCTTTTATTACCGCTGCCGTAACTAGTAAACGACGTTAGGCTATCAACCATACCAAACGACATAGTACACAATATAGTTAACACACCGGTGGCTAGCGTTAAAATACCTAAGGCTTTTTTACGGCTGATCCCTTTGCGGTCGCTAAGGGTCGCTGTAGGAACTTCTACAATTGATACAAGCGAAGTAATCGCTGCAAAAAACACTAATAAAAAGAACGAAAACGCCACTGCAGACGCGCCAAAGTAACCAATGTCATTTTGTAGTGCTAATAAAATTTTAGGTAAGTATACAAATATCATCGATACAGACGAGTCAGAAAGTGCGGCTGGGTCGGTATTAGGATCAAAACTAAATATTGCCGGTAACACCATTAAACCGGCAACAAATGCCACTAATGAGTCGGTAATAGCTACCATTTTAGCACTGCCAACAATGTCATCTTTTTTAGATATGTAAGAGGCGTACGTCATTAAAATACCCATACCTAGCGATAGTGAGAAAAACGCTTGGCTTAGTGCACCATTAAGCACGCTGGCGCTCATTTTAGAAAAATCAGGAATAACATAATATTTAACACCAGCCATGGCGTTATCAAGCGTTAATACATACGCTACAAGGGCAAGCAACATAACAAATAAAGCCGGCATTAAAAACTTAGCGGCTTTTTCTATGCCTTGTTTAACCCCGCCCAATAAAATAAGGTTAACAATAATAACGACCACTGCCATGTAGCCAAAAACAGTGTAGCTATTTATAAAGCTGCCAAAATGGCTCGGATCTGCCAATGCATCTAAATTACCCATGGCGGTTTGGCTTAAGTAACCAAAAATCCACACGGTAATAACCATGTAAAATACGGCAATCATAAACGGCGTTAATACAGCCAAAAAGCCTGCAAACTTCCATTTTTTGTCGTTATTTGCCAGCGCTTTGTACGAACCAAGTGGATCTTTTTGCGCGTTACGACCCATGGCCATTTCAGCCATCATTACTGGTAAACAAATAAAAGCAACAAACAAAGCGTATACAAGTAAAAATGCACCACCACCATTTTTAGTTGCCGACACAGGAAAACCTACTAAGTTGCCAATACCCACTGCCGAACCTGCTGCAGCCAGTATAAAGCCAAGACGGGAGCTAAAATGCTCTCTATTATTGCTCATGTATTAACCTTGTTATTTTTAAGTTATTCAAGCGACTCTACCAGTGTTGTGCCGCGCTTTTCAAGCAATTACACACTAAAAATAATTAATAACTGTAAACCTAGCTTTAACGGTAATTTGTTCACCAACTATCAACGTTGTGCTAGTATTTGCGTTATTAAACTTAACATTTTTTTGAGAATTACTATGTTGTACATGATTTATTCAACCGACGTTGAAAACAGCTTACCGCTTAGAAAAGAAGCCCGTCCCGCCCACTTAGCACGTTTAAGCGAACTTGACTCTCAAAACCGTTTATTTGTTGCCGGCCCACTGCCTGCAATCGACAGTGAAGACCCGCAAGATGCTGGATTTACAGGTTCATTAGTCATTGCCGAATTTGATTCACTTGAAAAAGCACGTGAATGGGCAGCCTCTGATCCATACGTTGCAGCCGGCGTTTACGCAAACACCGTTGTAAAACCATATAAAAAAGTATTACCAGCGTAACGAACACCCTGAATTTAAAACGTTATTTAATTCAGGGTTGGTTCACTGCTAATTAATTAAGCTGGCGAACGTAAAAGCGCAAATTGGACGTTTTTACTTGAGTTTTAGTAGCTTAGTTAATTAGAATAGCTGGGTTTGATCTAGGAGTTCCCGTCATGCGTGTATTATTAACCCTTAGTTTAATTGCCTGTATTAGCGTCAGTGGCGCCGTACACGCAAGTACGACTGTTACCAAAGCAGTTAAAAAAACTGAGATCAGCAAAAAGAAAGCCGTAATACTTGCAAAAGAAGAAACTGACGGTAAAACCTTAAAAATTACAGAACAAGCAAAATTTTATACTGTACGTATACTCAAATCTGACGGCCACGTCGTTGATTTACATATAAATAAAAAAACCGGCGAAGTGAAAAAGGATTAGCAAATGCGAATTTTAGTTATAGAAGATGATTTACACTTAGCAGACAACCTACGTAATGCTTTAGAGAAAGAACGTTACAGTGTTGATTTATGTCACGATGGCGAAGCTGGCCTATTCCATATTACAGAATACCCGCTAGATATGGCGGTGGTTGATTTAGGCTTACCAAAAATTGACGGTATTGAGCTAATCAATAAAGCACGTGCACAAGGCGTGACGATCCCTATTTTAATCTTAACGGCGCGCGACCGCTGGCAAGACAAAGTTGAAGGCCTAGATGCAGGTGCCGACGACTACTTAACCAAGCCGTTTCATGTTGAAGAATTAATTGCGCGTTGTAATGCACTTATTCGCCGCAGTGCGGGTAAAGCAAACCCAGAAATGACAGCAGGTCCAATTAAAATTCATACTCGCTCGCAACAAGTTTGGGTTAACGACAAAGAACTTAGCCTTACGGCTTATGAGTACAAAGTACTTGAGTATTTAATGGTTAACCCGCAAAAAGTAATTTCTAAATCAGAACTTACTGAACACATTTACGACCAAGATTTCGATCTTGATTCTAACGTTATCGAAGTATTTGTACTTCGTCTGCGTAAAAAATTAGACCCTGAAGGCACATTAAACCCAGTAGAAACACTACGTGGGCGTGGTTACAGGCTTAAAAGTCAGTGGTAGCATCGCAAATATCGCTTAAAATAAGGCAAGGATTTATCCTTGTCTTTGTTTTATTGGTGGCACTGCCCATTTTGTTTTACTCGATTGGTAAAGCGTATTACGCCTCATTAGTCGAAACCACCGAAAAAAATCTAGAAGCCCACTTATACTCCCTTATTTCTGAAGTCGACTTTACTGAGCGCGGCATTATTATGCCCAGCACAATTTTAACGCCTGAGCTAAATAACTTAAATTCAGATACCTACGCCATGATTTACCGCGATGATGTACCTGTGTGGCACTCAGAGTCGGCAGTAAACGTAAACTTTAAACCCGAGTACATAGAGCCTAAAGCAGGTGCAGCCGACTTTAGACGTGTGGTTTACAACAATGCAGTTTACTGGCAATTAAGCCTAACGGTCATTTTAAATAATATTGACCAATCTGAGCAGGCACGTTTTATATTACTCAAACGAAACGATGCATTGCTAAGGTTAATGGATGGCTTTAAGCAAACCTTAGTCGATTGGATGTTTATAATGGGTATTGCGATTGCCGGTTTAATGGCAATTGGATTTATTTGGAGCGGCCGCCCGTTACAACGTCTTGATAAAGAAATAAAAGCCATTGAGTCGGGTGATATTCAAGAAATTAAAGGCTTATACCCTGTAGAGCTGCAAACAATTAAATCAGACCTCAACTTATTACTAGAGTCGCAGCAACGTCAAAAAGAGCGCTACAGAGCCTCTTTAAGTGACCTAGCACATGCATTAAAAACGCCCCTTGCGGTATTAAAATCAAGCCCGCTTGCTAATGATGCCGATGCCCAAGAGCAACTTGATAGAATAAATGTGATGATCGAGCATCAGTTAAAGCGTGCAGCTACTGGCGCCTCAGATACATGGAAAAAACAAACTCCAGTTAAACCTGTGGTTGATTCTATTTTAAGTGCAATGGCCAAGGTATACCGCGATAAAGACATTATATTTAATTGTACCGTGACCGATAAAGATTACTTTTTAGGTGACCAAACAGATTTAATGGAATTACTGGGTAATTTAATTGATAACGCCTGTAAAGCGTGTCGCTCGCAAGTAGAAATACAAGTCATTCAAAGTAAAACACTGTGCATAGGCATTAGTGACGATGGACCCGGTGTACCCGAGGATAAACGCGAGTCTTTATTAACCCGTGGTACCCGCCTTGATACTTACGAAAGCGGCCACGGTGTTGGTATGGCGATAGTCTCGGACTTGGTTAAATCTTATAACGGACACTTAACGATTAATAAGTCGGACACCTTGGGCGGCGCACAATTTATTTTAGAGTTTAATTACAATGATAAAAAATAGCCTTTTAATTACACTTGCGAGCCTATTAGCACTAAGTGCTAATGTCAGTGCGCAAGCACAGTGTACGCTTGAGCAAAACGCAACGCCAAGCCAAACTAAACGCTATACGCAGTGTTTAGACACCCAAATAAATCAGGCTAAATACAATCAGGGTACTTGGGTTCAAAAACGTAAATATGAACTCACTAAATTAGAAGAGCAAAGCGGAAATACGCAAATACTGATGTTGTTTAAGCGCAGCGTCGACAACCACCAAAAGTATATTGAAGCAAGCTGCCAATGGCGCTACATATTAAAACTGCCAAATGCCAGCCAAGCCGCTATTGATTACAAATTATGTGAACTTGCACTTATTGAACAGTTTACTCAAGTGCTTAAAAAGCCACTTTAAACGGGGATTAACCCCTACAAAAAAAGCGATTAATACTGTGTATTAATCGCTTTTTTTGTATCAAATACTCAATTTTAAGCTATGAAAACCAATTGATATTATTTATCGTCTATCGACTCTCCAGTACCAAGTAGCGTGGCAACCCAGCGCCCTTCATCACTTGCCTCTAGGGCTATTTTAACAATCATGGTAAGAGGTACCGATAGCAACATGCCTACAGTGCCTAATAACCAACCCCAAAATATTAACGACAAAAACACCACCAAGGTAGAAAGCCCAAGCCCTTTACCCATAAATTTAGGCTCTACAATGTTACCCATTACCGTATTAATAATTAAATACCCTGCACCTACAAGCCCGGCTGTTAATGGTCCTTGTGTGATCAGTGCTAACAATACAGCTGGTACTGCGGCAATAATAGAACCTATATTAGGAATATAATTAAACATAAAGGCCAACACGCCCCACAGCACAAAGTAGTCAACATCTAAAATCCATAAGTAAAATGCTGCAATAATACCGGTGGCTAAACTCACCAATGTTTTAATTGCTAAATACGAATTAATAGAAACCAAAAAACGGTCAATTTGCTCCATTTTTCTGTCTGGGTCGGCAAGTGCCATATGAATTTTTTTGCTTAATGCAGGCCCTTCAAAAAGCATAAACACCACAGTTAAAATTATTAAAAACATGTTTGCCATTACGCCACCTAAGCCGGTAAGCATATTCGTGGCTACATCAACCATTTTACCTGGGTCAAACATAGAGAGAATTTGATCTCTATCGATTAAGATATTGTATTGCGATGCAAGATCGACCAGCCAAACAAACTCTTCTTGTAACTGGGCTTTATATTCAGGAAGTTGCTGAGAAAAGTCGTTAACTGATTGTCCTACAAGGCCGCCTAAGCTTACACCTAAGCCCACAATGATAAGCACCACAATAACAACAGAAACCCCTTTAGGGATCCGATAGCGACCAAAAAATGTGATCAGCGGGTTGCATACAATGGCAATAAACGCCGCCAAAATAAAGGGAATAATAATAACACTTGCGGCCTTAATACCGGCTAATACAACCACTAGGGCTGCAAATATTATTAAGCTTTTATTTACGCCAGTTAAACTTGCCAACGCGCCAATCCTTTTCTTATGAAATTCGCTTTAGTGTAAGGCAAAAACTAATTAAATGAAATATTTACAAAGTGATCGTTGTTTTTTAGTTAACGTAATAATTTGCATTAAGATAGTTTAAATAGTATACATTTTAAACAAATCGTACACTTCAAATTGGTAAGATTTTTATGCATATTTTTTTTACAGGCGCTACAGGCCTAATAGGTAAACACTTAACGCCTTTTTTGCTACATCATCATAAAGTAACCGTACTGAGCCGAAATAAAACCAAAGCCCATGTATTGCTTGGTCATAATATTGATGTAGTAAGCAGCGTTGATGAGGTTAATTTTAACCATGTTGATACTGTGATTAATTTAGCCGGCGAACCTATCGTCAACAAACGCTGGACGCAGGCACAAAAACAAACAATTAAAAACAGCAGAATAAACCTTACCACGCAAATCAGCGATGCTATTTTAAATTGCAGCACGCCCCCTGCTACATTTATATCTGGCAGTGCCATTGGCTATTATGGCCGCCAAGGCGATACTCCTGTAGATGAAGACACCGACGATGTAAATGATGAATTTAGCCATCAGCTATGTAAAGAGTGGGAGCATGCGGCACTAAAAGCGCAAAGTGATAAAACACGGGTGTGCTTATTACGCACGGGAATTGTACTTAGCAAAAACGGCGGCGCTTTAAGTAAAATGCTTCCTGCGTTTAAATTTTTTGCAGGTGGCCCCATTGGTGATGGGGAGCAAGGTATGTCGTGGATTCATATTGATGACATGATCCAACTGATTTTATTTATTATAAAACACACATCGCTTTGCGGGCCAATTAATGCCACTGCACCCGCCCCGGTTAGCAATAAAGCGTTTAGCAAAAGTTTAGGTAAAGCATTGTCTCGCCCTGCGGCCCTAACCATGCCAAGCCCTGTGTTAAAAGTGTTAATGGGTGAAATGTCTGATTTGCTCACTACTGGGCAATATGTAATACCCAAAAAAGCGTTAGCGAATAATTACCGTTTTCATTTTACGGATATAGATTCGGCTTTGAGAAGTTTAATAAAGTAGGTGTATTCAGCATAGATACACCTACTAAAGGTTATAAAAATACTACTTTAAGCTAGGTTACTGTAATTAATGTAAGCTTTAGTATCTAGTCTCCATTAAAATAGTCGTTTTATAATAAAAGAACCTTTCTATGCTGCACTTACCAACCGTTATAAGCCTTTCTTTTATTTTAAACCTTATAATTGGGCTGTATTTTATCTCTATTTATCAATATAAAAAACAAACTAGTTTTTTATATTTTGGCCTAGCTTGTACCACCTTTACATTCGCCATACTATGCGCAAGCTTACGCGTGATCATTGCATGGCCGTTTATTACCCATTACTTTGCCAGTTTATTTATTATTGCTTGCCCACTTTTTTTAATTATGGGATTAAAAGCACTCAGCCCTTTAAATAAAAGCATATGCAGGCAAGTTAGCTATTTACTCATCATGGCTGCGGTTTTTTTACTCGTAGTTTACAACACCGCAGCAGAGCAAGTATTGGTTAGTTTAACTGTGGCAGGGTTATTTTTGTATGCCTCGTATATTGTTTTAAGCACCCGCTTTATAGCAAAATTACAGCAACGTATGCTATTGCTTTGCCTATTACTGCATGCACTCGTTATGCTAATACAGGGAGTTTTATTACTGTTGCCATTTTTTACTGCGCTCAACTTTAATTTTGCCCCTGTTTTGCAATTTACTTTGGCTGTACACTTAATACTTGCCACTAGCGCCGCCCTATTGCTGCCTTTTTTAGTGTTTGCCAATACAGAGCATACGCTCAACTCCCTTGCTAATCGCGACCCATTAACCCAGCTATTAAATAAACGCGGTTTAAATGCAGTGGCCAATACGTTATTTAATAAAAATAATGCCGAGCATCCCCTTAGCATTATTATGGTCGATATAGACTTTTTTAAGCGCGTTAACGATGAATATGGACACGATGCAGGTGATGAGGCAATTAAATGGGTTTCGCAGCATATTGCCGCGCTTTTTTCTAACAGCGCGGTTACCGCGCGTGTTGGCGGCGAAGAGTTTGCAATTTTACTTAACCACTGCACTTTAAATGAGGCACAGTGCGCGGCAAACACCCTCAGAAAAAACATTAAAAACAAGCCTTTTAGCTATTACGGCAACACCATTTATTTAAGAATAAGCGCAGGAGTGGCATGCAGCGATACTCAAACAAGCTCTTTCAAATCGCTACTTAGTGCGGCAGATAAGCGCTTGTATATTGCTAAAACCACAGGACGCGACAAAGTTATATATGAATCTGCACAAAACCCTTTTATAAATAACAAACCGGTTTGCACATAAAAAAAGCCCTTCAATTGAAGGGCTTTGACATACACACTAAAACAAAATGATTACTGACATTTAAGCCCAGCAGAGTCTGCCTTATTAGGCACAAACTGAATGTTTGCTACCGACACTGAGGTTTTACTGCTTGCACGTAAACTAAACGGGCTTGTAAGGCTTGCAAAGTCTACGCCTTGGTTAGCAAAACAACGTAAGTCTACCGACACCGACTGCCATTTATTTTTGATTGATTGATCAACCATTTTACTCAAGGCAATCGCACCACCACACTCACCTGAACAAGTCATAGCAAGGTTTACGTCATCGGTTAGTGGCTCATTGAGTTTAATATCAAAACTAATAACGCCATTAGCCTCTAAATACGTAATGGTATCTTCTGCAAAGCTTGTGACTATTTCAGCACTTGCCTTTTGCTCGCCACTAAAATTAAATTGGCGCGCGTCTTCTTGAACTGTTTTATCCTCAGTACGGTATTTAAGTGCACCCAGTTGATGAGTACTGCTTGATACATCTAATAGCTCATCGCCAGATTTAAGTAATAAACGCCACGGAGCAACCGGTGCGCCAACTAAAATATCCATACTAGTGAGTGCTGAGTTATCTAATTTAGAGTCTTCGTTTAAATTATCAGCCAATACATTTTTATCGCCATAAGTTAAACCAAAGCCGTACGGTAATAATGGGCTGTAATCGTCATCGCCTTTATTAACCGTTGCTTGTACTGCTGTTTTAGGCCAGGAAAACGAAAGCTTGCCGCTAAAGTCATGTTGAATGCTGCCATCTTTAGCTTTTAAAATAACATCGGCAATACCGCCGCCTTCTGTACCTGGCAGCCATGCTGCAACAAATGCATCTGAGACATTTAATTCACTGTTAACCCACATAGGGCGACCCGAAATAAATACCGATACAACCGTAATACCCTGCTCTTTTAACGACTTTAATAACGCGAGCGATTTTTTATTACCACGCTCAAATTCAAGGTTATCTCTATCGCCATGGCCTTCTGCATAAGGCTCTTCACCAAATACCACAACAGCTACATCTGGGCGCTCATCATATGAGCCATCCACACTTAAAATGGCACGACCACCCGCCTCAGTAATTTGCTTTTCAAGACCCGCGTAAATAGACGTGGCACCAGGAAAATCAGCATTTTTGTTATTAGTCCCTTGCCATGTAATACTCCAACCACCCGACTGCTTACCTATGTTATCGGCTCCATCGCCGGCAATAAGTACAGTTTGGTTTGCATCAAGAGGCAAAATATTGTTTTTGTTTTTAAGTAAAACAAGTGATTCGCGTACTGCTTGACGCGCAACTTCGCGGTGCTGCTGCGCACCAATTAGCTCAGTTTTACCCGAAAACTGACGCTTAGCTGGGCTTGGTTTATCAAATAAACCGGCACGCAATTTAACGCGTAAAATTCTACTTACTGCATCATCAATGCGCGACATGCTGATTTCGCCAGCTTTGACTTGCGCTATGGTGTTTTCGTACAGCGGCTTCCAAGCGCCCGTTGGCACCATAAAAATATCAAGTCCCGCGTTAACAGCCTGTGCACAGCTTTCGTTTGTACAGCCTTCAATTTGACCGTGGCCGTTCCAATCACCTACAACAAAACCATCAAAGCCCATGCGGGTTTTAAGCACATCGGTTAACAGGTATTTATTGCCGTGGTTTTTAACCCCATGCCAGCTATTAAACGATGCCATAACCGACTGACTTCCCGCCGATAAGCCGCCGACATAACCTTGGGCATGTATATCAAACAAATCTTGCTCACTGTCGATATTATTACCTTGGTCATCGCCATCGACTGTGCCGCCATCACCTAAAAAGTGCTTAACGGTACTAATAACACGTTTATCACTTAAAAAGTCGCCATCGGCCTTGCCCTGTAAACCATTTACAATTGCGGCTGAATAATCACGTACTATTTGAGGATCTTCTGAATAACCTTCATAGGTTCTGCCCCAGCGATCATCGCGCACAACAGCCACTGTAGGTGCAAATACCCAATCAATACCCGTTGCCATTACTTCAACCGCAGTGATAGCTGCTATTTGCTCAATCAATGCAGGGTTGTTTGCCGCACCTAAACCAATATTATGCGGAAATAAGGTCGCGCCAATTACATTATTGTGACCATGCACCGCATCGGTGCCCCACATTGTGGGTATTTTACTGCCATCGATAGAATCATCTACCGACGCCTGATAAAAATCTTCAGCCAATTTTACCCAGTCCATTGGTGTTGCGTGTTTATCACCATTAGGAAACGCACCGCCTCCATTTAGGTATGAGCCAAAGCCATATTTGCGCATATCTTCAACGGTAATATCACGAATTTCTGGTTGAATCATTTGAGCTACTTTTTGCTCAAGTGTCATCGTTTTTAAATAATCGGCTATTTTAGTTTCAATTTCTGGGTCTTGTTTTACGGCAATATTAAGTTTTGGCCAAATTTTCTCTGTTTTAGACAACGCATTATTAGCTTCAGGAGTGGTTGTCGCGTCATTTGAACAAGCCGCTAAAATGCCTACTGATGCAATTAATGAGGCACGTGCTATTTTATTAAGTGAAAAAGGGGTTTTCATTATAGAGTCTCCTGAGCTTGAACTGGTTTGCTTCCGCTTAAACCATAAAACGCGATAAATAAGTAACAAAAAATTGGTAAAACATACGAAAGTTGAACACCCACACTATCAGCAAGTGCACCTTGTAAAAGTGGCACTATTGCACCCCCTACAATCGCCAAGCACAAAATACCAGAGCCCTGCGCGGTATGCTTACCCAGGCCATTTAACGCTAAACTAAAAATAGTTGGGAACATAATCGAATTGAATAAACCAACCAGTAGTATTGACCACATTGCTAATTGACCCGACGTGCTCATGGCAATAACCACCAAAATAATAGCCATACTTGCGTTAAAGCCAAGTACTTTACCCGCGGGTAATTTTTGCATTACCGCTGCACCAATAAAACGCCCCACCATAGCTCCACCAAAATAATATGTGATGTAGTGAGCGGCAACATGCTCTTTTAACCCAGCAATATTTTCTTGGGCTAAAAAGCTAACTAAAAAACTGCCAATCGCAACCTCTGCACCTACATACATAAATATACCCACAGCACCGAGTGTTAGGTGGCGGTATTGCCATGCACTACCTTCAATTGTCTCTGACTTTTCAGCGGCTTCTTTTTGCTCATTCATTATGTCTGGCAATTTAAGCCACGCAAAAATACCGGCTAATAAAATAAGCATGCCTGCTAATAGTAAATAAGGAAGTTGTACCGACTCTGCATTTTGTGCCGGTGTTAAAAACGCTTCAGAAGCAGAATCAAGAATCAAAAATGCACCAAATGTAGGGGCAACCGTAGTGCCTAGCGCATTAAATGCTTGCGTTAAGGTAAGGCGAGAAGACGCTGTTTTAGGGGCGCCCAATAAACTTACATAAGGGTTTGCAGAAACCTGCAACAAGGTAATACCGCTTGCCAGAACAAATAAAGCAAACAAAAATACCGGGTAATTATGTAGTGCCGCGGCTGGGTAAAAAAGCACACAACCACATGCCGCTATAAGTAACCCCACTACAATGCCTTTTTTATACCCTAATTTTTTAACTATGTAGCCACTTGGCAGTGACATTAAAAAATAAGCCCCAAAAAAACAAAACTGAACCAGCATTGCCTGAACATAAGTTAAGTTAAATACCGCTTTTAAATGCGGGATTAAAATATCGTTTAAGCAGGTAATAAATCCCCACATAAAAAATAAAGTAGTTAAAGATGTTAATGCAAAACCATAGTTTTTATCTTGGTAGTTTTGCGTCTGTGTGTGTGTCGTCAGTGGTGCTGAACTGGCCATGGGCTCTCCGCAATTTATTATTATAAATTAATTCAAAAGTCGTTATTAAAAATTGCCGTGTAACCCAGCAACATTAAAGAGTTGACCTTGGAATCAATTAACACTAATCTAAAAATGTAAGCGCTTTCACGTGTAATTAAATACGAACATGTAACATATTTCAACAAGTTTTATTTTTTATAAACGCGCCCTTACGCTTCATCGCAGTAAATACAGTGGCTATTTATGCATTTAAGGTTTAAAAAGGTTTGTTACTAATGACAAAATTATCGTTACCATCTCATTCACCTCTATTAACAAAAAACTTTGTTTATGGTGTGGCTACGGCATCATTTCAAATTGAAGGCGGGTATGAGCATCGCCTACCCTGTATATGGGATACCTTTTGCGATACACCCAACAAAATAGCCGACAGCTCAAATGGGCATGTTGCCTGCGATCATTACAATCAGTGGCAAAACGATATTGAATTAATAGACTCGCTTGGCGTAGATGCATATAGACTTTCTATCTCTTGGCCGCGAGTAATCACCTTATCGGGTGAACTAAACCCTGAGGGCGTAAAGTTTTATACTAATATTCTTGATGAGCTTAATAAGCGCAACATTAAAGCGTTTGTAACGCTATATCACTGGGATTTACCTCAACATTTAGAAGATAAAGGCGGCTGGTTAAATCGCGATACAGCTTATGAATTTGCTCGGTATGTAAAGCTTATTAGCCAAGCATTTGGCGAGCGGGTATTTTCGTACGCGACCCTAAATGAGCCATTTTGCAGTGCCTTTTTAGGCTACGAAGTAGGCATACATGCCCCAGGTTTAGTGGGCAAAGAGTACGGTAAAAAAGCAGCGCACCATTTATTGCTTGCCCATGGTTTGGCAATGGATGTGTTAAAGCAAACCTCGCCTAATACTCAAAATGGTATTGTGCTTAATTTTACACCTTGCTACCCATTAACGCAGTCAGCCGAGGATATACACGCAGCTCGTTACGCCGATGATTATTTAAATCAATGGTATATGAAACCAATAATGGACGGCCAATACCCAGAAATTATAAAACAGCTTCCTAGCAATCAGCAGCCTGAAATCCACACTGGCGATATGGACATAATTTCACAATCTATTGATTACTTAGGCATTAATTTTTATACGCGCCAAGTATACAAAGCGCATCCTAGCGATATATACGAGCCACTTGCACCACAAGGGCCTTTAACCGACATGGGCTGGGAAATTTACCCGCAGTCGTTTACCGATTTACTTGTAACGCTTAATAACACCTACACCTTACCGCCTATCTATATTACCGAGAACGGCGCGGCTATGCCCGACACCATAAAAAATGGCGAGGTAAACGATGTAGATCGCGTAAACTATTATCATAGCCACTTAAATGCCGTGCACGATGCCACAGCCCAAGGGGTTAATATTATTGGTTACTTTGCGTGGAGCTTAATGGATAATTTTGAATGGGCTGAGGGCTACTTAAAACGCTTTGGTATTGTTTACGTTGATTATAAAACTCAGCAACGTACTATAAAAGCCAGTGGCCAAGCTTATAAAAGCTTGATACAAAGCCGTAAATAGCCAATAAAAGCTATTCGATTAATCGCATAAATAAAAATCAAAAAGCGAGAACCTAACATCATGATAAGTGTAAAAGAAAAAATAGCCTATGGCCTTGGCGATACGGCAAGTAATATTATTTTTCAAACAGTTATGATGTTTTTAATGCTTTACTACACAGATGTAGTAGGGCTTTCTCCAGCGGTGGTAGGCACCATGTTTTTAGTGGTTAGATTGTTTGATGCCATCACCGACCCAGTTATGGGCAACTTAGCCGATAAAACCCAGTCGCGCTTTGGCCATTTTAGGCCCTATTTATTGTGGCTTGCCCTGCCCTTTGCGCTTATTAGTATTTTAGCTTTTACCACGCCAGAGCTTGAAGGCACTGATAAAATTATTTACGCCTTTACTACATACACCTTGCTTATGGTGGCGTATACCGCCATAAATATTCCTTACTGCGCATTAGGTGGCGTGCTCACTAACGATGTAAAAGAGCGTGTTAGCGTGCAATCGTATCGTTTTGTGTTTGGTATGTTAGGCGGCGTTATTGTTGCGGGCTGTACAATGCCAATGGTTGAATACTTTGGCCAAGGCGATAATGCCAAAGGCTACCAATACACAATGACGGCAATGAGTTTGCTTGGCTTAGTGTTATTTTTACTGTGTTTTTTGGGCACCAAAGAGCGCGTAGAGCAACCGCCTGAGCAAAACCTGTCGTTGTTTAAAAGTTTAAAAACCTTGATTAAAAACGATCAATGGCGAGTCCTGTGCGCTGCTGCGCTATTTTTACTCACTGGACAAGTATTACGTTTAACCTTAGGTGTTTATTACGTTAAATACTATTTAGGGCAAGAAGATTTAATTACCTCCTTCATGACCCTAGGAGTGGTTGCCAGTATGGTTGGGTGTGCGTGTGCTCAGCCGTTGGCTAAGCGATTTTGTAAAATAAAAGCCTATATTAGTTTGCAGTTAATCGCTGCGGGCATATGTATTGCGAGCTATTTTATCTCCCCTGATAACATTACCTTGGCATTTGCCGCCTTTATTCTGTGGAAGTTTTTTTTAGATATGGCCACCCCGCTACTATGGGCAAAAATGGCCGACACCATAGACTACGGGCACCACAAAACTGGGGTAAGAATTACTGGCCTTGTATATTCGGGCGTTATATTTTTTATAAAAATGGGTGTGGCGTTAGGCGGTGCAATTGCAGGCTGGCTGCTGTCTTTTTATAATTATCAGGCGCAAACAATGCAGAGCCTTGATACGCAGCAGGGTATTTTATTATCGTTTACTATTATACCGGCGTTTGGTTCTTTGTTTGTTGCATTTATTATGCGTAAATACACGCTCAACAACGCACAGTTAGCCTCTATACAGGCATCGCTAAAAACTAGTGCTAGTTAACATTTGGTGGGTACGGTATTATTTGCCCGCCAAAATAAAGGATATAAGTGAGTTAACAATAACATGGCCACAATTTATGAAGTGTCGGAGCTTGCTGGCGTATCGTTAGCTACAGTGTCACGGGTAATGAATAAAAACACCCGCGTAAGTGAAAAAACCACTAAAAAAGTACTCGATGCAATGCAGCAGCTGGGCTATAAGCCCAATTCTATTGCGCAATCGCTTGCCTCAAACAGAACCAACAGCGTGGGTATTTTGGTCTCAGAGCTTCATGGTCCTTTCTTTGCTCAAATGATGGCAGGCATCGAGTCAGCCCTGCGCGCTGCGGGTAAGCACGTTATTATTACCACCGGTCACAGTGAAGACGATAAAGAAAAAGACGGCATTGAATTTTTAATTAGCCGCAAATGCGATGCGCTAATTTTACATGTAGAGTCAGTCAGTGATGACTACCTAATTGAGCTAAGTAAAGGTAAAACCCCTATTTACCTTATTAACCGATACGTACATTCACTTGAAAGTAACTGCATTAGCCTAGATAACGAACTCGGCGGCTACTTAGCCAGTAAATCTATTGTTGAACAAGGCCACACAAATATAGCTTATATCGCGGGGCCGCAAGTTAAAGCCGATGCCAGAAACCGTTTAAAAGGCCATAAAAAAGCGCTGCACGAAAAAAACATTCCCTTTAATGAGGCGCTGTTTTACGAAGGTGATTTTAACGAAATTGGCGGCAGCAAAGGCCTTGAAAAACTACTCAACACGCGTATTCCGTTTAGTGCTTTAGTGTGTGCCAACGATGAAATGGCATCAGGTGCTATGAAATACGCCCGTGAGCATGGCTTTAATTTACCAAACGATTTGTCGGTGATTGGCTTTGATAACGTTATATTTGCCAATTATCTTTACCCTACACTTACCACCATAGATAACCCAGTAGAAGAAATGGGTGAAATGGCTGCAAAAATGGTGCTACAAGATGTATATCAGTATAAAAACTTACACATAAACCGCGTGTTTGAACCCACCCTTATAAAACGTGATTCAACCCAAACACTGCCAAAATAACGCATAAAAAAACGGCGCTATATTAAGCGCCGTTTTTATTAAACCCTGCAACTTATTTTGCTATCCAGGGGGTTACTTTAACTACGTTTTCTATATCACCAAGCAGATTTACGTCATCTTCCCAGTTATCCTGTACTGCAAAGTAGCAGATTGATTTTTCGCACTGTATATGTGGGTTATTAAAGGTCACAGGCTCTTTAAACGTTACAGCAACGCCTTTTTGCTCAGGCAATAAAAACCACATGAGCTTACTAACAAAAAAGCCTGATAAATCTGTTAAAAGTTCATCTAACTCGTTATTAATTGTGTACAACGAATCTTTAGTTAAGCTAAGCCCTTCAAACTCGCTGGCCTCAATTTGCAATTTTAACTGACAATCGTGATCAGGATTTTGTGGCTCTACAACAATAACGGCTTTATCCGTATCGAGCTGCTTATCAAACGGTAAAAGTAACTGTGCCTTATCGGTAAAGTTGAGCGGGTATTCGTTATTTTCAGTTAAAATTGTGCCGCTTTTAATAGCGCATGCCTCGTTTGTGGCAATATCGCTAATGTAAAAGTTAACTCGTGCATACTGAAAGTCGCCCTTGTTAACCACTTTTAATCTATCGTAAAAGCCATCGTACGACATAACAAACTCTTTGGCATTGACGGTACTTGCCGCCAAACTTAATAAAATGAGTATGGCGTTAATATTTATGAGTCGTTTTTTATTCATCAAAATAAGCTCTGTTTTGGTTAATCATGGTGTTTAGCTCTTCTATGTAGGCCTCGCCGCGCTCTGAGTACGACATTAAACCATGGGTTAGTGCCGTTGCCGCAATGGGCTTTTGCTGTTGTCGTAAATCTTCGCGTATCAGGCGTAAATCTTTGTAGGCATTATGCGTGTTTATATTTCTAAAATACGAGCTTACTGCTGCGCGTACCGACTTAAATGCAGCAACTTCGTGCGCCGCTCCGCTATTGCGGCGTCTTGGCACCATACCGCACCCTTTTGAATAACACCATTGGCCAAAAAAGTTGAGCCCTATGCGTGCAAAGCGCGATGTGCCCCACGCCGACTCATTCGCCGCTTGCATTAGCGCAAGCTCTTTAGGAATAATATCAACACGGCGCAGCGCTTGGCTTAAAATTAGGGTGTTTACTGTTTCAGGTAAGCCATAGGCTTTTAAAATATTAACGATGTCGCGCTGTTGTTTTTTCTCGAGCGGTTCGTTGTATTCAAGCATCATACGCGCAATTTCTAACTTAGCGCGTTGCTGTAATATTTTTTTATTTTCAGCCTCAACATGTGGGCGAATAAAATCAAAAAATGCCTGTTTTTTCTCTTTTACATCCGCAAATTCAGAAAATTTAGGTAAGGTAACATTGTGCAGAGGTTTTTCTTTTTTCTTTACTTTTTTAGGTTGTTCACCTGTGGTTTGTTCTTCAACCTCTTGCTCATTACTTTGCATAAACGGATATGCAAGCGCCCATAAAAAAAATACGCTTAGTAACAGCTTTAAAATGGTTTTTAGCATGTAGTCTCTCTTTCAAACAACAATTATGCATGGGTAATACACACACATACGAAACCCCATTATACCTAAGCCACTATATAAACGCGAATAACACCCTGTGTAACCCTTTAAGGGCCGCGCTTTGCTAAAAAATGCTAAAGTGGCTGCTTGCGATAAATATATTATCCACCAGCTCAGGTTATGTACTTGTTCATTCGCAATTTATTAGGGCATGGGTATACTGAGCTTATACCGTGTATAACAACGTTTTGTGAGTAAGCAGTATGGATAAGCAATGGCAAAGCCGAATAATAGAACAGTATAAAAATCGCCCTAATGATAATCGCTCCCCCTGGCAGGTAGACCGCTCTCGTATAATTCATGCCGCAGCTTTTAGGCGCTTACAAGCAAAAACCCAAATTATGGGGATAGGCTTAAACGACTTTTATCGCACTCGCTTAACGCATTCTTTGGAGGTATCGCAAATTGGTACCGGCATATTGCGGCATTTAAAAGCACAGCACAGCGATTTTGAACACTTCCCCTCTACCGGTTTATTAGAAACCTTATGTTTAGCCCACGATATAGGCCATCCCCCGTTTGGCCATGGCGGCGAAATTGCCTTAAATTATATGATGCGTGAGCACGGTGGATTTGAAGGCAACGCACAAACATTGCGTATAGTCGCTAAACTTGAGCCTTACTCTAACGGCCACGGCATGAACCTAACGCGCCGCACGTTGCTTGGCTTTATTAAATATCCCGCATTTATAGACGATTTATGGCACACCATCCCGAAGGTAAATAACACACGCTCATTTATAAAAGCAGATGATTGGCGTCCCGCTAAAGGCTTATACAAAGACGATGCACAAATATTTGAATGGATCATTGCCCCTTTAAGCGACAACGACAAAGCGCTATTAACAAGCCATACGCCAGTAGATCAGTACCGTGCAAAAACCCGTTATAAATCGTTAGATAGCGCTATAATGGAACACGCCGATGACATAGCATATGCAGTGCACGACCTAGAAGATGCCATAGCCACTAAAGTGCTCACACTAGATGATTGGCAAACACACGCATTACCCCACTTAAACGCGCTTAATTACGATTGGTTAAACACTAAATTAGACTCGCTTACCCAACGCTTGTTTTCAAAAAACGATTTTGAGCGTAAAGACGCCATAGGCGAGCTGGTAAATATGTTTATTATTCATATTCATTTAGATGTTCAGCATGGTGATTTTGAGTGCCCTATTTTAAAGTACACTGCAAAGCTAGACCCACAGTACGAGCGCGTTTTACAAATACTTAAGCATTTTGTATTTAATCGCTTAATACGCGACCCAGAAATGCAGCAAATAGAGTTTAAAGGTCAAAACTTACTGATTGAATTATTTACCGCTTTTGCCAGTGACCCTCTGCGTTTATTACCCGAAACAACGCAAGCGCTTTATCTAGACGCTGAAAAACAAAACCAAGGGATGCGCATAATATGCGACTACCTAAGCGGCATGAGCGATGAGTACGCCTATAAAACCTATCAGCGTTTATTCTCACCAGTACAATAAAAAGCCACGAGCACATCCTGCTAAGCGTTTGGTTAAAGGAAGAGCCTGTGTAAGGGGTTATAGCAAATAAATAGGCGTGCGCAGGAGGCGTTATTGAGCCCACTCGGTTACAAACCTTGCGGCGCGGTTAAATAACCTCTTGTTTGCAAAAATTTTTCCTGCAAAATTTAGCAAGCCCTTGTATATTTAATAAACTATAAAAATAAGAGCATTGACTATGAACACACCACACACTTTTAACTCCTTTAAAGCGTTTTACCCGTATTACTTAAAAGAGCACCGCAATGTAACCTGCAGAAGGCTTCACTTTATTGGCAGCACGCTAGTACTTGTTGTCATTTTTATTGCATTAATCAAGCAGCAATATAGCTTGCTGTGGTTATTACCGGTTATTGGCTACGGATTTTCTTGGATTGGGCATTTCTTTTTTGAAAAAAACCGCCCCGCCACTTTTAAGCACCCCCTTTATAGCTTATGGGGAGATTGGGTCATGTTTAAAGATATACTTATCGGTAAAATAAAATTTTAATTTTTATATTATTTTATTATAAAAATCACTCGCAACCTTTTTAAACGCTATACAAATTTCAGCTTAAATAATCTGCTCTTTATATGTTAATTTATTTAACATATAAAAGGTGGGTTATACACTTAATTTAAAAAACACTGAGTAACAGCCATTATTAAAGGTGTACACACTGCTCTTACCTGTTAATTAAAAGTAAACTTCATGGTTGCCAATTATTTTAAGCTTCATCAGTTACTTACAAACTCTAGCCTATTTATAGCTTTTACCTCATTTAGTTTTATTAATTAAACCTTGTAACTATATACCCTTTAATTTTAATTGAATGTTATTCAATTGACTCATTTTGTTAATGCGGTTTATGTTCTCAAAGCAGCTTCATTAAAAAGTAGCGGCTATAAAAACAAAAATTTTAAATCAATGGGTGATCAGATGAGGATTAACAACATGAATCAAAGCCTACCGTTTAGGTTAAATAACTTAAAAGTGAGTACAGCAGTGGCTGTGGGCGCATCGCTTTCGCTATTTGGTGCGTTTACTGCCCACGCGGCACAGCAAACACCTCAAGCACAAGAAGATATAGAGCAAATAAGCGTTATTGGCTCACGCCGTTTAGGGCGCACAGTTGAAGACAGCGCCGTACCTATTGATATTATTGGCGCTGAGGCGCTTACCAGTTCAGGCCTTACGGAAACAAACGCGCTACTGAGCAATTTGTTACCTAGTTTTAACTTTCCACAGGCATCGCTTACCGATGGCAGTGATCATGTACGCCCTGCACAACTTCGTGGTTTAGCACCCGATCATACCTTAGTGCTGGTTAATGGGAAGCGTCGTCATAGTAGCGCACTGCTTAATTTAAATGGTTCAACGGGGCGTGGCTCATCTTCTGTAGATTTAAATGCAATACCAGCTAATGCTATTGAACGCATTGAAGTTTTACGCGATGGCGCTGCGGCGCAATACGGCTCTGATGCTATAGCGGGTGTGATTAATATTGTACTTAAAAGCGCAAGCAGCGGCGGCTCCCTTGCTGCTATTTATGGGGCAAATGTCACCGAGATGGATGGTGTACCTCAGCTTGAATCGGTATCTGAGGGTAGCGATGGCAACCTAGCATTTACCGAAGGCGGCGATCGCTCTTTAACCGATGGGCAAACGCTTACTTTGCAAGGTAATATTGGTTTAGAGCTTGGTGATAATGGCTTTTTAAACATTTCGACTGAATACCGCGACCGCCACTCAACTAACCGTGCCGATTACGATCAACGCGAAAACTACAACCGATTAGAAGATGGCTCACTCGACCCTCGCGAGTTTACAGTTAACCGCTATAACCATAACTTTGGTAATGGGGATGTAGAAGACCTATCGGTTTTTTATAATGCAGGGTATCAACTAGCTAACGATGCAGATTTGTATTCATTAGGCTCTTACTCTAAACGTGAAGGTGAAGGCGCTGGTTTTTATAGACGCGCAAGCGATAGCCGTAATATAGAAGAAATATACCCCGACGGTTTTTTACCTGTGATCACCTCAGATATAAACGACTACTCACTCGCGTTAGGTGTTAAAGGCTTTATAAGTGATTGGAACTACGATGTATCGGCTGTGTATGGTGAAGATGCGTTCGAATTTGGTGTAACCAATAGTTTAAATACCTCATACGGCCCCACTAGCCAAACACGCTTTGATGCCGGTACGCTTACATACGATCAACTTACTTTAAATGTTGATTTAAGCCGCGAAGTGGATGTCAGCTTTTTAGAAAGCGCGGTAAGTGTTGCCATTGGGGCTGAGTACCGCACAGAAGGCTATCAAATAGAAGCTGGCGAAGAAGCCTCATACGCACAAGGCTCATTTGGCCCAGGTGGCGTAGTCACAGGCGAAGATGGCCCATTTGGTGCAGCAGGTGCGCAGGTATTTCCAGGCTTTACACCTGAATCAGAAGGTGACAACAGCCGCCATAATGTAAGCTTTTACATAGACTTAGAAACCTACCTGACAGATGATTGGAACATAGCTGTGGCAGCCCGTTATGAGGATTACTCAGATTTTGGCGATACACTTAACGGCAAAATTGCAACGCGCTATTCGTTAACCGAAGATTTAGCCATACGCGCTTCAGCCTCAACAGGGTTTAGAGCGCCTTCATTACAACAGCAATATTTTACCTCGGTTGCTACCGTATTTGTTGATAGCGTTCCGACCGAAACCGGCACCTTTGCACCAAGCAGCGATGTAGCCAAAGCGCTTGGCTCACCGGGCCTTGATGCCGAAGAAGCCACTAACTACGGGGTTGGCTTTACTTGGTCTACCGACTTTAATTTCAGCTTATCGGTTGATTACTATCAAATACTAATTGATGACCGTATTGTTTTATCTAACAATTTATCGGGCGCAGCAATAGAAGAGTTGCTAGCTGGCACGGGCGCTAACCAAGGCCGCTTTTTCTTAAACGCTATAGATAGTAAAACGCGTGGTGTTGATGTGGTTGCCTCGTACAACTTAATCACCGATGGCTATGGTGATATTGCCTTTAACTTAGGGTATAACTACGGCAAAAATGAAGTCACTGATATTATTGACCCGCCCGCTGAACTGCAAGGTGCTGGGTTTGATCAAGACAACTTGTTCTCAGGTACAGAGCTGCGCCGCTTTGAAGTAAGCACCCCGCGCAATAAATATAATTTAAGTGCTACATGGACCCATGATGCGCTGCGTACCACACTAAGAACTACGCGATATGGTGAAACCCAAGACCCTTCATCAACGCCTGAACTAAACGAGGTATTAAAGCCTAAGTGGATCACTGATTTAGATGTAGCCTATGCCGCTACCGATAACCTAACGCTTAGTTTAGGTGCCAATAACATTTTTGATGTATACCCAGATCCTACCCGCGAAAATGTAGAAGAAGTCTCTACTTTTTCTCGCTTGTTTGCTTATTCGAGCTTTTCGCCCTACGGATTTAATGGCCGTTACGTGTACGGCAAAATAGAAATGAAGTTTTAAGCGCTAAACATTTCAAAAAGTACTCAAAAACACAAAAGCCACCTAGTCGGTGGCTTTTTAGTGCGAACTGCTCAAATCAATTAGATTTTAGTTAACCAGCCGTGTTTGTCTTCACTTTTACCCCATTGAATATCGTTCAATGCTTGGCGTAATCGCGCTGTTGTAGGGCCTGGCTCGCCACTGCCTACTTTGTATTCTTTATCGTTATGAATAAACGTGCCTACCGGCGTTAACACCGCAGCAGTGCCTGAAAGTGCAGCTTCTGTGCCTGGCTTTGCAGCACGCTCTAAAAGCTCGGTAACGCTAAAGTTACGCTCGCTTACTGTCATGCCTAAGTCTTTTGCAATGGTTAAAATGCTATTGCGCGTTACGCCATGTAAAAACGTGCTATCAAGCGCTTTGGTAATAATTTCGTTACCATCAATAAGAATAAAGTTAGCTGCACCTGTTTCTTGTACGTCGCCGCCAGGGCAAAACAAGATTTGATCGGCTTGGTATTTCTCGCGCGCTGCGCTAATTGGTGCAAGTGCACTGGCGTAGTTACCACCGCTTTTTACCATGCCCATGTGCGGGGCACAGCGCATGCCATCTTCTTCAAGTAATACCCGCAGCGCAGTAGCACCGCCGGTAAAGTAATCGCCAACTGGCGATAAAAGCGTATATAACAACGAGCTCATTGAAGGTGCAGCCGCTTTACCAATGGCAGCCTCTGTCCCTATATGAGTTGGGCGAATGTACATAGAGCCTGGTGGTAATGGCGTTTCATCAGCATACTCTTTAACAATCTCGATAATCATGTCTTTTAGCATTTGACCGTCAAAGCTTGGTAAGCTTAATAACGCAGAGCTTTGCTGCATACGCGCAATGTTTGCATCTATTCTAAAAATATAAATAGAGCCATCTTCGTGGCGAAAAGCTTTTAAGCCTTCAAAACACGTGCTTGAATAATGAAGGACGTGCGCGCCCGCATGAAGTTCAAGTTTATCGGAAGGGACGATTGAGCTTTCGCTCCATTGGTTATCAGAAAAACGAGCTTGAATCATCTGCGGCATAAACACGGTACCGAATGCGGCCATTTTAATCTCTCTTGTGTGGTCTATTTTTCTCCATTGTATGACATTCATGCATCATTTAACCATAGCAAAACTGAGGCTTTTTTAATTATCAAAAAGAATTTTTTGCAACTGCTGTTTATAAATTGTCCATATTGCTAAGCACATACAAAAAAGCCGATTAATGCACCTTCATTAATCGGCTTTTTAAAGGCACATTATTTATTTAAACGAGTACCTAATAATACGTTTTAATACCGAGCTATACTGTTTAAAAAAACCACCTGTATGATAATCAATACCGTGTTTTTGCATAACGGCTTGCACTTGCGGTGCCACTTCTTGATAGCGAGAGGACGGCATATCTGGAAATAAGTGATGCTCAATTTGGCAACTTAAATGCCCAGTTAAAACATGAAACCAATGCGGGCCTGTAATATTAGATGAGCCTAAAACTTGGCGGTAATACCACTGCCCTTGCGTTTCGTTTACGCAGTCTTCTTGTTTAAAGGTTTCGGTGTCCTCGGTAAAGTGGCCACAAAAAATAATGGTTGAGGTCCATAAATTACGGATTAAATTTGCCAGTAAGTTGCCTGCTAATACCCATAAAAACAAAGGGCCTGCCAGTAAAGGAAATATCACATAATCTTTTATTAATTGGCGCGCACCTTTACTAAAAAAGCGCTGTTTTAGGGTAGAATGCGATACACCCCCTTCGCGGTTTTCTTTCTTTTTACCAATAAACACGCGTTCCGCTGCCAGCTCGTGATAAGACACCCCCCACTGAAACAGCACACTTAAATTAATATACGTAATAAACTGCCATACATTTTTTAAACGCCATTTAAAATCATTGCTTAAACGCAATAAACCATAACCAAAGTCTCTGTCTTTACCAATAATATTAGTATAGGTGTGGTGCTCAAAGTTATGTACGCGATGCCAACTTTGCCCATCGCAAGCAATATCCCATTCATAATGCTGCGAGTTAAGCTGCTTATCGTTCATCCAATCGTATTGGCCGTGCATAACATTGTGGCCAATTTCCATGTTGTCTAAAATTTTTGCCAGCGCTAATAACAGTACACCCGCAACCCAAAGTAATGGCTGAATAAAGCCCAGCATAAGTAAAATACGGCCACTCCACTCACATAGCCGCTGCTTTTTAACGACCGAGCGAATGTAGTTTGCATCTTGTTGCCCTACTTTGCCTAGCGTATCCATTTTTATGCTATCTAAATCGTGGGCTAACTGATCAAAGTTTATGTTTTTCATAGCTGTAACTCCAAGTCGCTAACAGGTTGACTTACACACAGTTGAATTAACTGCTCGCCGTTATCACTCAACTCACCAGTTTTTAAATTACGCACCACGCCTGACTTTTTAATGCACTGGCACTGGTGGCAAATACCAATGCCACACCCGCGTTTAACCGGTAATTGTTTTTCCTCAAACTGTGCTAACAATGCGTTGTTAGCATTTACGATATGAGCGCTGCTATTAATCTGTACGTTAAACAGGCTGTCGTCATTTTGGCTTGGCAGCGTTAAACCAAATGCCTCTTGGTAGTAATTTAAATGGTGTTTTTTAGCAAAGTCACACACCGTTTTCATGAAGTTTGCAGGCCCACAGCAGTATATGTCTGGGTTTTCCCATACATTTACATGGCGAGTAATATCATCTGATTGCTCGCGTGTGAGCAGTAAAAACGAAAAATGCGAAAACTGGTTTGCTAATGCGCTTAGCTCGTCTACACATTGGTGTGCAGCAGCTTTGGCATAATAAATCAGCGATACTTTTTGTGTGGTATGTTTTAAATGCTCACTAATCATGGCAAGCATAGGTGTAATACCCGAGCCGCCCGCTATAAACGTTGCATTGTTTTGGGTGTTTTTATAAACAAAGTCGCCACTAGGTGCTGAAATATTGCACCACTCACCGACTCGTAAAGCACTGCTTAAAAGGCTTGTAAAACGCCCTTGCTCATTAGTTTTAATTAATAAACGCACCAACCCCGTTTTTTTAAATTGCTCAGGGCTTGAGGCAACCGTAAACACACGAGTTAATAAACGCCCGTTTATTTCTACAGTTAAACTAATATGTTGGCCAGCAATGTGTGCTTGCCAGTGCTGAGTAGGCTTTAAGGTAATACTTAAAAAATCACCATTGTGCTGCGTCAGCTCTTCTATTTTTGCTCTATAAAGACCAGCACGCCACGCAGGCTTAACCATTTGCATAATGGGCTCAATGTAGCCTGCAAAGCTTTGATGGTGTAAAAACCACTTCGAAAATTGGTCTAATACTTTAGTAATCATCACTATTAATCTCTTGGATATTAAATATTGAATTTGAACTTACATGTGTACGCTCAAACTTCAGCGCACAAGTGTACGCCCAAAAAAATTAATTTCAATAGTATTAGAGTAAATATTCAGTTTTTTAGCGCAATTTTTACGCAACCCTCTAATTTAAAGTGCTGTACTAAAGCCTCAATTAAGGTGTAATAAATAGCTGTTTAAAATATTAAAACCAGCCATACAGCACTGCGGGCAAACTCTTTATGATTGAAATATATATAGTTTTTATTTAAGCGCTACATTTAGCAAAATCTGCAGCAGCATGCTAATGTAGGTGTTACTTGCTTATTTATTGGACAGGACGACAACTGTGTTTTTACCAACAAAAACGATTGCTAAAACATTATCAACGGCGTTTATAGCTGTACTCGTTTCAACGCCGGTGGCGGCTGTTGATTACAAAAACCTTGATGTGTTACCGCTCAATGTAAAGGCCGTCAGTGTAGCTAAAGGGGTAACTATCCCCTGGGCTATTGAGCCATTAAGTAATGGTGATTTACTTATAACCGAGCGAAGCGGCACACTTTATTTACTGCCTAAAAACTCATCTAACTTAACTAAGCTCTCGGGTTTGCCACAAATTGATGCCAACGGGCAAGGCGGTTTACTAGATTTAGCCCTACATAGCAGACAAGACAATAACCAATGGCTTTACATAACTTACTCAAGTACCCAAGGCGCTAAAAGTGGCAGTAATACAGCCCTAATGCGCGCCAAGCTTAGTGACGATCGCACTGAGCTTTTAAGCACACAATTACTATATAAAGGTGAGCATAACAGCACAAAAGGCCAGCACTACGGAAGCCGTATTGTGTTTGATAACCAAGGGTATGTTTACTTTTCGATTGGCGATCGCGGCTCGCGCGATAAAAACCCGCAAGACTTAACCCGTGATGGCGGTAAAATTTATCGCTTACACGCTGATGGCCGTATTCCTAAAGATAACCCGTTTGTAAATCAAAAAAGCGCTAAACACGCTATTTGGTCATACGGACATCGTAACCCGCAAGGCATGTGGTTTGATAACCAAAATAATATTTTATGGTCTCATGAGCACGGCCCACGCGGCGGCGATGAGCTAAACATAATTAAAGCGGGCGCTAATTATGGCTGGCCGGTGGTTAGTTATGGTGTTAATTACAGCGGTACGTCGTTTACCGACATACAAGAAAAAGACGGCATGCAATCGCCCGTACTGCACTGGACCCCCTCCATTGCCCCTTCTGACATGTTATTGGTTAGCAGCGATAAGTACCCGCAATTAAAAGGCAAGCTTTTGCTATCGTCTATGAAGTTTTCGTTTTTAAGTGCACTGGAAATATCCAACAAAGGTGTTTCAAAGCAATATAAAATTTTAGAAGGGATAGGCCGCGTCCGCAGCTTAGCACAAGGCAGTGATGGCTATATTTACTTAGGCATTGACGGACAAGGAATTAAACGCCTTGAGCCTGAACAATAAAACCGTTAGTAACCGCAGCATAGCAGATAATGCGTTTACCTTGTTTTTATATAACAAGGTAAACGCCCTACGGCTAAAAGAACTATTTAGCTCTTTGTAGCGTATGGTAATGCTAGGGCGCGTTGATCTTTGATGGTTGAATTTGCAGCAGTATGTTTGGTTTTTAGGCAAGGCAGAGCCTATGAAGTGTGGTTACTCCCCATAAATAGGCGATAACGCAGCATAAATGCCAAACATGCGCTGCCCTTCGGGTTCTGCCTAGGGGCGATAAACTCTTTGTTGCCTACATGGATGTAGGTAAGGGGCGTGAGCAGGACGCGGAAGCTTTGCTCGGTTTTTACTTAGCCCACTAGGTTACAAACCTCGCGCCGCGATTTAATCGCCCCTAGATTGAACAAATTTCAATCCGCAAAGATCAACACGCCCTAATACTTTTATAAAACTAAGGAGCCCCATGTTTTCACTATTTAAATCAGACCCGACAAAAAAACTACGCAAAGAGTACGATGCAAAGCTTGAGCAAGGCATGCAAGCACAGCGTAAAGGCGACATTAAAAGCTACGCCATGTTAAGCGCAGAAGCCGAAAAAATCTGGAGTGAAATAGAAGCGCTTGAAGCTAAAAAAGCCAGATAATACCAATCGTGTTAAGTAATTAGACATTTATAGCGACGGATAAATAGAGTGATAACAAGGCATAAATTTCGACATGTAGTTTTTCTACATGAGAAATTTATAACGCAGTTAACGCTTTATTTAGCACGCGAGAAAGGCTAAATATTTAAGTCGATTGGTATAAATATCGTGTCTGTACTGTTTTAAAAGTAGAAAGACGCGTTTAGTAAATAATTCATCACCTCGTTTTATAGCCTCCACCAGCCAAAAACCACCTTTTATAATAGGCTTGCATAAACAAATGTACTTAAAGCGGTTACTTATATTTTCGATGCAGTTTTTAGTGGCGGTTAAATGATTTAAAAAAGGGGTTTGGTTTTCATTTTAAATCTTTAGCGCTGTATTTGCTTACTGCGCAGGCGTTTTTCCTCCTAAGTCAGCAAATGAGGATGCTTTCTTCTTTTCTGCATATTATTAAAAGAACAGCCTAACTTAAAGTTTAATACTCGCAATGTGTTACAGGATTTGTTATTAATATTAAAAATAATTAAGAGGACGTACATTGCTCATAAAAAGAGGAAAGTGTCCTCTGATAAAGCTGTTATGTGTCAATGGAGTATTCAATTGTCTATTCAAATGAAGAAAGATCATCATTTTGTTCCACAGTTTTATCTAAAAGGTTTTTCCCAAGAAAGTAATGAGCAAGTACATGTTTTGAGAAAACCATGGGGAAGCATCTCTGAAAAACACCCCGCACAAATTATGTATAATCATCACCTTTACACTATAAAATTGAAAAATGAACGCTCTCAGATGATTGAAGATTTCTATGGTGAAATAGAGAGTGAGTTATCGGATGCGCTTCAGCTAATGGATGATTTAAGAAATGATCCAAGTTTATATGTGAAAATCAAAGAGAATGTTGAGTTTAACCAACTCATAAAAACTATTATTGCTCTGCAATTTTGGAGAGTTCCCCATAGAGGAGATCTTGCAAGGGAAATATCTGAAGACTTGATAAAATTATACGATGCCTCAAGTGATTCTACGAAATCTGTATTGGGTTATGAAAGAGGTTATATTAAGTACCTTTATAAAAGAAGGCATAAAGAATCTGCTTTAAAATTAATCCAGAATTCATTATTACCAATGCTAACTTTCAAAATGCTAGATGAGCATTTAATAGATTTTAATTTTTATGTTGCAGATGAAGCAACGGGATTAGTTTTAACTTCTGATAATCCCGTTCTATATAATGATCTAGATAAATTATTCTCCTTTGAAATGTTTGCGTTTCCACTAACAAAAGACATAATAATAGCTTCAAAATTTGAAAAAATAATGCTCAATCAATTTAATAAAATGATTGCTGAAACTGCAGTGGAACGTGTAGTTGGTCACTCTAAAGAAGCTCTAGAGATCTATGCTAAGCCTTATGCACACATACAAGAGCTTTAAACGGAACAAAAAACAGTTGGCTTTGTTCGTGTCTCACAAATTTTAGCCAACTATTTTTTAGCCTCTTAAAACGGCATTAAATTGCAAAAGGAGTTCGGGTGATATTTTCCCCAAAAGGATTTAATAAGGTCGCAGTGAAATATGCTCACCTGAAAAAATCATTTATTATCTCAACTGTTTTATTTATCGTTCTCTTCTTTATATTTAGTAATATGAGTCGCCAAAATCCATATCTATCTTTTGTAGCTATGTGCACTGCAATATTGGGTGCAGAGACATTCTTTATCGCTGGCTTTCTACAATACTTCGGAAAGCTCGACTCAAGTACCTCACTAAATCCGTTTTGGTATTTTATAACTTTGGCTAAAGAGTGGCTCGAGGTTGTAATATTTGTTGTTTTACTTTTAATGCCTCTGGTAATGGCTACTATGTTAGCTTACGGTGTGTAAATGCAACTTAACAAGCTAATTAATAAGGACAAAAAGCAGTTGACTGTTTTCGTTCCTCAACATTTTAGCCTACAATTTTTGCCCATTATTAGGGCGTTATAACCCAAAAAGGAGTTCGGTTTTGAATTTTAAGTTTATATTACCCTTTTCTGTATTATTGGCAGGTTGCCAAATAACTAAAGATATTGAATACAGTTCACTTCAAACCAATAGCGCATCATGCCAAATCCCAGTATCAAGCCTTGAAATAAACTCTCCTAAAAAAGGTGAGAATGTATTTAAATTTGAAGATATTGTTAATGCTAATGTAGCTTCTGGAGGCTCGTTCATTTCAATGAGTAATGTTAAGCGTGCAGATTTCAATTACATTCTAACGCAGGACTCTGCTCCAGACCTAAAGAACCAATTGATTGATATTTACCCTGAAACAGGTAAAGAAAAAGCACAATCAGATATAAAGTTTAATTACTATTTAACTAGCTCATCTACAATGGAAAATGAAGTTGTTCTAGTAATTAACGCCTCTTTCGACTTTGCTGGCTCAACCAAGAACTATCAATCCTCTACTAAGGGTAAATATTCAACTTTCCCTGTAACTTACCCTGATCAAGAGTTTTTAAATAAATTATTAAGTAGCGGTATCAATGATATTAAAAAACAGATTTGTACATCGGTGTAAATGGCTTATAACAAGTCATTTCAGCAGGTCAAATTACAGTTGGCTTTTGCTTCTGCGTCGCTATTTTAGCCAACAATTATTTGCCTCTGAATGAGGCATTATGTGTATGAATGAGGTTATGCGAGCCGAAATTTAATGAGTGTGAATTTGAGAATAAATTATTAAGTCAGTGCTGTGCAAATCAGAAATTAGCAGTTGTTATTTATTATCAATCAAAATCCAACGCTCTTAAATGGATGAATACAAATATGTCTGCACTAGGAAATCATACACCTTTAAAAAGCATCACATCTCAACCTAATAAATTAAAATCAGTTTTAATGTCAATGGCTTATTAGTTTTTTGTATTATTCATACAAGTTGCTTACATAGACATTGCCCTTCCCCAATTTACTATACCTCTTTAGTATTTCCCTCATACACATTTGCAGGATTTATTTGCATTAGCAATGCTGGGTTATCTATCGGTTTAAACCCGTATTGCGCATACAGGCCATGCGCATCAGAAGTGGCTAATAAAAAGCGCCTGAGCCCTTGCAGCTCAGGGTGCTCTACTATCGTTTTAATAAGTAACTTGCTCAGACCATTACCTCGCAAATCTGGGGTAACAAATACATCAGCCAAATAGGCAAAAGTGGCGTTGTCGGTTACTACGCGGGCAAAACCAACTTGCTCGTTATCAGCGCTGTAAACACCAAAACACATTGAGTTATCAATCGCTTTTTGCATAATGCTTTTAGGTATTCCTTTAGCCCAATAACTATTAGCAATAAAGTTATAAATAACGTTAAAGTTAAGCTTGCTTTTATCTGTGCTTATCGTGAAATTGTGGGTATTTACAGTCATAATTTATTGTCTTTTAATCATAAAATTTGAATCAATAATCTTTAACATTTTTTAACTGTTTATCGTGTACTTTTGAAAGCAGCAATATCGAGCAAATAGCCCCAAGTAAGGCAATTCCCATATCAGATTGAGTATCCCATACGTACCCTTGCGTACCTAAAAATGCTTCTGCGTTTTCACCGCTTAACACTGCAACCCACCACTCTATTAGTTCGTAAAAAGCACTAAACGCTAAACATATCGATACAACAAGCACATTTAGCCAGCCTTTACCATTTACTACGTTTTTACGTAGTAATATTTCACGCGCTAATAATGCAGGCACGAACCCTTGAAAAAAGTGCCCTACTTTATCGTAGTTGTTACGCTCACTGCCAAATAAATTATCAAACCAAGGGACTTCGGCGTAGGTGTAATGCCCGCCAACCATTAGCACAATACAATGCGCTAATATAAAGCCATATAAAATGGGGGTGAGTTTAAAATGCTTATAGCTGCTTGCCAGAAGCACTAAACCAATGATTGCGGGGATAACTTCAAGCAGCCAAGTAAACTGATCTTTTGGGTTAATTCCGGACCAAATTAATACAATAAAAAACAGGCCAAGCCATAAATACTTCATTTAGAATCCTTGTCTAAATTGATTGAATTTACAGCATTTTATATCTCTAAATCGCCCGATGCTACCGATAGTTTGTTTTAGCGGTTAATCGATTAAATAAGCGAGGAAAAAACCGTTTAATGGTCGGTGCCCAGCCGCTTAAGCCTTTGCCAACAATCACTTCGTCTTTTTTATTATAAATTGCGAGGATCATTTTTTTAGCAGCTAGGCTTACATCCATGCCATTTTCTATTGAGTGCTCTGGCTTGTTTTGCGCTATGCCTTGCTCGTTTAACGAATTATGTGCAATGGCGGTTTTAATAGAGCCGGGGCAAATAGTTAAGCAATGAATGTTATGCTCTGCAAGCTCTGCACGCAGGCAATCCATAAAACCCACTACTGCATATTTAGAGCCTGAATAGCCCGTTCTAAATTTAGAGCCTACTTTACCCGCAACGCTACTAATTGAGACGATTGAGCCTCTGCGCCTAGCAACCATAGTAGGCGCTACCGCTTTGGTAAGTGCAATGAGGCCAAAATAGTTAACTTCCATCAACTGGCGGTAAACTTTAAATTCGTTTTCTAAAAATAAGCTGCGCTGCGATACCCCACCGTTATTAATTAAAATATCGATAGCAGGTAATGTACTGATTAAATCAGTAACTTGAGCTAAAACAGCTTCAGGTGATGACAAATCAAGAGGCACAATAATGTGGCCATCGCCATGTAAGCTTTGTTTTAGTTCGTTAAGTTTATCAACGCTTCTGGCTGATAAAATAACCTTGGCACCCAGTGCTGCAAACTGTATTGCGAGCTCTTTGCCAATACCTGATGATGCGCCGGTGATCCATACGGTTTTATTTTTATTTTGCATGGGTTATTTGCCTTTATTATTTTATCCGCTGCTAATAGCAATCGTGTTAAGTATTAAACGTTTATAGCGACAGATATATGATTTATAACGCGGTTAATGCTTTATTTAGCACGCTAGAATAACTAAATATTTAAGCCGCTTAGCATTATGCCTTGGTGGGGCCTGCTATGGCGTTAACTTCATGCTCTAGCGATTTATAAAGCCCCATTAAAAATAAAAGCTCAACGGTTACATACAACGGGCCAATAATTAGGCCAATTAAATCATCTACAAACGCAGGCTTTTTACCCTCGTAATAATGGCCAATAAACTGCAGCACCCAGCCAAATACAAATACACTCACACCAATACTTAACCAAGGCCAAAAAGCCATAGCAGCGATTGGCTGTGCTGCTATAAGCAATAAGGTAAACAGTACACCCATTATTAAGCCAAGCGATACGCTCAGCATTAAGTAATACACCACGCTTGCAAAAACAAAAAGCTGCGCGCCATCAATAAGCAGGCTGCCAATGGGTATTTGAATACGCGCTAACAAGCACAGTACCGCAAATACAATAAGCGGAATACCAAAAAAATGAGTTAAAACATTGCGTTTAGAGCGATGGTACAAACCGTATGTACCAAGCTGTTGTTGTAGAGTTTTCATGTGTGTGCCTTTTATTGTGTTTTTTTACACTATATCAGGCTTTTAAAATATCACTCTGTCGGGGAGCCGACATTTACTGATTACAAAGTAGCTCTAAAGCAGATTGGTTTAAAATGGTCACTTTGTTATAGCCGACCTCAATGAGTTGCTGCTTTGCTAATTTTTTTAGAATTTGATTGGCGGTTTGCCGTGTAAGGTAAGTCATATCAGCCAATTGTTGCTGAGACAAAGTAAACGTATGGCCATTACTATGCGCTAAATGCGCACACAATATAAGCAAGCGTTTTGCAACGCGCTGCTCGGCACTTAATAGTGCATGATCTTCCATGCTAGTAAACATAACTCGCAATTTTTGGGCAAGAAGTAACCCAAAGTCTTGCCAATAATGCGGGTATTGTTTTAACAGTTGCTCAAGTGCGCGTTGCCCAATAAAACACAGTGTTACATCGGTTTGCGCATAAACATCGTGCGTGCGCATTCCGCGGTCAAATAAAGTGACTTCGCCAAACCACAGCGAGGCGTCAACAAAGCTTAAAACAGCTTCTTTACCATTATTACTTACCCCACTAATACGCACCACACCACTTAATACAGCATAAATACCGTCGTGTTTATCACCTCGTAAAAAAAGAGATTGGTGCGCGCTAAGGCTTAAAGTTTTTGCGTGGCTTAGTAGAAACTGTTTTAAGTGTGCATCACGCTTAGAAAACCACTGCCCTTGTTCAATAATGTTACAATGTGCTTTACTTAATCCATTCATTGCATTGTGTTTATATGTGGTTGAAGCTCTATCGCCAACGACTTAGGCAAGTCTAAATTACTGGCAATAACAAAGTCGTTATACGCCTCATTACCAGAGAAAAACTCCGCAATAAGCGTTTTATTTTTATATACGTTCACTGAAACACCACTGCCCATACCACCAGTATTAATAATGTAGTAATAGTAATTGCCTTTGTTAAAAAACAAAATACTTTCGCCTACTTTCCCTATTTGACGATAGTAGCTACCAAATGGCTGCGCCGCAGTGGCCGTATACTCTAGGCCAATTTTTTGCTCAGTGCCATAACGATAAGTAATAGCTGAGTTATTATTGGCCACACACACAGACAAAATATTATCAGTGGGCTTTAGTGTATAAGTCACTTTTGCGGTTGGGTTGCGTATAACCTTTTGCATTTTTGCATTTATATATGCTGTTTCACCACGTTTACAGTGACTTGGTACAATTCCCTCTATTAGGCCTTCTACAACAAGGTGCTTTTGCTTAATAGCAGTAGCCGGTAAATTAGCGTTTTCGTTTTTAGCCACTGACGGCGTTTTACTGCTACTAAATAAACTCACTTCCTCATCGCAACCATTTAAAAAGAGTACGGGAATACAATAGCAAAAAGAGATCAATTTGAAACTCATACTAATTCCATCTAATACAACTTAACCTTAAAATAGCGGCAAAATTAAGCACTAGCAACCATTAAAAATGGTAAGTTTTATAAATCTTTTTTTAAACCATGTTATGCAAATATTGCTTTACTATTTAGTGACTTATTTAATATTTATTTACACATTAATTGGTTTATTTACGAACAATTCATAAACCAATTAATACCCGTATGTCTATTTTCAATATAGGGACAATAAGCCCTCTTTTTATAATACTTAAACACAATAATTGCGAATAAATGTTGGCTTAGCGTAAAACAATGTTGGCTTTTATTAATACAAATTCGCTTGGTTAGGTAATCTATTTTAGATAGGAGGCATGTTGAATTTTTGGCAAAAATTACATTGTTGAGCTTTCTTCAGCAGAACACTTTAACGTAGCAAGGTTTGCTTTGGGCTCTTTAGTATTAGCTAGAAAAGTTAGCGCATGCCTTTTAAAGGCATGCGCGGTAAATATTAAAGCGCTGCGACTCCTGAGCTAAGGATAACCTAATCAGATGAAGAATCGTTTTCTTCACGTTTATATATGTAGGTTTGCTGCGTTTTAAAGCCAAAGCCTAATGTATCACTGTCATTTACAAGTTTAACTTTACCATCAACAACAGTTAGCCCTGGTCCGTTAATTTCAGGCGGTTTGATTGGGTTTACTGCGCCTTCACCAGTAAGGCTCGGGCCGATTAAATAAAATTGGCTTACTTGGCTCACAGGTATTGTTTCTTCGTACTCGTAGCCACCACCTGGGGTACCGTCATCTGGGTCACCATCATCAGGTGTTGGCACATCACATAATCCATTATTATTAGCATCTATACATGAGTCGCCTTCACCAAAATACAACTGAGCGGTGTCGGGTACATCGTAGCTGGTAGTAAATTTAAGTTGGTCGTACACTTTTGTGCCATAGTGCAAATGAAAAGCGTACATTGCACCACCGCCCCCTGTTAAAGAGCACTGATTTTTATCAGACTCTAGTGCAGGTGTAAACGATGTATAATAAGCTACGCCTCCTACCACGGTGGCTGCAGCCAATGATTTTTCACCATTACTTAGCTCATATCGCCACCCTTTAAAGCCTGCTAAATCAGCTTCAAGTTCTACAAACTCATCTACATTATCTAGTGCATTGCCAAATGGGTCGTCATTCATAAGCATTAATTCACTTGGCACTATGGGCTCTGGCGCATTTTGTGAATCGAAGGTTTTAGTTACGGTTTGTTCATCGCGAATCATGTAAAGGTGATCTTGCTCATTGGTTGCAAGCGGATTTGAGCGATTACCACTTCCTATAACGATTGCATCGTAAGGCGTATCTAATCGTGTGGTTATTTCTTCACCGCCATAGCTCGTTTTGCTCACTTTACTAAACATAGTACGCGCCACTAGTGGCTTGTAAAAAAAGCGTCGGTCTTGCGTTGCTAATGAACTGCCAAGCTCTGCTAATTTGTAATGAGAAAAACTATTTTTGTCAGAGCCAGGCATATCCACACGCCAAATATTACCCCCCGTATCGGTGGCATATAAACGGTCAATGTAACCATCATAATCTGAGTCAAGCGTTGCTATATCAGCAGCTATACTGTGCTTACCTTGGAAATTATTATCCTCGGGCGTTAACGCCCATACTCTTTCGCCAGTTTTAGCCTTAACAATGTAAATTCCCGTGCCTGATTTATCCTCGCTACGAATCGCGTTGTCTTTGTTTGTATCGTATCCGCCACCAAATACCAGTAAAGGCTCATCTCCAAACGCTTTAATATAGGCTATTTGTGGTTTTGACCAGGTTTGAGCTAGGTATTCAAACCCATCTGAGCCGCCTACAATAGGCTTACTCCAAAGCTGTTTTGGCTTATCTGGTGAGCTAATATCAAGTGCATAATAGTTTTTACCCCCACGGCGCATACCAGCAAATGCCCATACTTCATCACCTTTAGTGGCATCTATTACTCCGTCATTTAAGCCGTCACTGTTTAAACTTTTATTGTTAAAAAACACACTAATAGGCCCATCCATACCATACACTTTAGTATTGGCTTGATTTGTACGAAGCGCAGGTATGTTTTTTAACAGCTCAGCAGGCATAAACGCCCACTCCTCTTCAATGCTGTTACCTTTATCGTTAAACATGTGTAAAAAGCCAGCATTAGTGCCCACTAAAATACGTATGTTGCCATCACCATAATCAATAGATACCGGCTTAGAATGCAAAGGATCACCAAAAATATTGGCACGCTGATCTACTGATGAGCTATCGCTATCTTCGTTATCTACATCCATGCCTCTTGCCCAATTAATATCATTGCGCGAGATAGCAATATCAGTACCCGGTATGATGCCACCTATGGCGTCTGACACTATATTTAAAATTTCTTTAACTCTATCAAAGGTAAAATCAACAATACTACCGTGCGAATCTATATACAGTTTGCGGCTTTGTGAATCTAAGCTTGAAAGTAAGTAGTTTACGCCGCCTTGTGCGACTAAATTACCATCGGCCGGTTTATTTGAAGGTAACCAAAACGTGCGAGCGTCTTCTTTAATTAAGCCGTCGTCACCTATTGCCTCACGGCCTGTGGAGTCAACTATGTTAGAGCCCGACATAACTAATTTTTTTAAATTTCCGCCCCAACGAGCCCCGGTCTCAGGGTAGAACATAGCAAAATAAATTGCTTCTCGGCTGCGGGTTTGGTCAACGTTATTACTGGCAACCGTAGGCGATGAAAAGCTATCGTTTACTTCGCGTATTCTAGAAATAGTATTATTTAATGCTTCAGAGAGCTCTGCTGAGGTATCTGCGTGAAGGTACTCGCCACCACCTAGTTCAGCGGTTTTTTCAAGAAGCGTTTTACCTTTGCTACTCATGCCACTACCAAAACCAATAGTAAATACGCGGCCTGTGTCTGCTACTTCCGGTGTGTCTTCGTAAAGATCTATTTCAACGTCTTGTGTACCATGAATTATTTGCGCTAATACCGCTAAATAACTGTTACTTGTTTTACTTGGGTTATAACCAAATTTTTGCTTGTATAAATCTTTAATATCGTCATTACGGTTATTATCCTGAGTAGGGTCGCCGTCGGTCATTAATATTAAATTTATAGAATTATCACAGCGCTCTTGCGAACCATATGCCTGTCTAAACGGCGATATATAATCAGGGGGCGTTAAAGGGTTGTCGTTGGTCTCTACACTAAAGTCACGTTGATTGGTATTTTGTCCATACCAAACAGTTTGGCCTGTCATATAAAGGTAGGCTTCCCATAAGGTTTCTGTAACGGGGGTGTTTCCGCTAGCAGGTAGCTTTTCAATTTGGCCTAAAATAGTGTCATGTGATGAGCCTAAACCAGCCATAATATAACCACCGTTGTTACCATTAAAACGCATTAAACCAAAGTCAATGGCGCTATTATCATTAACCAGTTGGGTCATGGCATCTTTAGCTGCATCTATTTTTTTAGGTCCATTGTAAGGAAGCTTACTTCCCATACTTCCGGAGGTATCAAAAATAATCACAACACGGGGGTTTTCATCGGTTTCTACGTTATGGTTTACGTATAGTTCTATATCTTCGGCGGTTACAGAGAGGCTAACAGTTGCTGCAAAAAAAGATGCAACAATGCGATTGAAGGTAAGTTTCATTTTAAATCCTTTTATCTGCGCTAAAATCACGCAGTTCCATTAAAAGTGCAGTTACTTATTTATTTTTAGTTTTAATTAGAAAAATGCACAAAACAGCTAAATGCCATTAAACATCAACTTATTTACAAAGATTAATATTAACTGAATTTGCTATATTTTAAGTACTTTAATGAAAATAGGCGCAAATATAAAGAAATTTAATACCCTTAGAGCATTTTATATACGCATCGTCATTAGTAAAATATCCCGCTTTTAAAAACAATTAACCCTGTAATTCTCGGTTAACCTTACTTGCAATGGTGTTATTACCATATTTTAAGTTTAAAACCCCCTAGTAAAATAGGTATTTAAGTGAGGATACACGTTAAACCCGCTTAAAAATTAACAACTCGCATTGGTTAATTTCAAAAATAAAAACTAAAAAGCCCCCGCGAGTTATAAACTCGCAGGGGCTTTTTAAGTGTTAAGTAATAAATTTATAACGATAAATCTTCTTTAGCACGCGTTAAATTATGAGATACCAGTGAGTTTTTAGAGATTTGATACGCTTCGTATAAATCTGAAAGGCCTGCGGTGTCTTTTTTGGCCATCATGCGGGCTACACCACGGTTACTTAATGCAAACGATGTAAGTTCGCGTACTTTTAAACGTGGGCCACTGCTTTCTTTTAATAAGGCAATTGCTTGTGTACAAATGGCTTCAGCTTCTGTGTAGTTTTTAGATTCTACATTAAGTGCACAGCTATTAAATGGCTGTTCAAACTCTGGTGCGGCTGTTACAGAATCTTCAATAACCATTAATTTGTAGTCACTTTGATCAGCCATTGCAGCAGCTGAGCAAGTTAATAATGAGCCAAGAGCGATGGTTTTTAAAAGTGTACGTTTCATGATTATCTTCCTGTTTGGTTAGTCGTGCTTGTTGGTGACAACTTAACTTTAGATAATTCTGAGCGCAGCGACAAACGATAAAAACAAACCTAATAAGTGAGAAAATCTAACTTATAGACTTTAGTCTAATACCTGCTTTAAATAGCGTTTCTTTCACTCTCAAAAAATACAGCAAAAACAGGCGAGTTAACTACGTTGGCAGTTAATTTGTAACGGCCCACTTATAAGTAAAACTGAGTTAGTTAGCAGTCAACTTTTTATGTGGGTTTAAAAAAAACATTTTTTTCCACCCTTGGCTTTGTGTTGTAAAAAGCCACGGCATAGGCATAAGCGATAATATAGAATAATGCACATGGGGTTGCTTTCCTGCAGCATTACCGGTATCACCCAGCAAACCAATTTGACTGTTTATGCTAACTACATCCCCTGCACTTACATGGTAGTCATTTAAATGTGCAAAATAATGCACTCGCCATTTTGCACCTAATACCGCAACCACTTTGCCACCTCGGTTTAGTTCACCTGAAAAAATAACAATACCGCTTGTTGCTGCAACCACAGGCGTGTTTTTAGCGCCAAAAATATCAATTCCTTTATGCACACCCGAGCGCCCCCACGGCTCATACCAAAACGTATTGTGGTTCCAATCTTTACTTGTAGCGCCTTGCACAGGAATTACTAGCTTCTCAGGAATGAGTAAACCCACTATTAATAAAATTATAACTGCGCCCAAAGTCCACTTTAGTAGTTTCAATGCATTACCTTTGCTGTGAATAGTCATTAAATTATTAATTACAATACCTGAACGCCTAGTGAGTATTGTTAGAACGAAACACTTTTTTAACGTGAACTAAACTCATTAATTTTAATACAGGTTTTATTATTAATTGCGCACTGCCAGCTATAAAAAGCCAGGTACCGCTTTCAACTAATGACTCATTTAAAAAGAAAAAGCTACCAATTAAAAACCACACCGCAATTAAAAAATCGTTAACTGCGCCTAATGCTTCATAACGGCGTTGGATAGTAATATGCTCTTGTCCTAAGTCTAAATTAAGCTGATTTTTGCTGGAGCCCATCAATACTACTCACTCTTTTTACTGTGTAATTAAAAAAACTGTTTTCACTAGCATCTAATACCAATTCGCTTAATTAAGTATTATTACGCATTGGTATAGGCTTATTTGCATAATACAATAGCAAAAAACACACAATAAAAAACGCTGCCTGATATATCAGCCAGCGTTTTTATTGGTGTAGAGTCTTTATAGCTAAAACTCACTATTACTTGTATATTTAATTGTTTATTTTTGGTCTTTTTCTAAACGTTTTTTAAGACTTAAAGCCGCATCTGCCGCTAATAATCGCATAAATTCAGAACCATTGCTTTGCTCGCCCTGCCCTGCACCTATTACAATTTCAGGCACTAAGCGACTTTTTCCTAAACTATTGAATAAAGCAGTTTGAATTTTCACCTCAGCTTTTAATGTTTCATCAAACACATATTTAGGATCAAGCGCTGCTGATTTAGCACGTAAGCGTGCCTCAGCTAACACATCCATACCTAGTGCTTCTAAACGCTGTTGCTTTAATATCTCTTCTTGCTCTTTAGCCAACTCAGCTTTTACAGCTACACGTTGCTGAGCAGAAATAATAGCATTCGCTTTAATACGCTCGGCATCGATTTGCTCTTTAATTTTAAGCTTTTCAGACTCTGCCCGTTGCTTTGCTATTGCTTGTTCGCCTAAGGCAACTTCTGTACGCGCTTGTTGCTCTGCTTTTTTAAGATTTTGACGTGCCAAGGCTTCATCTGCAGCCGCTTGCTTTTGCGCTTCTAAGCGCGCGTTTACTTTACTTTCGTAGTCAATATCAATAATACTTGCATCTACAACAGTAATACCATACGCACCTAAAATCGGCGCATTACGCAGCGGTTTACCCTCTTTATCAGATTTAATATTTACCGTTACACGCTGCTGTTTACTTAAGCTACCTAGTTCATCGCTTTTATCCCGCTCACCGCTGCTGATTATTTGCTCAGTAACAAAAATACCATTAGTAAGTTGATCAGAGAAGTCTTGGCTAAGTTGCCCGTTTCCACCAGAATAATGCTGCTCAACCGACATCATACGCGCCGACGCTTTAACGTTTTCTGTAGTAGCACGCATAAGTAAATTAGATATAAGCGTATCTTGCGAACCAAACTCTTCGTGTATTTTTAGTAATCCACGTAATTCACCTTTTTCAGTGGCTGGTACATTGCCTGGCAACCTAAAGCGCGATACACCACGTGCACCACCGGTTGTTGTATCCAAAAAGCGTATTGGAATAAGAGGTACAATTGCACTCGCAGTCGCGTTTTCGTCACCCGTAAAGTTAATCGATATAACCTTTTTATAAGCAGATGTAGTGCCAAATGCTTTTAAGTATGGGCCAGCTTGGTTAATAACCGTTAACTTTCCGGTAAACGCCGATTGATGAACTAAACGCTCGTCAGCTTCGTTCCAAGAAATAACTTGTGAAGTAAGCGTTGCTATAACAGCCAACACAACCACTATTGATGTTACTAAAATGACATTTCGGCGGCCAAAACGACCTATAAATGATTGTGACTTTTCTTCTGGAACCGCTTTTTTATCGCTATCCATTTTCATTACTCTCCATGTTTAGTTTTTTCTTAACAAAGTAAATAATTTCTTGCTCGCTTAAATGCGCACAAAAACTACCTGAGCGATGCAATTCTATAAATGTTGCAAGGATCTCTTCTTTGCCTTTTATTTTTTTATGTTTATCTGCTTGGGCTTGGTTTTTATCCGTAAGTTGAGTAATAAGCTCATCTACAATGGTGTCTTTATCAAACAGCACATTGTATTCCTAAGTTTTTCTTACTCGGTTTTTGCGTATATTGCTATAAATAACATAAATAGCTAAACACAAAATAATAACCAATGTACTCAACCCAACAATATAGAAAATCATATAACCTGCTTATATTTAGTTGAATGATTACGTCAATAACAGGTGTTATAAATCAATAACAAATGTTAACTCATTAATTTTACAGAAACCTCGTATAAAAAACAGGTAAAAGTAATAATTCCAAAAATAAAGCTCTCTAAAACGGGCTTTCTCGCTCTTAAATTTACATGTGAGTTTTATAAAAAAATTTTATTACACGCACAAAAAAGCCCCTACCAAATATAATTCGGTAGGGACTTTTTTGTGACTCTCGCTAATTAAATTGCTTTATAAGGCAAGCTCTTCTTTAGCGCGAGTTAAGTTATGAGACACTAATGTGTTTTCAGAGATTTGTACTGCTTCGTATAAATCAGCTAATGCTGCTGTATCGTTATGCGCTTTTAAACGTGCAACGCCACGGTTGCTTAAAGCGTACGATGTAAGCTGGCGTACTTTAAATTTAGGGCCTTGTGCATCTTTTAATAGTGCAATGGCTTTAGTACAAATTTCTTCAGCTTGAGCGTAATTTTTAGATTTAACGTTAAGTGCACAGCTATTGAATGACTCTTCAAGTGGCAATGGAGCAGTAGCGGTTTTGATAACCATTAGTTTGTAGTCACTTGAATCAGCCATTACAGCTGCTGAGCAAGTTAGTAATGAGCCAAGAGCGATGGTTTTTAAAAGTGTACGTTTCATGGTTTGTCTTTCCTAATTAAGTTAGTCGCGCTTGTTGCCGACAACTGAACTTTAGAGTAATAGCTCAGCGCCGACAAACGAGAAAAACAAACTCAATAAGTGAAGAAAATTAACCTATAGACTTTAGTCTAATATACGTACAAATTTAAATGTTTAACAGCGTGTAAACCAGCGTAATTACTGCTTGTTTTGAAAAAGGTTTTAAAACGAGTGTTATGCAGTAGTTACGCATACAAGCCAGCAAACTGTACAAAAATCAGTCTTTAAAATTTATTTTGTTTTTATGCTTTTGGCGACTTTTCCTACGCTCAAGCCTTGCACTAAAATTGAAAAAACCACCACTGCATAAGTTAAAGCCAATAATATATTACGCTGCGATCCATCAGGTAGCTGCAACACCAGTGCCACCGAAATACCGCCACGTAGTCCTCCCCAGGTTAACACTTTCCATGCACCGCTGGGCAGCTCGAGCTGTTTATTAAAAATAGTTGTTGTTAGGCCAACCACAATAAGACGTGCGCATAGCGCAATTAAAATGGTTAAAACGCCCGCCACCAGCAAATTAGCTGAGTACACAATCATTACCACTTCAAGGCCAATTAGCACAAATAAAATGGCATTTAAAATTTCATCAATTAGCTCCCAAAACAAATCAACATAGTGGCGTGTTTTATCACTCATGGCTAAATTACGGCCATGATTACCCACCATTAATCCCACCATAACCATCGCAAGTGGCCCCGATAAGTGCCAGTGACTCGCCAATGCATAACCGCCTATAACACCCGCTAGCGTAAGTAATACTTCTTCTTGGTAGCTATCTATTGCTTTTAATAAATAATTTAAAGCAGCGCCTAATATTAAACCAAATATTATACCGCCCCCCGCTTCAACAGCGAGTGTATGAGCCACTGAGTATGTAGTTGGCATATCACCACTGGTTAAAATTCCTAATAAAAGCGCAAATACCACCACGCCTATACCATCATTAAATAGCGACTCCCCCGCTATTACGGTTTCAATACTTTTAGGCGCACCAGCAGAGCGTAAAATACCCATCACCGCTATCGGATCGGTTGGCGAAATCAACGCACCAAATAATAAACACCATATAAACGATAAATTAAATCCCAATAAAGGCACTACTACATATAACGCTGTAGCAATAATCACTGTTGAAATTAACGTACCCACACACGCTAAAATACCTATGGGTAATTTATAACGTCTTAAGTCACTTACATTAACGTGCAGCGCCCCAGCAAAAAGCAGCATTGAGAGCATGCCGTCGAGCAATACATGAGTAAAATTGAGTTGATCAAGTAGGCTTACTTCGTAATCAATAAGTTCATCAAACCCTAAAAAGCCCAAAAATATGGCCGCAATAGACACTAAAAGCGAAATAACCATCACCCCAATGGTGGTTGGCAGGCCTATAAACCGATGATTTATATAAGCAAGTAATGCGGTTATAGATAAAAAAATCGCGCTAATTTCAAATATACTCAACGTACTGGTGACATCCATAATCTAGCTCTCTTAAATTTAAAGCCTAATAGGTAGTTTCCACTTTTATGATTTGCACTTTTTAACCGTGCAACGCAAAAAGCCCATGTTAAGAATAAACCTAACATGGGCTTTTTATACACTGGCTTAATTAAAGCATGTTTAGTGCTTTTTTATAGCGCAAGCTCTTCTTTAGCAAGTGTTAAATTATGCGATACCATTGTACTGTTAGACATTTGGTTAGCCTCGTACAAATCAGCAATGGCTGCGGTGTCTTTATTTGATTTTAAGCGCGCAACACCTCGGTTACTTAACGCGAATGACGTAAGTTGGCGTACTTTAAATTTAGGGCCGTCTGCATCTTTTAAAAGTGCAATTGCTTTTGTACAAATTGCCTCAGCCTCTGCATAGTTTTTTGACTTAACATTCAGTGCGCAACTATTAAATGACTGCTCAATTGGCTGCGGTGCAGTCGCTTGTTCGATAACCATTAATTTGTAGTCACTTGTATCAGCCATTACAGCAGCTGAGCAAGTTAATAAAGAGCCAAGAGCGATGGTTTTGATAAGTGAGCTTTTCATGATTATATTCCTGTTGAGTTAGTCGTGCTTATTGCCGACAATTCAACTTTAGAGAATTAACACAAAACCGACAAACGATTAAAACAAAACCAATAAGTGAAGAAAATTAACTTATAGACTTTAGTCTAATGGAGAATTACTAATTTACGGCAATTGGTATTTATACAATCAGTAACCGAACCCGCTCTTTACTTAGTCCGTTCAAGTGGCTTAACTTTTCCATAACAGCTTCAAACTTAAAGCCTATGTCTGCAGCATCATTTATCCACCAAACCAGCTGTTAAAGCACCAAGTGCTTAGCAAATTTGCGTTTGGTTTACTTTGGACCGGTAATAACTATTTGCAAAAAGGTTAGCAAGCCATGGGCTATAACGGCGCGCCCCCTTACTTTTAATTCGTGATTGTGGATTGGAACAAAACTCAAACTTGACGTATTACTACAAAGTTCCATAACATCATTTATCACCCAAACCTATAAACTCCCTCGCCCATATGCCATAATCTAAATAATTCATTATTTTAGTAACTTGGCGCATATTTAGGCGTTTTTAAGTTAACTACTCAGGGTTTTCAGCATGGCATATCAAGAGCAAAATCAAGCAACAATCTATTGGCACGATTATGAGACCTGGGGGGCGAGCCCTCAAAAAGATAAGCCGAGCCAGTTTGCGGGAATTCGTACCGATCTTGATTTAAATATAATTGGCGAGCCGCTTATTGAATATTGTAAGCCGCAAGCGGATTACTTGCCTCACCCTGAGGCATGTTTAATTACCGGTATTACGCCACAAGTGGCGATGCAAAAAGGTTTGGTTGAGGCTGAGTTTATAGCCAAAATTAATGCTGAATTTAGTGCGCCAAACACCTGTGTGGCTGGTTATAACAGTATTCGCTTTGATGACGAAGTAAGCCGTTATAGCTTTTATCGTAACTTTTACGACCCGTACGAGCGCGAATATAAAAACAATAACAGCCGCTGGGATATTATTGATTTAGTACGTGCGTGTTATGCGCTGCGCCCTGAGGGCATTGAATGGCCGTTAAAAGAAGACGGCAGCCCGAGCTTTAAGCTTGAACATTTAACGGTAGCTAATGGCATTGAACACGCCGCTGCGCACGATGCGCTAAGCGATGTAACTGCCACTATTGCACTGGCTAAACTTATAAAAGAAAAACAACCAAAGCTTTATAACTTCTTTTTTGGGCTGCGTAATAAAAAAGCGCTTGGTGAGTTAGTTGATGTATTTAACATGACGCCGCTGGTACATACCTCGTCACGCATTCCTGCAACGCAGGGCTGTACTACGTGGGTAGCGCCTATGAGCTTTCATCCGGTAAATAAAAACGCGGTTATTTGTTTTGATTTAACCCAAAACCCGCAAGTACTCATTGATTTAAACGTAGAAGAGTTACGTAAACGCTTATACACCAAACGCGTTGATTTAGCCGAGGGTGATTTACCTGTTGGTTTAAAATTGGTGCATTTAAACAAGTGCCCTATTTTAGCGCCTGCTAAAACGTTATTGCCTGAAAACGCAGCCCGTTTAGGCATTGACCGCGAGCAATGCCTCGCTAATTTAGCTATTTTAAAAACCAATACCGAGCTTCGCGATAAAGTAACTGAGGTGTTTAACGAAAAAGGCGATTACAGCGCGACCACTAACGTTGATTACTTACTTTACGATGGCTTTACAAGCCACGCCGACAAAGCTAAATTTGCGATTATTCGCGATGCTAAACCAGATGAGCTAGCGGGCTTAAATTTAGATTTTGAAGATAAAAAGTTCAATACATTACTGTTTAGATACCGCGCACGAAACTGGCCAGAAACGCTAAACCAGCAAGAGCTTGACCAATGGCGTCAGTATTGCCAAAACAAGTTAATGCACGGAGAAGATCAACCCTCAATTAGCGCACAAGATTTTATGATCACCCTTGAAAACTTGGCCCATGAGCACGACGACAGCGAAAAAAACCTAACCATTTTAAAGGCTTTGTATAACTACGCGCAAAGCATGTAATTTTCTTTTAGTTTATTTGTATAGCGCATATAAAAACGCGACGCTTTAATTACTAAAGCGTCGCGTTTTTGTTTAAATTATTATGGGCTTTGCCCATCACGCCAGCAAGCTTCGCATTTAACTAGGCATACAAACGTTATTTTTTATGTAGTGCTTCAATGCGTGCTAGTAAGCTTGATGTATCGTATCGGCCGCCACCTAGCGCTTGTACGTCGGCGTAATATTGATCAACCGTTGCAGTCATCGGTAACGTAGCGCCGTTGTTTTTAGCTTCATCAAGCGCGATGCCTAAATCTTTGCGCATCCAATCTACGGCAAAACCAAACTCGTACTCACCTGCCCACATTGTTTTGTAGCGGTTTTCCATTTGCCACGAACCCGCAGCCCCTTTTGAAATGGTTTCAATTACTTTTTCACCATCAAGCCCTGCTTGTTTGGCAAAATGTAAGCCCTCGGCTAAGCCTTGCACTACGCCGGCAATACAAATTTGATTAACCATTTTACATAACTGTCCTGCGCCCACATCGCCTAATAACTGGCTAAAACGGCTATATGCTGCCATTACGGGTTGCACTTTAGTGAAAACAGCTTCGTTACCGCCAGCCATGACTGTAAGCACGCCGTTTTCAGCACCTGCTTGTCCGCCTGATACAGGCGCGTCTATAAAATCTATATTTTGCAGGGCTGCTTTTTCTGCTACTTCACGGGCTACTTCAGCCGATGTAGTAGTATGGTCAACCAAAATGCTATTAACGGCCATCCCCGCTAAAACACCATTTTCACCATAAACAACCGCACGTAAGTCATCATCATTACCTACACACATAAATACAATATCAGCATTATTAGCAGCTTCTCGCGGCGTGGTAGCAAAGCTTCCTGCATACTCATCTACCCAGCTTTGCGCCTTTGCTTGAGTGCGGTTATATACACACACATTAAAGCCCGCTTTTGCTAAATGCCCTGCCATTGGGTAACCCATTACCCCTAAACCTATAAATGCAACATTGATTGACATAAAAGTGCCTTATTTTCCTGCTAACTTAGAAACTATGCCCGATTATGTCAATCGGCTGCTTAAAAAGCGAATTAAGTCTTTATAAATTTCCAACGTAAGGAAATAAGTAGGTAACCATGGATAGTATTTATCAATTTAGTGCCCCTTTGTACAACAGCGAAAGCTTTGCGCTTAGCCAGCTAAAAGGCAAAACAGTACTTATTGTTAATACAGCAAGTAAATGTAATTTTTCGGTGCAATTAAGTTCGCTAGAAAAGCTCTATCAGGAATATAAAAATAGCGGTTTCACTATTTTAGCGTTTCCGTGTCATCAATTTGGCCAAAACGAGCCGCTTGATAACCTCGCGATTAAAGACTTTTATCAAGGGCAATTTGACGTGTCGTTCAAAGTGTTTGGTAAGGTAATGGTAAATGGGCCCGAGGCGCATCCGCTGTTTAATTATTTAAAGTCGCATACCCGTGGTATTTCGCAAAACCGCGCAGTAAAGTGGAACTTCACCAAGTTTTTAATTAACCCACAAGGTCAGCTCGTTGCACGTTATGCGCCGCGCACCAAGCCCGAAACGCTTAAACAGGTCATTGAGGCAAACTTACCTAGCGCACTAAACGCTAATAACTTAAATAACGCAAAAATAATACCCAACTTTAATGCATTAAAAGGCGCTTAATTATTCTAAATCAATAAATGGGTGGTTACTCAAGCATGCTTTATTAAACTAGTTTAAGGTTATGTATAACACCAATCGGCAATAATACTTAATTATTTTAGAGGCTAAACGTGTCGCTATCTGCGTTAAAAAACTCTCATTTACGACTGCATGGATGCAGAAGGTAGAGCAATGCAGGAGCAATTGCCGAGAACAACTAAATAGCGAATTTTTTGCCTTACTATCAACGCGTTTTTACATCCTCAAAATAGATCACTTGATTATGCGCATTGGTATAACAGCTAGGCTTTGGAGTAAATAACATGAACATTGCTTTTTTTAGTACGCAAAAATACGAGCAGCCTTTTTTTGAGCGCAGTATTAACAAACACCCGCAAATAGAGATTTGTTACTTTGAGCAAGCACTGAACGAGCAAACAGCCCTGCTTGCTAAAGGGTTTGATGCTGTGTGTGTATTTGTAAACGACACGGTTAACGCCTTCGTTATTGAGCACCTTGCTGAGCATGGAATTAATACTATTTTACTTCGCTGCGCAGGGTTTAATAATGTTGATTTAGTGGCTGCCAAAGCACACAACATTAAGGTATTACGAGTACCCGCATACAGCCCAGAAGCCGTAGCTGAGCACTGTGTTGCACTTATGCTTACCCTTAGCCGTAAAACACATAAAGCCTATAACCGCGTACGCGAAGACAACTTTGATTTAAACGGTTTATTAGGCTTTAACTTACACGGCAAAACAGTTGGCATTATAGGTTGTGGTAAAATTGGCCTTGCCCTTTGTAATATTTTAAATGGCTTTGGCGCGGATGTTTTAGTGTGCGACCCTTATGCAACACCTGGCAATTACACCATTACCGATTTAGATTCGCTGCTTACTCAAAGCGATATAATTTCACTGCACTGCCCACTGAATGAGCAAACACACCATTTAATAAATGACGATGCATTTAATAAAATGAAACCTGGGGTAATGCTAATTAACACTTCGCGCGGTGCGCTACTTAATAGCAAAGCGTGTATAAATGCGCTTAAAACTAAAAAGCTAGGGTATTTAGGGCTTGATGTGTACGAGCAGGAGTCGGAGCTATTTTTTAAAAACCATAGCGACGAGATAAACCAAGACGATATATTCTCGCGCTTAGTTAGTTTTAAAAACGTATTAATAACTGGCCACCAAGGCTTTTTTACTCAAGAAGCCCTTAGCGAAATTGCCAATACCACCATACAAAACGCAATAGAAATTAATGAACAGAGACCTTTAACTAATGAGGTTTTATAAAGCTGCGGCCCATTAATTTAGCTTTACCCGTTTTGCTATTTACATAACGGGTAAAGCTTAAAATACTTTAGCCAAACGCAACGTTTGCAAAAACAAGAGTCATTAATACTGGGCACACAAAACGAATGTATTGAGCAAACCAGTAATGCGTGCCGGTGCTGGCTTTATGAAGCTTATTACCGCGTTTCCACATCCAACCTGCGGTTATAAAATAAAACAGCCCCATAAGTGGAAGTTGGTACTGAGTAAATAGCATGATCACTAAACCAAATAACCACTCAAAGTTTAATATTATTGCACTAGCGCATATTAACACCACTAGGCTAACGGCCCACGTTGCTTTAGTACGATCTACGCGGTGGTTTTCTACTAAAAACGCTACCGGTATTTCTGTGGTAGAAATAGTCGATGTAACCGATGCAATCGACATAAGTACAAAAAACAGTAACCCAATTAGTAAGCCAATTTCGCCCATGGTACTAAAAAGCTCAGGCAAAATAGCAAATATAAGCTGCCCTTCACCTATAAGTTTTCCGCCGCTAAACACCTCTACCCCGTTATGCTGCGCTACATAAATTGCAGGCACTATCAGTAAACCTGCTAAAAATGCCACACTGGTATCAAGTAGTGCAACGCTTGCAGTTAGTTTTGGCAGGTTTGCATCTGGCTGCAGGTACGAGCCATAAATCATCATGCAGCCAACCCCTAATGAGAGCGAGAAAAACGCCTGCCCCATTGCAGCAATAATTAAATTTGGGTCAAGCACTTGGCTAAAATTAGGAATTAAATAAGCAGCAAACCCTTCGCTGGCGCCTTCTAAACTAGCTATATAAAAAATTAAGCCTATTAGTAGCACCAATAACAATGGCATTAAACGACGTGACCAAGTTTCAATACCCGACTTAACCCCTTTTAAAATAATACTGGCGGTTAAAATAAGCATAAGCGGCGTAAATATAAAATTACGCACCATAGAGTCGCTGTGTAAAAATTCGCTTGCGGCGGTAAAACCAAAAAATGTAGTAATAGGCTCTATCGCGTAAGAGAGCATCCACCCAGCTACAATAGAATAAAAGCTAAGCATAACCACAGCGCCCGCAAGGCCAATATATCCTGCGGCAGCCCCTACTTTTTTGTTGGTATTTTGCCACGCATTACCCAATGCTTTTACTGGGTTTGCTTGCGCTTGGTGGCCTAAATAAAGTTCGGTATAAAGCGCAGGTAGCGCAAGTAAAAATATAACTACAAAGTAAACCAATAAAAATGCACCGCCACCATGGTTGGCCGCCTGCGTAGGAAAACCCCAAATATTACCTAAACCCACTGCTGCGCCTGCAGCGGCTAAAACAAAACCAAAACGGCTTTGAAATCCATCACGCACTTGTGCCATACATCTACAAATTCTGTTATTCTTTGATTATTGTGAATTAAACCATATTTAATGCCAACTGAGTAATAAAATTGCTTTTGGCATAAATAAGCGCTGTTAACCGCTCATAATTACAGCACTCACTTATTTTAAGCGCGTATGACTAACCTCTTTTTTAAAAACACCCTAAGTATTGCTCCCTCTTTTTATAGCGATTTACCCCCTAGCAACAATACTATTTTAGTGTTTAATGCCAACACACTTAATGTAGAACACCTTGATTTAACCCAGTACCTAAGCCCATTTGAGCTAAGCGTTATAAATCGCCGTAAACGCATGCAAGCAAAGCAAGAATATGTAGCATCGCGTATATTACTAAAGCAACTTGCAAAGCATACTCAGCCCCAATACGCACACATACCGCTTAATAAAATGAGCACCCACTTTAATGAAGAATGCTCAAAACTACAGCTCCATATAAACAACACCGTTATTAATACCTGTATTTCGCACTCACATGGCTTAGTTGGCGTTGCACTTAATGTTACTAAGGCGGAGTTTGGCTTTGATATTGAAAAAATAAACTTAAAACGCCCATTCGAAAAGCTCGCTAAGCATTTTTATCATAAGGCTGAAATTGCCTTAATTACCGCCCCTTTGGCTATAAAAGAGCAAGCCCACCGCTTTTTTAGAATTTGGACCTTAAAAGAGTCACTCGCTAAAGCAACTAGCCGCCCAATAGCGCAATTGCTTAGCCCAAATGTATTTGATGAATTTTCTTTGTTAAACCTTACAGCATCGAGTAACAGCATAACGGTTGCCAATGAGGAGTTTGATATAAGCGTGGCGCATAAAAAAAGCACCGACTGGCGGTGCTTTATACTTAATAACTTGGATACTTAATAACTTGGCTTTAAAAGCTTAAGCAGCGCTTTCTAATAAGCGGCTGTGTATTGCTTGTACCACTGTATCTGACTCGCTTTGCTCTACTAAAAAGCATAAGTTGTGCTTGCTTGCACCATGACAAATTAATCGAATATTAAACTCTTTTAATACGTTCATTAGGTTCATTTCGTGCTGGCGTAGCTGTATTTCAGAGCCTATAAGCGCCACTAAGGTTAAGTTGTTTTCAACCGATACATGACAAAATTCGGCCAATTTATCTAAACACGCTTGCTCAAGCTCAGGTCGCGAGGCATTAGGCGCGTTATCGAGCGTAATGGCAACACTTATTTCTGAGGTAGTAACTAAATCTACCGATATATTAAATTCACTTAAAATAGTAAATACACGGGCCAAAAAGCCACTTGCTAATAACATTTCTGGGCTTTTAAGCGTTAGCAATATTTGGTTTTTACGCTGCGTAACGGCACGAATACCTGGCTGCTGCGATTTTTCACGCTCAATCCACGTTCCTCCGCGCTCTGGCTCGCGGCTAGAGCCTACAAATACATTAATATGGCTACGGCTTGCTGGTAAAATAGTTGCAGGGTGCAATACTTTTGCGCCAAATGTCGCCATTTCTGCGGCTTCATCAAAGCTTAAACGGGCAATTGGCGTTGCCTTAGCGCATAAACGCGGGTCGGTGCTAAAAATACCCACTACATCGGTCCAAATGTGTACACTTTTAGCGTTAATAGCCTCTGCTAATAACGCCGCACTGTAGTCAGAGCCACCACGACCAAGCGTTGTGGTTTGGCCAAATTCATCACTACCAATAAACCCTTGTGTAACTATTACTTGCTCATCTAATAACGGAATTAACAGGTCTTTAGCCGCTTGTGCAGTGGCCGCAACATCGGGCGTTGCTTTACCAAATTGGCTGTCTGTTTTAAGCACTTTGCGTACATCAAACCTATCTGCATTTAAGCCTTTTAAGCGCAACACTTGAGCAAATAAATAAGACGATAAACGTTCGCCAAAGCTAAGCAGCTCATCGTGTTGTTGATCAGTAGTGAGTATTTCAAGGGCTAACGTTTGAAACGCTTTTAACGTCTCGTTAAAACCCACCGCTAAATCGGCATCAAGCGACAGCTCATCTAAAATAGCCTGTTGAATAGCCAATACGCCATCTATGTGTGCTTGGCGCTGCTCTTTACTAAGGTCGGATTTGCACAGTGCAACTAAGTGGTTAGTTACGCCGGCACTGGCGCTCACAGCTACAATACGTACGCTTTTATCTGCAACAATAATTTCGCTGCAGCGACTCATCGCTTCAAAGTTTGCAACACTGGTTCCGCCAAATTTGGCAACGATGTAATCTGATTTTGCGCCTGATACTGTTTGTGGCACTGATTGGGTAGTCATTTCGTCTCCTTTCGCGGTATCCAAACCGCTAAAAAACAAGAAGAACTTGGCAAAGGAATGCAAATAAGATGTGTCCACTGCCAGAAGCTCTCCACCTAAGTTGGTGACAGTTTTGGGGATTCAGCCCCATAAACCGAAAAACACGGTTGACGTAACCTTGTTTTCCTCGGCGAGTACTTCCCTCTTTAATGGTTATGGGCGTTCGTCACCTACCATTAAATACCTAAGTATCGCACCTCTTCTGAATGTTGTATTAACCTGTGGCTAATAAAACAAAACCCCACTGTGTAGCGGGGCTTTGAAAGTTATCGTTTAGACGTCTAGCTGTCAAGGTGTTTTAGTTAATATAACGCGAATAATTTAGCCAAGGTTTACATTGCTGGCTACTTTTACAGCGCTTAATGTAACTCGCCTGTACGCCAGCTAAAAAAATGTGTAAATTAAGCCAGTTAATAACGAGTACTTTTTATTATAAAAATATAAAAACTACGCTCTGCTTTAAGTGTAGTTAACTCATTACTAGGATGTATCACCGCATTATGATCCCAGCTAAAAAGCTGCTTAACACCCTTAGCGAACATTGGGGTGTTTTAGAGCTATTATTTAAACGTTTTAAAATGGCCGACTTTAGCCTCAAAGACGTGCAAAACGCTATTAAGCAAAAACAGCCCACATGGACAAACGAGCGCATTTACAAAGAAACAAATCGTTTGCTCAATCAAGATATACTTATTCCATTGGCTAAATCATCCCAGCTTGAAATAAACCGCGCCATTGCCGATTTTGCGACCTTTTTATTACAAGAAGAACACCTAGGTTTAGCACAAGAAATTAGCGTTTTGGTTGATGATTTAGCACGCCTAGGAAACCGTTTAGATAATGCCGGCGAAATAGAAGACTTTGACGATTTACGCCGCTATAGCCGCATTATGGATGATCGGGTGCGTAAAATAATGAAGCTTTACGCGCACAACGAAAACGCTATTTTAAACATTGTTGAGCAAGCTAAATCTGATCACGCGGTGCAATCTTTGCAAAAGCGCTACAAAGCGGTAATAGAAGCCTTTGACGAATACATAGAGCCGATGCTTGAAATGGTCGATATTCGCGGTGACTTTCATGCCTGTTTTACACTTATTGAGCAACAAATAAGTAAGCAAATAGAGCACATTGAACGCTCAGGTAAAGCCTACAACGACAAACGTATGCTTGAGCAATTGCGTACTCGGATACTCGAAATGCATTTAGTTGGCCGAGAAAGCTTACGCAAAAGTGCCGATATGCTTATGCCACTGCGCGAAGAGCTACGCCGTAATAACCTAATTACCCGCCAGGCAGCAAAAGTGCTGGGCCTTGTGCGTAAAAATGGCGTAGACAACATGCTAAGCGCGGTACAACCAAACTTTGTAAGCGATGCGCAGCGTTATTCGCTTGGCCAGCAGCGTCATATAGTTGCCTATATGGCAAGCTTGGTAGAATTTGAACACGAAGAATACCAGCTCCCAGAGCAACAAGACGTGCCGGCATTTGTTACGCCAAACATTCCTGATTACCACGATGTTAAAACAAGCTTTGCAAAACGCTTTAATAAAAAACGTAAAAAGCCCCAGCCATTACTGCAATTTTTAGATGAAAGCTACCCAGAATTAGACGCCGACGAAATGCTATTTTTATATCAAAAACTAGTCAGCGACAGTGAAATTCACATTAGCCAAAGCGATGAAAAAACACGCGTAAAAATTGCCGGCCAACATTTTTCGTTATACCCATTTAATTCTGCGCCTCAGCCAGATACACAGGCAGACGAGTAACACATGACACATATAAACTTAGACGAGCTTACGCACCTACAAGCCATTAATAAAAAATTAGGTGCGGGTTACCATATTTGCGAACAAGACAACGTAATGTGGCAAGAGCTTGACCAGCACATAGAATCTTACAGCGCCTTATTTAACGCCCTTGGCCACGATTTAAAACACGACAGCCGCGGCTTTTACTACTTTGCCAGCGACGAAAGCACGCCAAACATGGGTAAAATATCCCGTGCTATTGCACTGACTATTTACATTTTAATTGAGCACTTTGCCAATACGGGTAAAGACCCAATGCGTGCCCTATTTGATGAAGTAAACGACTTAGAACTGATGCAAACCTTAGTGCAAATTAATAAACACTTGTTTGATCAACTTGAGATATTTTCGGGCTCAGATTTACGAAAAGACGTATACCTGCGCATGGTACGTTTAGGCCTTGCCCGCGAAGTCGAAGGCGGCTTTATGCTACAAGCGCCTATTCACCGCTATATTGATGCACTTATGGAAGTAAACGAAGAAACCTACATTACAGAGGACGAGCAATGAAAAACTTATACGGACTAAGTAAACTCGCCCTACTTAATACCGCAGGCTATGCAAAATGTGTTATTCCGCTTGATAAAAGCAGCTCTATTTGTGCACCTAACAATACCGGTAAAAGCTCGGTTATTAACGCCCTGCAATTTCCGCTAATAAATGATTTGCGCCTAACCGAATGGGACGGGCACGATTTAGATGAAACCCGTAAATTTTATTTTTCATCGGATCAGTCGTACATTTTGCTCGAAGCCAACCTCCCCCATGGCTCGGTGGTTATTGGTGTAGCAGGCCTTGGTAAAATAGCCGGTTACGCGCACCAGTACTTTTGTTATCAGGGCAAACTTGATTTAGCGCAGTACACGCAAGGTAATACCATTATTAAGTTTACCAAGCTGTTTAATCATTTAAAAACGCAAGGTTACAACCCTATAGAGCTTAAAGCACAAGAGCTAAACGCCCTGCTTACCGGCGGCGCAACCCCTTTTGACGGCGACATTAATTTAAAAATGATCCCGCTTAATAACGTGCAAGACTCCGCCATTTATAAAGAAATTTTTAGGCGTATTCTTAACTTACACAAATTAGGCGCAAGCGATGTTAAACGCTTTATGCTGCGTGTGTTTGAACGCCATATGTCTAACTCTAAAGTGGACTTTTACGAAGTATGGCGTCGCTCGTTTGATAAAGTAAATCGTGCTAAACGCGAATTAAAAGCGCTTGAATCAATGCAAGAGCCAATAACAGCGCTTGAATCAATGCTTGAAAACCAAACTGTGCTTAAAGGTAAGTTAGCAGCCTACGCGCCTAAAATTGATCAAGCATTAATAGACTTTGATACCTACCAAGAAGAGCAACTAAGCGAACTAGCCATTGCCCTTGAAGACATAGAGCACGAAAAACACGAGTTTGAGCAAAAGCAAAGCTTATACGTACAGCAATCGCGCGATATAGAACGCAGGCAAACCCAAATTGAGCAATGGTTTTTAGATTACAGCGCTCTTAAAAGCGAATTTGAACTGGTAAATAAAGCCACCCTTAAAACCAACCTTGGCCAACTTAAGCAAGACTACGAGTCGCTTTCGCACTCTATTACCAGCGCACAAGGGCAAAGCCTACACACGCTTCATTACCGCATTAGCGAAACGCAAAAACAAATTAAAAGCTTAAAACTGCAGCTTAAAAACCTTGAGTTTAATTTGTTTACCCGAATGCGCGAAGACCTATCGCTTAAAGAAGTAGAAGAAATATCGCGCATTTTAAACCCCGATATACTCTCGTTTGCCACCACCAGCAATGGCGATATAACCATTGACGATGAAGACGCCTTTGGGGAATTTTTATCGTTATTAAGCGAAAGCGTTAAAGGCGGTGTACTAACCCTGCCAGGGGCAAGCATTAAGCTTAAAAAACTCTCGCCAGTGCAAATGCAAAGCGGCGAAAACAAAGCCCAGCTTAGCGCTCAGCTAGACGCGCTGGAACGCTCGTTAAAAGAGTTTAAACAACAGCGCGAAGTAGCCGCTAACGTGGCCGATAAACAAAAAGAAAAAGATGCACTTTACGATGAGTTAATGAGCGCAGAGAGCGCCCTAAAACGCTTAGAGCAATTTGAGGTAATGCAACAGTCGGTAGAAGCGCAATCTATGCTAAAAGAGCAGTTATTAGCAGAGCGCGAACAAGTTGACGACTACCTACATGACATTCAAAAAAATAGTGGCTCAATTGCAGACAGGCGCTCGTTAATTAAATCTAAGCAAGAGCAAATTAATCGCCAAACCGAGCGCCTACGCCAAGTTAAAAGCGAGCGAATTGACCACACGCTTGATTTATACAGCGGTAAAGTAACCCCGTATATGATTGATATAACAGTCGACTTTGATAACTTAAGTGACCTAGTACATCACTTTAATAAAGACTGCCAAGAGCTGCGCAACTTTGACATAAACGTGCGTAATACCTATTTGCATGTATATAACGCGGGTATTACTAAGTTCGATAACGAAAACGACGAATTTACTAAATACCAAAAGTTGATTAGCGCGTTTCATAACCTTGATAACGAACGCGATGCCGTTGAGCGCCAAGGCCGCGTAGCCCTGACCGAAGTAGCCGCCACAATTAAAGGCTTGCGTGAAGACTTAGACCGACTTCGCCGCGAAATGAACAGCTTTAATAAAGGGATAAGCCAGCACCGTATTTCTAACCTTCAAGCGTTTAAAATTAACGTAATACCGCGCAAAATGCTGGTTGATAGTATTGATACCATTATCAGCACGTCGCATCAGTTTGAACAAGGCGACACCCTTGATTTATTAAGCCAAGAACCTTACAGCGAAAGCGCGGTAAACGAAGCAAAAGATCACCTAATAAAACTTGCCTCCGACAAAGCAGGCCTTACATTAACTGATTTATTTGATATTCGTTTTGAAGTGGTTAACCGCGCTGGCGAAACCGAACACTTTGAAAAAATCGATTCAGCTGGCTCAAACGGCACTCGTATTACTATTAAGTTATTATGTGGCATGTTGTTTATTCGTTACTTATTAAGCGATCAGGAACAAAACCTTTACCGTATACCTATTTATATTGATGAAGCGGCCGACATTGACCCCCAAAACCAAAAAGCAATCATAGAAACGGCACTGAGCTTTGGCTTTGTGCCAATTTTTGCCTCGGTTAAGCCGCAGGTAAGCTGTGATTACATTGTACCTATTCGTTCAGTAAAAGATGGCGCCCAAAACTGGGTAGACGAAAAAGACTGGATTGAAGTTGAACACAATTAATTGGCCGTTAAGGCAAACTAACTAAACTAAAATATAGGACGTTAAACTAATACACATTTAAACGATGTGTGTTATTTTAAATTAACGCATTTCATTGGAGCAAAGGTAATGAAAAATATACTTATTGTTGCAGCGCTGACATTACTTACAGCCTGTACGCAAACCCCAGACTGGGATTACGACAAATCAGCCAACTTTAGTAATTTTAAAACATTTGCTTGGGTAGAAAACGCGAGCTTAACCAAAGACACCACAAACTACCAAATTAACGGCTTAATGGAAAAACGTGTACGTACTGCCGTTAATAAAGAGCTTAGCCAAACATTAGGTATGAGCTTAATAGACCCAGCCCAAGCTGACGTACTAGTTAACTACCATGCATCGGTAGATAAAGAGCTAGAAGTAGACAGCTTTAACGTAGGCTACGGCGCACGTTGGGGATACTGGGGTACGGGCTTTCAACGCGATATTAGCGCCCGTGAATACGAAGTGGGTACTTTGGTGATTGATATTATTGACCGCGAATCAAACCAGCTTGTATGGCGCGGCGCAAAAGAAGGCCGTTTAAAGAAAAAACAATCGCCTGAGCAACGCGAAGCATCAATTAAAGAAACAGTCGCTAATATTTTAAGCAACTTCCCGCCGCAAAAGCAGCAGTAAGTTAAAATTAGCGTTGAGTAAGTTTTAAGAAGCTCACAGTATGTGAGCTTTTTTTGTAGGTGTTTATTTTTGGGACTTCAGATTTAAATAATTATGAGCTACGCTCGTCACGTCAGCAAGCTGCACGTCTACAAAACATCGGTTAAGCTTTACCTGTAAACGCTAGGCTTTATTTTATCTGTAAGCACTAAGCTTGCTTACGCGAGAAGCGAAGCTTCTAATTACCTAAGGCTATTTTAAATTTCAGATTTATACCCTAGCCCAAATGATATGTGGACTTCCTACATTTAAATAAACTCTTAAATCCAAGCCAACTCTAATCATAGCAAACTAAACAATAGCCTTATTTTTGATGTTCATATGCCCCAATATAACACTAAACTTAAGAGCCTTTATATTGAGACCAGTCATAGCTTTATACAAATGGATAATAGAGCGAAACTACTAACAACCAGCTAAATCTCAACGAAGCAAGCCACGTCAAATCTAAAGCGTACATGCGTAAATTATTATGTATCTGTTGGCACATCGTCCCACGACTCACCATAACCTAAAACCCAACTCATGCCGTATCGGCGCTCATAAACAATACCTGAGTTAAGTTCATTAATATTTATGCCGTCTTCATCAGGTTCGCCATTATTGAACCCCATGTCCCTTGTAGTGGCATAGTTAATTTGGCCACCCATTAAGAAAGAAATGTTATGCTGATAAGCATACAAATTTGGGTGAAAAAATGACGAAATTAAAACGCGCAACGTATTCTGCAGCAATAAAATTAGAAACAGCTCAGCTTGTAGTTGACCAAAGTTATAGCCAAAGCGATGGGGGTGGGTAAATCAACCGTCAGTAAGTGGGTTACTCAATTAAAGCAAGAGCGGAGTGGCCAGACACCATCTGCTTCGCCAATGACGCCCGAACAAATTGAAATCCGCGAACTTAAAAAGCAAATTCAACGCATCGAATTAGAAAAGGATATATTAAAAAAGGCTACCGCTCTCTTGATGTCCGACTCCCTGAACAATTCTCGTTAATTGAGAAACTAAACCAACGAGAACGTTACCCAATTAGTGTGCTGTGTAACGTATTCAATGTGCATCGTAGCAGCTATAAATATTGGGCTATACGGGATACAACGCCTACACCAGAGCAAATAAGGCTAGAAGCTGAAGTTAGAGCAATACATGCAATGAGCGGCGGCTCAGCTGGGGCGCGGGCAATCGCGGCAATAGCAACGAACAATGATTTTGAATTGAGTCGTTATCGTGCTGCTAAGCTAATGGTTAAATTAAAGCTTGAAAGCTGCCAAGTACCTCAACATTCATATAAACGCGGCGGTAATGAACACCTTGAAATTCCAAACCTGCTTGATAGACAATTTGATGTTGTTGAGCCAGATACAGTGTGGTGCGGTGATGTGACGTATATTTGGGTAGGTAATCGCTGGGCTTATTTAGCCGTTGTTATTGATTTATTTGCACGTAAAGTAGTTGGCTGGGCCATGTCGTTGTCGCCAGATACTAATTTAACGCTAAAAGCACTTGAACTCGCGTATGAAAGCAGAGGAAAACCGACAGGACTGATGTTTCATTCAGACCAAGGTAGTCATTATACAAGTTTAAAATATCGTCAACGTTTATGGCGCTATAAAATCAAACAAAGTATGAGTAGGCGTGGAAACTGTTGGGATAATGCACCAATGGAGCGATTTTTTAGAAGCTTTAAAACGGAATGGATGCCAAAGGTTGGATATGGAAATTTTATAGATGCTAAATATAGCGTGAGTGATTATATCAACGGATATTACAACAACGTTAGGCCGCATCATTATAATGCCGGTTTAGCGCCAAATGAATCTGAGGTTAGATATCAAGATTCTAAAACTGTGGCCAAAATTAGTTGACCACTACACTAATAAGACTTACCCTTAAAACGTCATGTCCACATAAAATATACTACACATACAGTTAGAAATGCTTTTTTACAGTGGCTATACAATGCCCTGCTTGATTTTATAATTACAAAAGCCAAATACTTCGTTCGTTAACGATACAAAAATTAAGGTAAGCGTGGAATTTGTTTTAATCTTTTACCAAAGTACCTATAGGAAAGGGCTTATTGAAAAGAGCTAAAATTTATTTTTAACTTAGGTTAAAAGTTTCTATAAATATCCATTTATAAAATCCTAAATCATCGTTCTCAGCGTTTTGTCCAATATCTCGGATAACCCTTTGGCAAACCATCCCATGACTTTATTTTATTTATAACGTTTATATCAAGTTCATCATATTTTTGACTATCAATGTCGAGTGACTTATACCACGCAAAATCTTCATCATATTTAAAGTCAATTGAGAAGTCGCCTTCTGATGTCATTTCGAAACGTGCTTTATTCCAAGGGACATCATTTTTATCTTTTTGCATAATCGTATAAAGAGCATAAAAAGCTTTATTACACATTGAGTTTTTATAAATGCCATCAATGACGTCAAGATCAAAATCAAATATCTTTCCATTATATATATATTTTGAATCGATTGAGACTGACACGTTTACTTGATGTAGATTCACCTCTAAGTATGCTTTTTCCCATTTTTCTGGGAGATGTTCAAACATACTTAGCCCTAAATGGTTGTATATATCATCAATTGTTTCAAACACTTTATTATTCCTTAATTATCAAACTCAAGCTTAATTGGGTTCCATTACCTACTTATAGCCACCAAGTAACGATTCTAAAGCTGCCCTATCATCTGAATATTTTATCAAAATCTCTACTTCATGATCTCTAACTAGCCCTTTGGTTCATTCCTTTCAATTTATCGCCATACTCTGTAGCAACTTTGGCTTTTTAGTTGGGGTACCTAGTTTATTTTCTGCTGTACATTGGAATAAGGTATCAACTAAATGGTCGATATTAGAGTAAGGGCACAACAACATAGCTGCTCTACTTTGATTGAAAATCCTTACTCATTCGTTTTATAAATATAAGTTGCAGATTGACCAGGATGGTTATAAATATCCTCTCATATAGCGGTAAGTTTGGGTATTCAATTTCTATCACCACTCTACATCCTATTTATGGTGTACCTGTATAAAGCCAGCTTTGGTCATATTACAAATAATCAATAAGGAAATAGCTTCAAATTGACTCGATAATGTTTGCAACCTTATTAATTAAAAGCTTGGTTTTGCTAACATTTTACCATACTATTTTAGTATACACAGGCAACGGGAATGGAAAATCGTATATGAACAAATCTGAATTACTCGAAATCATAACAAATCCAGTGGATAAAGATTATTTAACAAAAACCTTCTTGAAAGAGTGGGAAAAATTGAAAAATCCAGAACTCAATGACAAAGAAAGTGTTCCTAACAGTATTTTCGAGCAATTAGATAAAAGTGTGGTTAGTGAATGGCACGATTGGGTAAAGTGCTATATAAAAATGTACACCGAAGGCAAGCTACCATCCTTATGGCCAATGCGTCAATACGGTATGGGGTTTGAGTTTAAGGAAAATCTCGATGACTTCGACGCAAACACCGAATACTTCTCCCTGGGAACAGATCCCATAGGAGACTGGTTTGTTATGACAAAAGATGAAGGAGGTAAGATTTCCTTATCCGACCATCATACTTACGGGCTTTATGATCACTGGCTAAACCCAAACCACCTGATTGCCTGGGCCTTACGCCTAGAGCTTGCTGTTGAAAACAACCTTACAGAAGCAGAGATTATGCAGTACTGGAAAGGCCGCGCGAACAGGTTAGAAAAAGTCACCGTTGAGCGAATAGCAAACTCTATAGATGAATAAAATTAGCCACTAGATAGCTGGAGGGAGAATCTAACTTTCAGCTATTACACTGACGTACGTAACGAATTCTGCCTAGTTTTCATTTAAAAAACGTAGTAATAGTACATTTCAGCGAAACTAAGAGCGCGATCAAAAATTTAATATACAACAACCTGAGGCGGCTTAAGGTGGCACATGTTGTAAAATATTACATTAGTTTTGAAAGGTAATTTTATAGTCTGGCTTGTTACAATTTAATAATCTGTTTAAGAAAATTGATTCCGCGTACCATGCACAATTAGAGTGCTTGCTAAACCTAAATTGAGCAATTTCTTAACCGCATTTTATCCGTGAACTTAGCTCGAAAATATTTGTAACGCTGTAATGTTATTTATCATAAAGCCAAAGAGTTTTAACACAAATCACTTTAAAATCAGAATACGGAAATCAAAATAATGAGTGACATAAAAGCGTATTTAACAGATTCTTTTACTCAATTTTTAGACATAATAGGTAAAAACTCTCCTTACGATAAGGATGCAGCTTTAGCCATGGTTTTCATTTTAATGGAAAGAAAAGTCTTCATCAAAAAACAACGAAGAATTTTGTCCTTAGACCTAATTGAGCAATGTTTAAATAATAAGAGTATGTTCGAAAACATTATTGCTCAACCATCAGAGAGTACCTCGTCTACATATGACTACTGCTACTATCCTTATACAACCAAATATTTAGCTAAATATGGCGCCCTCAACCTCTCTACACTCAAATATATATTGACCGTATTAGATAAAGAGTTTTTTGCAGCCCAAGGCTCTAGCTCAATGAATATGTCAGTCCATAATATTCAAGGTAAAGCTGAGAGCGCTATAGTAATTAATGATTGCATCAAATTAATACAGGGTTATTCAAATGCTAAATCGTAAACGAATAGCTAAATTATCTAATGTTCATATCAACCATTTTGGTCATTTAGCGTAACTTAAGAGTGATACATGTTTTCTAGATTAAAAATTAAATATTTCATTGTTATTGTCGTTTTTATTGGGTTATGTATTGGCTTTTTTAATATTAGGTGGCCTAGTTTTAAAATCTCTAACCATAAAATCACTTATATACAAGATAAACTTAAAAGCGGTGAATTATCACCTAAAATGGTAATAATACCGCCAGGTACAGGCACCATAGGCGGTGAAAATTTTCGCTCTTTTCAAGATGAAGCCCCTATTTTTAAAGCAATAATAAAAGAAAGCTATGCACTAAGTGAAACCGAGATTACTTTTGCACAATATGATCAGTTTTGTAAAACCGGAATTAGGTCGTGTCCTAACGATGAAGGCTGGGGGCGTGGTAAGCAACCTGTTGTAAATATATCTTGGTTTGATGCTGTTGCTTACACAAAGTGGTTGAGCAAAGAAACTGGCAATATTTATCGCCTGCCTAGCGAAGTTGAGTGGGAATACGCAGCTCGCGCTGGATCAACGAGTAAGTTTTGGTGGGGTAATGATTATGAACAAGGCATTGATCACTGCGATAGAGATTTAGGGGATTGTCCAAAGGGGGCTGATTTAGGACACCCTTGGCATGTAGGTATTTTAAAGCCAAACCCTTTTGGCTTATACGATGTCACTTCTAATGTCTATGAGTGGGTAGAGGACTGTTATGTAGATAATCATAACAATGCAACAAAGACTATTGCTCCTATTAAAATAATTAACTGTAAGAATAAAACGGTTAAAGGGGCTAGTTGGACCATGCCACAGCCTCATGTGCATCACTCACTTAGAATGGGTTTTACTATAAATTCGAGAGCTAATTCTATTGGTTTTAGGGTCTTAAGAGAAATTAAAAAGGTTAAATAAAGGATTAAAATGAAACCTACATGCCCTTGTTGCCATCATAAGATCAAAAGTACGGAAATAAGAATACCAATAAAAAAGGGATATTTTTTGAAGTCGAGTGCCCATATTGTCAAACATGGATACGTTTGAATAAAACACAAGAAATTATAAAAGCTGCTGGAATATCACTTTTATTAATAACTAGTCTTCTAAATATTTTCAGCATTAAAAGTGAATATAGCTTGGTTTTCTCAACCGTTGGCTTTGTTGGAATATTTATAGCTATGCTTATTACTTTTTTTGGTAAGTATGAAGCAATCAAATAATAAAAAAACAAAAAAGAAGCCAAAAATAAAACACGCTAACATTAGTAATACTAGAATGCTGTTGAACCAAGTAGCATTCTCTTTGTTTTCTTTTGCTTTAGGGTTTTTACTTATAATAATCGCAGTAAAATCTATATACGACGGTTATGTGCTTACACCAACAGATTATCGAGTTGAATCTGAGGTTTATTTTTTCTCTACCTCTCCATTTGCTTATCTTTTTAACCTTCTTTTTTACTTAGGATGTGGGATCTTTTTTTTAGCAGTACCGTACCTAAGCAGAGAAATGTTTCCGCGTAAAAAAGAGAAAAAGCTAAGCAAAAAAGCTCAAAGAAAAAATAAACAATAGTTTTTATTAAGTCGTTTTGTATTTATACAATAAATCAAAAGGTATATGGCAATAGTCATCTGGGTGGTTGGTTAAACGGTCTTGATGCTCAGGATCGCTTGGCACGTAATTAGTTAGCGGCTCTACCTGTACAGCAATTTTATCGGCATCGCTGCGCTTTTTGATATAGCTGTTTGCTGCGTCTAAATGGGTTTGGTGTTTACTGTAAATAGCAGTGCGGTATTTAGGGCCTTCGTCATCCCCTTGTTTGTTAATACTGTGTGGGTCAATAATTTCAAAAAAGTAGTCAAACAGCTTATTTAAGCTAACGGCGTTTAGGTCAAAAATTACCTTTACGCATTCAGCATAACCATCGTAGTCGCCAGCAGTGGTTTTAGTTGTACTATTAGCGCGCCCTGCCTGTGTGCTAACAACACCTGGTAAGTGTTTCATAAACTCTTGTACGCCCCATAGGCACCCACCAGCAAAGTAAATAGTATTGTGTTCTTTAATATCCATTATAAATGTTACCTAATGAGAAAAGTGTGAATGGTTATCAAATGCAGATATTAACAAATTAATGTACAATCGCGCACAAAATGACTGCTGTTACATTTGGCTATTTTATCATGCTCAAATATGAGCTTTGAAATTAATTGTAACCGCAGCTACAAATAAAAAACGACGAGAAACACATGAACCGCACACCACACATTATATTGCCTGCCCTTTTATGCAGTGTTACCCCATTCGTTTATGCTAATACGTTATCTGATGAGTCTTCAATCGAGCAAATAACAGTGGAGGCTTCGCCTACTGCGAATAAACTGCCTGTAGGTACATTTGACTCGCCTATTTCTAATTTAGAATACGATCCGCGTGTAGATCTTCAATCACGAAATATGGCTGAGGCACAAGCTGATGTAACTATTCGTGGCGGTATTTTTGAAAACACCGGCTTTAGAGTAGGCAGTGCTACCCTGCTTGACCCGCAATCTGGTCATTATTTTGCTGAAATACCCATAGCACCGCAAATGCTAAGCGGCCCAGCAGTTTTAACCGGTGCCGATAACGCACTGTACGGTATGAACAGCTCTGTAGGTACGGTTTCGTTTGGTTGGAAACCGATTATTACTGGCGGTAGTGTATCGCTTGGTACTGGTACGAACGACTTTAATCTTCAAAGTATTCACGCTGCTAAAAATACACAACTTGATAGCTTAGCTGGCTATACCTTAGGTTTTGAAGGTGAATATTCTCACTCGCAAAGTGATGGCACTATTGATAATGGTGACCATGACTTTTCGCGCGCCTCAGCTCGCGTGCAATTGGCAAGAAAGAATAGCCAAACCGATTTATTTTATGGCTCGCAGGATAAGTTTTTTGGCTGGCCTAATTTATACACTCCCTTTGGCGTTAACGAAACTGAAGATTTAGAAACCCGCCTTTGGATGCTTAATCACAAGCAAACCTACTCTGAGAACAGTAATTTTGAAGTATCGGCGTATTACCGCACCCATGACGATCACTATATTTACTCGCGCGAAAACCCAAGTGCATTCGAAGCGTTTCATAAAAGCGAGGTTAAGTCGCTTGCTCTTTCGGGTCGCCATGCACAAAGCAATGCGTTTGCAATCAATTACTCAGCACAATTTATTGATGACTCGATTGAATCAACCACACTTGAAAACAACTTTACCTCACGAAAATATTATAAGCTGAGCGTATTGCCCCAATACACAATGGCGCTAAAGGCTAACCAACAGCTTATTTTTCGTTTAGGGGCTGCGTATGACGATACAAACCGTGATGATGCTGAAGTATCAGCCATTGGTGATATAACCTTAAATACCCAAAATAATGACGGCACAGCGCAAAGCCTTTATTTATCGTACGCGCAGGCGAGTCAAGTTGCAGGCTATACAGCTATTGGCGGCAGCGATTCTGGCGGATTATTTAGAAGTAACTACAACCTTGAACGCGAAACTACTTCAAACTTAGAGCTAGGCTTATTACTTGAAGAGCAAAGCTGGCAGTTAAACTCGGCTATTTTTTATCGAAAAGATAATAACTTAACCGATTGGACCTTTAATTTTGACTCTACCTCGGCGCGCTTTGCAAACCCGGTTGGTATTGATACTGCAGGGGTTGAATTTTTAGCGACTAAGCACTTTGATACAGCAAAACTTATTGCTAGCTACACCTATTTACATAAATCAGAAAACTACGGCGCAGCCGATATTGATGCCAGTTTTTACGCGTTAAACTTTCCCGATCACCGTTTAACACTCGGCGCTGTGTATAACCCAACTGATATATTAGAATTTAGAATAGATAACGAATGGCGTACACAACACAAAAACGCGCTTAGAAACGGCGACGACAACGCGCTTTTTACCCAACTCACGCTTAAAATAACCCCGCCTCAGATAAGCAATTTATTTATTACTTTAGCGGCAGATAACGTATGGGATGAGTCGTTTGAAGAAATACCTGGTACACCAGGGCGCGGTGAGCAATATACGCTAAGCGCAACGTATAGTTGGTAGAAAATAAAGCCGGCGTTTACAAACTCAATTTATACTTTGATTTGTAAACGCTGTGTTTTTTATAAAAGCTCTATATTAGGCAAAAATATTGCACAAAGAGAAGCGAATGAGGAGTAAATGAGAAAACACAAACCAACTACTGCTTAAAGTTAATCTCTCCCTCTAAAAGCGCAGCGCCTCTTGCCCTCTTTGTAAATAAACCACTTTTACAGGCTTTGCCTGTCACGTAAGCAAGCTTTACGTCTACAAAACAACCATATATCTACACATTTGCGGTAGACGCAGAGCTTGCTCGCGTGAAAAGCGCAGCTTTTAATTACTTAAAAAATCACTCGGTAATAGATAAATGTAAATATATGTGTATTAACTTCGTAAACTAGGTTAACTGCTCAAGTTCAGTAATAAGCGCTAGAGCCTCTGCATTAGTTGACCCACATACATCGCGCGTGGCGCTAAAATCGCTACATACTTTAGGGCGGCTTTCATCGCCAAATAGTTTACATAAATTGTTCTCATCAAGCTGAATACAACGCTCTCCGGCTTTTTTACCGTTTGGCATACCGGGTATTGGGGAGCTAATACTTGGGGCAATGCAACATGCGCCGCAGCCTAAGCGACATGCCATAGGCTCTGTTTTCATAAATACCTCTGTTAGTTAAAGCCAGGCCTTTGTATTTAAATTAATACCCTGCCTAGCCCATTATTTATCTGTAATACACATATGTAATGCTTTGTTACATCTTAAAACGCCTTGTAAACACTTTATTGCGTATTATTGCCTTGTCACCAAATATATGAAGGAATGCCTTGTGGCTACTAAAAAACAAATTTTATTACCAGTCGCGGTTTTAGCAGCCGGGATTGCACTCGCTTTTGGCCTTTCAGCCATGAAAACGCCACCAGAAGAAAAACCAGAGCAAGACACTCGCCCACTTGTTGCTGCGCAAAACGTGAACATTGATGCAATAACGCTCGATGTTAAATCGTACGGCGTAGTAAAACCTAAAGACCGTACAGAACTGGTTGCACAAGTAAGCGGGCAAGTTATTTCAGTAGCCGAACAATTTGTTGAAGGCGCGTTTGTTAAGCAAGGCGATATTTTAGCACGAATTGATCCAAATGATTACGAGGCTGATTTAATTGAGGCCGAAGCAGGCCTTGCCCAAGCAAGTTCAGCGCTTGAAATAGAACGCGCGCAAGCTCACGTAGCTAAAGCCGAATGGGAGCGTATTAAATCAGACTCAAGCGATGCAATTGCATCGGAGCTTTATTTACGTAAACCACAACTTGCAGAAAAAATGGCAAACTTTCGCTCTGCCCAAGCCCGTGTAAAACGCACTAAACGTAATTTAGAACGCACGTACATTAAAGCTCCTTACGACGCTATAATAAACCAACGCACCATTAGCTTAGGCTCAGTGGTTAGTGCGGGTAGCAAGTTTGGCGAGCTAAGCGCTACCTCTGTTGCAGAGGTGCGTTTACCGGTTGCAGATAAAGAGCTGCAATACCTAGATAACGGCGGTATTGGCGCATTGGTTACGCTTAACGCTGAATTTGCCGGCAAGCAAACAACCTGGCAAGCCAAGGTTGTACGAAGTGAAGGTGTGGTAGATCAAACCAGCCGTATGAGCTATTTAGTTGCTCAGTTACCGACTCCGTACGCTGATAACACCAAACCACTGCGTTTTGGCTCTTATATAAATGCCACCATAAAAGGCCGCGCGCTTGATAACGCGATTATAGTGCCGCACCATTTAGTTAAAAATAACAAAATTGCTATTTTAAACGACGATCACACCCTGAGTTTTAAAACGCTTAATATTGTACGTGAACAAAACGGTATGGTGATTGCAAACCAAGGCCTAAACAGTGGCGAGCAACTTATTACCTCTGCCCTTGAATACCCAACAGAAGGCATGGCGGTTAAGCTGGAAGGCACTGAGCCTAAAAGCGATGTGACTCAATTAGCACTTAAAGAGGATACACCATGAGTACCTCAGAAAAAGGCTTAATCGCTTGGTTTGCACGTAATCCAGTGGCGGCAAACCTCATCATGATTTTTATACTTATTGGCGGGCTTTTAACAGCACTGACAATTCGTAAACAGGCATTCCCGCAGTTTGAAAGTAACTGGGTGAGTATTCAAGCGGTATACCCAGGCGCAGCCCCGCAAGAGGTTGAAGAAGGTATAACGATAAAAATTGAAGAAAACCTTGAGGGTACCGAGGGTATAAAACGTTTAATCACTTACTCTAACCGAGGTTATGCGCAAGCGTGGGTAGAAATAGAAGAAAAATACGACCTACAAGAAGCCCTAGACGAAATAAAAGCGCAAGTTGATTCTATCAATACCTTTCCGGCAGGAATGGAGCGCCCTGTTATTCAGCGTGAAAAATTTCAGCAAGAGGTGATGATCCTCGCGCTTTATGGCGACATGAGTTACTACCAGCTTAAAGAGCTAGGTAACGACATAAAAGATGAACTACTCGCCTTACCTGGCGTTAATTTAGTCGACTTTTACAGTGGCCTAGATTACGAAATAGGCATAGAGATAAGCCCTGATAAACTACGTGAATATGGCCTAACTTTTAGAGATGTATCAAGTGCGGTGCAAAATTTTTCTACCAATATGTCGGCAGGGCAAATTCGCTCTGACACTGGCTATATTTCAATGCGTGTTGAAAAACAAGCCTACCGCGGTGGTGAATTTGCAAAGCTTCCGCTTATAACGCTTGCCGATGGCGCACAGATTAACTTAGGCGATGTAGCAACAATTAATGATGGCTTTGAAGAAGGCTTACTTTACTCTAAATATAACGGTAAAAACTCACTCACGTTTGAAGTAGATGCCTCAAAAGATCAAGACATTACCGATGTAGCTAAAATTCTTAAAGGCTACATGGCAGAAAAACAATCGAAACTTCCACAAGGCGTAAAGCTCTCCCCTATTGTTGATTTAACTTACTACCTTGAAGGTCGACTCGATATGATGATCGACAACATGGTATGGGGCGGTATTTTAGTAATGATAGTGCTGGCACTGTTTTTACCGCTGCGTTTAGCTTTTTGGGTAATGATGGGCTTACCGGTGTCTTTTTTAGGTGCCTTTTTGTTTATGCCACTTGGCTTTTTAGACATCACCATAAACATGGTGTCGTTATTTGCCTTTATTATTGTTCTCGGCATTGTGGTCGACGATGCCATCGTCGTGGGTGAGTCTGCCAGTGCCGAAATAGAAAAACACGGCCATAGCCTTGATAATGTTATTCGCGGAGTTAAGCGCGTTGCAATGCCTGCCACTTTTGGGGTTTTAACCACTATCGCGGCGTTTTTACCGCAAGCTATGGCATCGGGCCCAGGCGCTGCGTTTTCTAAAGCCATTGGTGTGGTTATTATATTGTGTTTGATTTTCTCGCTGATTGAATCAAAGCTAATATTACCTGCGCATATTGCAGCCATGAACCCACGTAAACCTAACCCTAAAAACCCATTACATAAACTGCGTAATGTGGTTGATAGTGGCTTAAAACACTTTGTACAAAACTATTACACGCCTTTTATAGGCCATTGTATACATTATCGTTATACCGTAATTATTGGCTTTTTATGTATATTAATAGTCAGTGCAGGTATGTTTGCAGGCGGCTTAGTTAAGTTCGTGCCTAACCCTAAAATACCGCATGATTTTCCGCGTATTACGCTTGAAATGAACCTGGCCTCTTCGGAGCAAGCCACCCTTGAAACTGCCCGTAAAATAGAAGATGTATTACTCAAAGTAGATAAAGAGCTTGAAGAGCAATACGGCCAAAGCATGATCCGCGATTTATCGGTAAGCCTACGTGGGCGTACTCAAGCAAACATTATGGCTATTTTAGTAGAGCCACACTTGCGCCCTATCGACACCTTTGCATTAAGCACTTTGTGGCGCGAACAAATGCCCCCGCTTCCAGGTGTTAAAACGCTTAATATTCAAGATAATATTTTTAGCGGCGGACGTGATGACGGCGACGTAAGCTTTAGGCTACAAGGCAAAGATGCCGATGAGCTAAAAGAAGTAGCCGGTAAATTAAAAGCTAAACTACAAAGCATGGAAGGTGTAGGCGATGTAAACGACTCACTGCAAAGTGCCACCGACGAAGTACAGCTAGATTTAAAACCACTGGCCTACAGCATGGGACTTACTCTTGCTGACGTTGCATCGCAAGTAAGCTTTAGTTACTACGGATTAGAAGCACAGCGTATTTTACGCGAAGGCGAAGAAATTAAAGTAATGATACGCTACCCAGAAAGTGAGCGTAACTCAATTAGCAACATTCAAAATGCGCGTATTATTACCCCAACCGGCGCAGAAGTACCGTTAAGCGAAGTAGCCGAAGTTAGGCTAGTAGATGGTGTAAACCGTATTCGCCGTGAAAACTCAAACCGTACTGTTAATGTGTGGGCAGCGGTAAATACTGACCAAGTTGAGCCGTTTGCTATTGCACAAGAAATTCGTGATACCTATTTACCTTCACTGCTTAAAAGCTACCCAGGCGTTAAAAGTAATGTGGCTGGGCGCGTACAAGAAGAAATGGACAGCGCCGATGAGCAGTTACGCGACTTTGCTATATCGCTGATGATTATATTTGCCTTATTGGCCATTCCGCTTCGCTCTTACTCGCAGCCGCTTATTATCATGTCGGTTATTCCATTTGGTGTAGTAGGTGCAATGTTTGGTCACGTAATATTAGGTATGACCATGAGCGGGCTGTCTATGTTTGGCATTATTGCCGTAGCGGGCATAGTCGTAAACGACTCACTCGTAATGGTTGATTTTGTAAATAAAGCACGCGCAGAAGGCATGGCCGTAAAACAAGCCGTTATGCAAGCCGGTGCAAAGCGTTTTAGAGCTATATTGCTTACCTCAATCACTACATTTATTGGTGTAATGCCAATTATTATGGAAACCAGCTTACAGGCTAAAATAGTTATTCCTATGGCGGTATCGCTGGCCTTTGGTGTGCTATTTGCTACGGTAATTACTTTAATACTTATACCTTGCCAATACGTAGCATTAGAAGACGCTAAGCGCCTTACCCGTAAGCTACTTGGTAAATCGCAACCTATAAGTATTCAACCGACACCCACTGCCAAATAATTAAAGTTTCTCTCCCAACCATTAAAGCTCGGCCTAATACGCCGAGCTTTTTATTGCCTAAATATTGCGCTGCATTTTTAATACTTTTTATAAAGTGTTTCAAATAAATTATGGGTAATTATTTTAATTATATCAGCGTATTATGCGCCCTCAATTTAAAGCACCGCTAACGCATTATAATTTTATTGCTTAGCATTAAGCTCACACCGCAATGGTTTTGAGCCGCTTGTCAGTTAAGTGCCCTCCACTTAGTTCTAATAACGTGGGCGTGTTGACCTTTGGCGTTTGAATTTGCAGCAGTATGTTTGGTTTTTAGGCAAGGCAGAGCCTATGAAGTGTGGTTACTCCCCATAAATAGGCGATAACGTAGCATAAATGCCAAACATACGCTGCCCTTTGGGTTCTGCCTAGGGGCGATAAATTCTTTGTTGCCTACATGGATGTAGGTAAGGGGCGTGAGCAGGACGCGGAAGCTTTGCTCGGTTTTTACTTATTCTTACAGGGATGTAAGTCATTAGAATAACGCAGGAGCAGTTATCGAGCCCACTAGGTTACAAACCTCGCGCCGCGATTTGATCGCCCCTAGATTGAACAAATCTCAATCCGCAAAGATCAACACGCCCTATACACGTAAATTTAAAACACCTAAACATATTGCTATCCGCTTAAAGCGCTATGGCATCTAGTTTATTTATGCACCCTAAGGAACCCTATGTTTGATTTAATAAGCAAACGCAGCGCTAATTTAAAAAATGATGTATTAGCCGGCTTAACCGCTGTGCTTACGCTCATTCCCGAAGCCGTTGCGTTTACCTTTGTAGCGGGAATTGACCCAATGATGGGGCTTTATGGCTCGTTTTTTGTTGGCTTTATTACCGCCGTGTTTGGCGGCCGCCCTGGTATGATTTCGGGTGCTGCTGGCTCTATGGCTGTAGTCACCACCGCCTTTATTATTATGTTTGGGCTAGAGTACTTGTTGGCCGCCGTAGTATTAACCGGTGTGCTACAAGTAGTGTTTGGCGCTTTTAAAATGGGCAAATTTATTAGGCTGTTACCTCACCCTGTAATGCTTGGCTTTGTAAATGGCTTAGCTATTGTGATTGGTATGGCGCAATTTGGCCAATTTAAAGAAAACGTTCGCGTAGTTTACGATAAGCAACACGATATGTTTACCTACGCAGGCGATTGGATGCAACTAACCAGCCCAGCTATGCTTACCATGATGGGACTAATTGCGTTAACCATGGCAATTGTGTATTTTTTACCGCGCTATACTAAAGCAATTCCTGCCCCTCTTGCTGCAATAGCAGTGTGTACAGCGCTGGTCACCTTTACTCCACTTGAGTCAAAACTTGTTAGCGATGTTGTGCACACGCAGCGTACTTCAATGATTGAAAAAGAGATCATTACTGAAAACTTTGCAGCTATAAAAAATCAAGTACCTCATGGGCAATACAGCGAAGTGGCGCAAAATATTGCGCTTGAGCGCCCAACCGATGCGCAAATTACGGCTAAATGGCAAGAAAACGAAGCGCAAAAAGTAGCTGAGGGCTTAAAAGACACCATCGACCCACTTGATGGCAGTTTAAAAGGTGCATTACCGAATTTTCACTTTCCGCAAATTAGTTGGGATTTAACCAATAGCGACTCGCTCGATGCACTTATTACCGTGCTCATGCTTGCGCTTATTTTGTCATCTGTAGGGCTAATAGAAACCCTTATGACGCTTTCGCTTATTGATGAAATAACACAAACCCGCGGCCAAGGTAATCGTGAGTCGGTAGCGCAAGGCTCGGGCAATATTTTAAGCGGTTTATTTGGTGGCATGTGTGGCTGCGCCATGATTGGCCAAAGCATGGTGTGTATAAATTCAGGCGGCCGAGGGCGTGCAGCAGGTATTGCTACCGCTTTATTTATGCTGGTATTTATTTTGTTTTTTCCCAGCTTAATTGAAATGATACCGGTGGCATCTTTAATTGGCGTTATGTTTATGGTGGTTATTGCTACGTTTGAGTGGTCATCTTTGCGCTTATTTGGTCGTGTTCCAAAGTCTGAAATATTTATCATTATTGTGGTATCTACCGTTACCGTATTGCTCGATTTAGCCGTAGCCGTAGCCGTAGGCATAGGTATTGTTATTTCTGCCTTGGTTTATGCATGGAACTCTGCAAAAGAAATCCGTATTAAATGCAGCGATGAATCGCAAAGCGAAAAAACCTACCAAGTAACGGGTAATCTATTTTTTGGCTCAATAACCTCGTTTAAAGAAGGGTTTAACCCACATAACGACCCACAAAAAGTGTGTATAGATTTTGCCAATGCCAGAGTGTGTGACCAGTCAGGTATTGAAGCCATACATGGTTTAAGTGAGCGTTATAAAGCATTAGGTAAAACGTTGTATTTGCGCCATTTGAGCCCAGAGTCTGCCAAGTTATTACAAAAAGCCGGTGATTTGGTTGAGGTTAACATTGTCGAAGATCCTAAATACCCTGTAGCCAACGACGCTATGGCGTAATAAGCCAATTAGGTAACTTACTTAAAAAGCTCGGAGTTTTCCGAGTTTTTTATAAATATTGATGAAGGGTTATCAGGCAGGTAAGCTAAAACTCAATAACTAATTTTATACATTAAAAAGGTTCGATAAATAAAGAGATAAATAAAGAGATAAACTGCTCGTTTTTTACTCCTAATACGTTATGGTAATAAATAACAATACATAACTAATAATAATGGAAGGAGCAGCCATGAATACCTCGCAATCAGATCATATCCCGCAAGAAGCCTTTGATTGGTACGACGAATACGCCCACGGTTTAATGGACCGACGTACATTTATGAAAAAACTAGGTGGATTAGCTGCACTTGGTTTTTCAATGAGCGTACTAACCAGTGCCTTGTTACCTAATTATGCGTTTGCAGAGCAAGTATCATTTAACGATGATGATATTAAAGCCACCTACGAAGAATTTGATTCGCCAAACGGGCATGGTAAAGGCAAAGGCTACTTAGCTGTACCTCGCAAAATTGAAGGTAAACTGCCGGTTGTATTAGTTATTCACGAAAACCGTGGTTTAAACCCATATATTAAAGATGTAGCAAGACGCTTAGCCAAAAAAGGCTTTATTGCCTTTGCACCCGACGCACTCTTTGCGCTTGGTGGCTACCCGGGCAATGACGATGAAGGCCGCGCCATGCAAAAAACCATGGACAGAGCTAAAATTCAAAACGATTTTGTAGCTGGAGCTCACTTTTTAAAAAATCATTCTAATAGTAACGGCAAACTGGGAGCTGTAGGCTTTTGTTTTGGTGGTTATATTGTTAATTACTTAGCGGCGGTTGAGAGTGGCTTACTGAGCGCGGGCGTGCCCTTTTATGGCACACCTGCCAGTGAGTCACTGCACAAAAATATTAAAGCGCCTTTAATGATTCAATTAGGTGAGCTTGATAAACGCGTTAACGCTACATGGCCTGATTATGAAGAAAGCTTAAAAGCTAACAATGTTGAGTACACTATGCACATGTACGAAGGCGCTAATCATGGTTTTCATAACGACTCTACTGGGCGTTATGATGAGCAAAAAGCAGAACTTGCTTGGCAGCGTACCTTAGCGTTTTTTAATGAAAAACTAAGTTAATAAGGTAATGCCACCAGCTTAAAATGGGTGGCATTTTTTAAGTTAATTGAGCTCTGTAATGTGTAAAAGCTCATCAGATGGTCCCCATAAATAAATCACTTTACCCCACGGTTCTTGTTTTATCCCTTCATAGCGAATATCAAAGTGAGTTAATTTGCTAATGGTGTTAAAGGCTTCGTGTATAGTTAATACACACACTTGCAGCATTAAATTTTCAGCAAATTCTTGGTTGTAGTAACGCTTAATACCAATCGACTTAAATATTTAATCATTCTAACGTGCTAAATAGAGCGCTAACAGCGTTATAAATTTCTTATGTAGAACAACTACATGACGATATTTATGCCTTGTTATCACGCTATTTAACTGTCGCTATAAATGCCTAATAACTTAACACGATTGGTATAAAAACAAACTACATTCACCTGATGTTGCAATACTTAAATCAGCTGATGCAGGCTCAATAGTAAAGCCAAGCGCCTAATAAAAGTCGCACGATTGCTGATAATTTTTACACGGCACAAACACTCTAATATCATCAACTTGCATTATCAGTCTTTCATTAGCCAAGCACGCTTTTATCAATAATCCCTTTTGCAATAAGGGCTTTTAAAATACCGGCGCTTTTTTCTCTAAAGGCATCGCGAAGTAAGCGCACTGCCGGAGTGATTGACTGCCTACTTGGGCACACCAGCCAAAGCTCTGTAGGCGTGGGTTTAAAGTTTGGCATAACACTTATGACATTACCGGCAAGTAATTCATTAGACATATCTAAGCACGATTTAACCGCCAGCCCCTTGCCCGACACACACCAGCGCCTTACTAAATCGCCATCGTTAGCCGCATGGCCACCGTGCAATTTTACTTTAAACTCTTCGCTGGCATCGCTAAATACCCATACATCTTTAATTATATCTTGCAGTTGATAAAACAGCCCTTTATGTTCTGTTAAATCATGTGGATGAGCTGGCGTGCCATGTGTATCAAGGTAGCTTTGTGCTGCGCATAAAATACGCGGTACATCGCAAATTTTAAAACCGTACATGCTGGCATCGTTAGGTTTACCATAACGCAGTGCAATGTCGACCGAGTCACGATAAAAGTCGATATTACTGTCGCTTATATTGGCGCGCAAGCTGAGCTGAGTGTGGGTTTGCATGAACTCGTCAAGCCAGGGGATCACAATGTTGCGCCCTAAATCAGAAGAAAGCGCAATACGCAGCTCACCATCAATTATATCGTCATCGCTTTTAAGTGTATTTTTGGCTTGTTCAAGCATTGCCAATGCTTGCTGGCATTGCGGAATGTAACGCTCGCCGGCTGCAGAAAGCCTTAAATGGCGAGTGGTGCGTATAAATAGTTCAAAACCTAAAGCCTGCTCTACCCTTTTAACAGCAGCACTTGCTGTGGCGGTGCGCATATCTAAATTTGATGCTGCAGCAGTAATACTTTTAAACTCTGCCACTTTTAAAATTACCTGTAAGTCTTCTAAAAGCATTGTGTATTAATCCATTATCAACTTAATAATTTAATTATTATTTTTGGCAAAATTAAGCGCTTTAGGTTTGCTTACAGTGTATTGAGCAATCAAAAAGTGATTTATTGTCTATTTATATTTGACAATGCTTATCTATTGCGCGGTTTATCAATATAAAGGCAAATATTACACTGTACCCATCAGCTAGTCACTAACCACTATTTATTAAATTAGGACAATCTTTAGGCGTGTATTAGTAAACCCAGCTTTTGGGCATTAATAGTATGTTTAAAAAGCAAATTTGTTTAAAGCAAGCGCTCGCCCTTTTAATTAACCAATATTATTTGATAAAGATTCAATTATTACCCTGTTTATCACATGCAAACTCTCACCTATTATTCACCTCAACGCAAGCGAAGTCATTTAGGCTATTTAAGTCGCTTTACTCTATTTTTTAGCATAACGGGTATCACAGTATGAAACGATTAAAAACCACCTTAGCAATAGCAACCCTGTCATTAGCCGCAAGTGCTTTTTCAAGCGCCTATGCAGCAGACGTTGGCCCCCTTGAAACGGTGAATACTTTTAATAAATATCGCGGCGCAGGTATAACTATAACACCTGCAGGGCGAATGATTGTAAGCATGCACCCGCTTGATGCACCAAAAACGCGAGTAGTTGAAATTATGGCAAACGGTGCTCAACAACCTTTTCCTAGCGAAGATTGGGCTGACGGCCCCGAGCTTGGCAAAGTTGGCCTTGCAGCCGTAATTGGCGTGCATAGCGACAGCAAAGGTGTGGTGTGGATTTTAGACATGGGCAGCGAGCAAGTAGCCCCAAAACTTATAGCCTGGGACAGCGTTGCCAATACCTTAGTTAATACCATTGAATTAAATAAAGACGCTGTACTTGATAACTCGTTTTTACAAGACTTTGTTATTGATGAACGTAACGACAAAATTTACATTGCCGATATGTCTTTTGGTAACTTTATGGGCGCCACTAAACCTGCGTTTATTGTTGTTGATTTAAAAACCGGCGAATCAACGCGTGTACTTGAGGGCAATGCTAAGCTAATGCCAGAGGAACGCGATATTGTCATCGAAGCCTCTCCTATTGCATCTAAATCAGCAAAAGGTGAAACAACAAACCTACGTTTTGGTTTAAACCCAATTACCATTGATGATAAAAATGAATGGGTATACTTTGGCGCATTTACAGGCACAAGTGTTTACCGTATTCCGGCAAAAACGCTCGCTGATAGCACGTATTCAGATGCTAAAAAAGCAAAAAACATTGAAGTGTTTGGCCCTAAAAACCCAAGCGATGGCATGACCTACGCGCCAGGTGGCGGTATTTTAGTAACCGACCTTGAAAACAATGCCATTGGCTTAACGACTAAAGGCCACTACGAAATAATTGTTCAAGACAAACGATTATCATGGCCTGATAGCCTAGCAGTGAGCAATGGTTGGATTTATGTAACACAAGATCAGCTCCACCAGCACCCTGCATTTAGCCAAGGCTTTGGTAATGCAAAACCACCTTACGTATTAACGCGTTTTCGCTTTAATCAAAAATAATTAAATATTTTTATAAGCCAGCCATCCCCGCTGGCTTTTTAGGAGTTAAGTTATGCTACTCGACACCCCTATTTGCGACTTTGGCTGGCAAGCGCCCAACTTTACGTTAAAAACCCCGCAAGGCGAGCCTTTTACCTTAGCCGACAACCTAGGCGAAAACGCCTTGTTAATCATGTTTATTTGTAACCATTGCCCTTATGTGCAACGTATTGCAAGGCGCTTAAGCGAAGATACCGCGTTATTAATAAACGAAGGTATAAATGTGTTAGCTATTATGTCGAACGACTATAAAAGCGTCCCTGCTGACTCCCCAGCTAATATGGAAAAATTTGCTAAGCAGCACGGCTTTTTGTTTCCCTACCTTGTTGATGAAAACCAACGCGTAGGCAAACAGTATGGCGCGGTTTGCACGCCTGATTTTTTTGGTTTCAATAAACACGGGGCACTGCAATACCGTGGCCGCTTAGACGATGCAAAAATGAGCAACGACGCACATCGCACTCCTGAGTTAGTTAATGCCATGCGCCAAATTGCGGCCACAGGCAAAGGTCCTGCGCAGCAAACACCCAGCATGGGCTGCTCTATAAAATGGAGTAATTCATTATGAGTACAGTACATTTAAAATTGGGCGTAACCGATTTATCGTTTCACCATGTTACGGCCTCTTTAGTGAGCCATGTTTTAACTGATATGGGCTTTAACGTTGAGCGTATTTATGCACCGCATCAAGATAACTTTAAAAACCTTAAATCTGGTGAAGTAGATTTACTCGCCTCAGCATGGCTGCCTTCAAGCCACGGTGTTTATAAAGCCGATGTTGAACAAGTTATGCCACTCGTTGAGCTTGGCTTACATTATGAGCCTTATGCACACTGGGGCGTACCAGATTACGTACCGCAAAGTGCAGTAAACGAAATTAGTGATTTGCTAAAGCCAGATGTGCTTTCAAAAATGCAAAAAACAATTCAGGGCATTAATGCCGGTGCTGGTATTACCCGTTTTTCTATTAATATGATGAAAGAATATGGGCTGACGAGCGCAGGATATGAGTTTTTAACCGGCACAGAGCATGACTGTTTTAGCGCGTTTGAAAACGCCGTCGCCACCCAAACCTGGTGCGTAGTGCCGTTATGGAAGCCACAATTTTTGCATTACAAGCACACAATACGTGAGCTTAAAGAACCACAAGGGTTACTTGGCGTTGTTGATAGAGCTGTTTTACTCCTACGAGAAGATAAACAAGCGCTGTTTAACCAAGCACAGTTAAACACCCTTGATAAATTACGCTTTTCAAATGAGATCATTGCCGAGCTTGACTATAAAGTATGCAAAAACTTACAACCACTCGATGACGTAACGCGTAATTGGCTTAATAACAATCCAATTAAAAAGTAATTTGTGCTTTGTTTTTTTAAAAAAGGCTCAATATAGACACTACTTGGCTAAAATAGCCACTTAACGGAGATAACCATGACCCATCCAATTATTAATGATTTAGAAAAACGTTATACAACTAAACGCTACACAACCAAGCGTATTCCTCAAGATGATCTAGATGTAATTTACGAAGCTATGCGTCTTTCTCCTTCATCTATTAACTCGCAGCCGTGGAAATTTATTGTTATTGAGTCAGACGAAGCTAAAGAGCGTATGCACTCTACGTTTGCTAATAAATTTCAATTTAATCAGCCGCATATTAAAACTGCATCGCACGTTATTTTATTTGCTTACAACCCTAAATATAAACGTGATGACTACGCACAAGTCATTGATGCAGATATTAAAAATGGCCGTACTCAAAGTGAAAACCGCGAACAAGCGTTTGGCGCATTTGCTTTTGTTGATATGAATACCGATGAGCAAGGCAACAATGCAATGTGGACCAAAGCGCAAACTTACATTGCCCTGGGCAACACAATGCACGCCGCAGCACGCTTAGGCGTTGATTCAACACCTATGGAAGGTGTAGATGCACAGCTTATTGGTGAAGTGTTTGAACAAGAGCTCGATGGCTATATTTGTGATGTAGCGTTAGTACTTGGCTACCACGATGACACTGAAGATTATAACGCTAAGTTACCTAAATCTCGCTTAGCAAAAGAGCAAGTTATACAGGTTTTATAAAAACCTATTAAAAAAGCTTAGCGCTAATGAGTGCTAAGCTTTTATATTCATTTTATTTTTTAGCAATAGCTTGCAGGACCGACGCTAAACCCGTGTGGTATGTGCCTTCAAACACTTCTCGCTTTAGCTCTTCTAAATGTATAAAGCTAAGCTCGGTTAAGTCATCTTGTAAATCGCTTTTTGAGGTTTTAGTATCGACACTTGGGCCGCCTCCGGTATTATAATTTACTTGCTCAGGCGTATAGGCCTCAAGTAAAAACACCCCACCTGGCTTTAAACCTTTAACAGCGCGCTTATATACCGCTGAACGCACGGCACTTGGTAAAGGGCAATAAATAGACACTACTGCATCCCATTTTTCTTTTCCAAAATCAAACTTCGCTAAATCGGCGTGTACAAGCTCAATGTTTACGTTGTGCTCTTTGGCAAGCTTTGCCGCTTTTTCAAGCCCTACTTTTGAGCCATCAACCGCGGTAACGCTGTAACCCATTTTTGCTAAAAATACCGCATTTCGTCCCTCACCTTCGGCTAAGCTAATAACATTGCCTTTAGGTAATTGTTTATAGTGCTCGGCTAAAAAATCGTTTGGCTGTTTGCCATAAGCGTATTGCTGAGTGTTATACCTTTCATCCCACATAGTAGCTCCTGGTATTATTTTGCGTATTCATAGCATTGAATACGGCTGTTTAATAATTCCACTAATAATATGTAGTGTAAATAGGTAACTAATTTTTTAATGTTATTAATATACTACTCAGCCATACTCACGCACACTGCTAAGTACAAGATTAAAAGGGGTGATTTTCAGAGCTAAATAAAAAAACCAGTGACGAGGTCACCGGCCAAAAGAAGGCAATACGAAGGGAGTCGTACTGGCTGTTAAAACTTTTTCAGTATTCGCTATCTTAATAACGGCACATGAGATTCTAATGCCTGATAGTTCATCCATTGGTTTAATTGCTCTGGCCAGGTAATGGTTGGCTCGCAATATAAACCGCGTAATATAGAAAAATAAATAGCGCTATCAAGCAAGCTTAATGACGTTTTACCATTATTAATATTGAGCTGCTTTTCGGTGCCAATTAAAAATTCATTTACTTGTAAAACTATCTCGGAGGTTGATGCTATTAGGTTTACAAAGTTAAGCTCTGTCGATTGCTTGTTATCTTCCCACGCTATACGGCTAGATTCTGTTTTAAACTCTTTTAAATCCAGTAATGGCCAGCGCGGCAAACCAATTTGCAATAAAGGCGCAAACGAGCCACCTTGCCACTCAATAGCCCCTTGCGTTGGCTTGTTTGATTCGCTAGAGCCAGCAAGTTCAATAAACAGGCTAATAATTTCGTTACTTTCACCCATAACAGTGCCGTCATCCATTTCAAGAATAGGTACCATTTTTTTACCAATTAGTTTTGTTGGTGTTTCAGTGTCGTCGTAATCAAGTACAACGTCATCAAGCTTAATGCCTAATTTGCCTGCTACATACTTAACACGCGCACAAAAAGGACAATGAGAGTAACTGTATAGTTTCATAATTAATTAAAGCCTAAAGCGGGTTAAGTACCTATGCCCGTAAGATACCCAAATAGTCAGCGCAGAAAAACCGCATTTAGGTTGAAACTTTATCTTGTAAAAATTGATAATCACGCTTTAATACCAGTCCGCATAATTAAGTGATCTATTTTGAGGATGGATAAACGTGTTGATAGCAAGGCAAAAAATTCGCTATTTAGTCGTTCTAAATGAGAGTTTTTTAACGCAGATAGCGACACGTTTAGCCCCTGAAAATGATTAAGCATTAATGCGGATTGGTATAAGTAGTAAATAACATAAAAAAACACGCCATAAAGGCGTGCTTAATTTACACATTATAGTTAGCGCCCTATTACGCCCTCAGCTAAAGGTTTAAATCTAAATATATAATAAGGTGCTTTATTTTGAGCATTGCCGTTATTAAGTTGTGCCGAAAGCGGCAATTGCGCAGCGCCGGTGTACATGTAACCCTCTGGTCCAATGCTTACACCATCTGGCCAAATCATGTTTTTATCGTACGTGTAATCACGGTAAGTACGTGTTTTGGCGTCAATAACGCCCACAGTACGCTCACCCACTATGGTTAAATATAAATTATCATCAGCATCTATACTTAAACCACCGTTTACTGGTTTTTGTGCGTATTGCTCTACTCGTTCGCCTAGTTGTTTATCGGTTAATTGCTCGTTAGCAATGTCGGCCATTTTAATACGGTAAACATACTTTTTATTAAGCGGAGCAAAGTAAAGCCATTGCTGCGCGTTATCAAGCACAATGCCATCAGCACCAATAAAGGCATTAAGTTGCTTTTGGTTATCAGTCCCTTCATCAATCATTATTGGCATTGTGTAATCGGGTAATGCACTTTCATGGCCTTGCAGTACTCGCCGGCTCTTACCTGTTTTAGTATTAACGATAATAAGGGCGGCTTGCTTGCCATTTCCGCCATCTGCAATACCTTCATCAGCAATCACCAATGTATTGTATTTGCTCGATATAGCTAAATCATTAAGTTGAGATTGAGCAACCGATATAGGACTAGGTAAATAAATAATTTTATTAAGCTTATTGTTTAGCGCATCCCATGCTATCAGCTTTGGCGTAATACGCGGCTGCGCCTGGCCTGAGTCGAGTATCCATACATTACCTCTGTCATCAGCCCTTACCCCTAATACCCAATTTAAATAGTTAGCGGGATTTTTTAAGCTGCCATCACTTTTATAAGGGGTTTGCATTTGCGCATTTGGAAATGGCACCACATCACCACTTTTTAAAAGCTCCCCCACTTTTACTTTTGGGTTATAAAAAGGGTGATAACTAAAAATAAAGCGCTTGTTTTGTGTATACGTAATACCGCCCACAGCACCGTCGGTTTGTGCGTAAACCTCAGCGGGTACCGTGTCATTTGCAAAAGCCGAGGCACTTATTAGCAAGGCTATAGCGCTTAGCCCTAATTTAGATTTATTTAAAAACATAATTTGCCCTACTTTTGCTTAATGTAATTAGCTGTGCCGTCTATCCAGTCTTGTCGAGCTGGGGCAAAAAAATCAATATCTACCGTATCTTGGGTAAAGTGAAATTCGTGCGGTACATTGGCCGGTATCACCATCATGTCACCCGCTTTCATAAGGTATTGTTTACCGCCAGAAAACACTTTAGCTTCGCCTGACATGATCCACGTTACTTGTTCATTAGGGTGTTTATGAAGCGGTACTTTTCCGCCTTTTTTAGCCACCCATTTTACAAACGTTGATTGCGTACCATGAAAATATTGGCGTGTTAAATATGGGCCCATTTGCTCTTTGGGTTGGCTGTCGAGATTAAGTAAAAAAGGGGCGTTGGTAATGTGCTGATTATAACTATCCATTATGCCCATTTGGGGTGCAGGCGTTATTTGCTGTTCAAGTTTACTTTGCGCTGCCCATACGCCACTGCTTGTTAAAGCAGTTGCTAATAAAAGCGTGTTAATTTTCATAGTTTCACCTAAATAATGAACTGTGTGCGGCTGCACTGACTATTTAGGCAAAGTTTACAGCCTGAGGATTTTTGAAAAAGCCGCCTAGGCAAGAAACATTTTCAAATAAAAACGAGTAATTAATTACTTATTACAAAATAAAAACCCAGCAATAAAGCTGGGTTTTACTTAGGTAATGCTTAAAATACTTAACTGACCTTTAATTCTTGCATTCGCATGTACTGTACTAAGTCTTCAATCGTTACCACTGTCATGCTGTGTTTATTAGCATAATCACTTACCTGTGGTAAACGCGCCATGGTGCCATCAGGATTAGTGAGTTCACAAATAACCCCAAACGGTTTTAAACCAGCCAGCTGCATTAAATCAACAGATGCCTCGGTGTGGCCGCGGCGAACTAAAACCCCACCTGTTTGTGCTTTTAAGCCAAATACATGGCCTGGGCGCGATAAATCACTCGGTTTAGCGTTATCGGCTGTGGCGGCTTTAATCGTTGTTACTCGATCGGCGGCCGATACGCCGGTTGTAACACCGTGTTTAGCCTCTATTGTGACTGTGTAGGCTGTATTATTTTGGCTGGTGTTGTGAGTTACCATTTGCGGTAGCTCGAGCTGCTTAATACGCTCATCGCCCATACACAGGCACACAATACCGCTGCCTTCGCGGATCATTTCCGCCATTTGTTGGGTGGTTAAATGCTCGGCAGAAAAAACAAAATCACCTTCGTTTTCGCGGTTCTCGTCATCAACAACAAGTACGCCTTGGCCTTGCTGCAAAGCAGCAATGGCGTTTTCTACGCGGGTGTGGCTTTCGCCAAATTGGCTAAGTAAAGACTGAATCATTATTATATTCCACATAAAAATAAATAGATTCAGGACACTGAAAGGCATGGCAAAACACACAAACTAAATTGCGCACTTTTTGCCACTAAACAGCTTATACCAATCCGCTTAATTAAGTGATTTATTTTGAGGTTAGAAAAACGTGTCGCTCAAAATAATTAAGTATTATTGCGAATTGGTATTAAACACGCAGCCACAGGCCACGTGTTTGCATACGCTACAAGCTATATTCTCTTTCATCCGGACTATAACCGTCGGCTCTGGCATCTCACCAGATCTGCTTGACCTTTATTTAATACATTAAAAAAACGATTATTAAATAAAGCGCTCGCGGGCTCGTTTTATTCAAAAGCTAATGAGTAAAACATACCGCCGGTGGGGAATTTCACCCCGCCCTGAGAATGTACCGTGAACTTATCTGTTCACGGCCTGCGCATTATACGCGTGTATTTATACGTTATTCAAAAATAAACGTTAAATAAGCTCAGTATTTAGTGAGGCATTGAGTACTTTACCTTGGTTAATATCGGCCGTGAGTGAGCATTTTGCGCCATTAACTAAGTTTAAATTTGGCTGCACATGGCCAATATCAGCGTCTATTATTACCGGGAATAAGCACCCACCCAATGCCACCTCTAGCGCATGGCGGTAATCAAATGCATCGTGATGACTTTGTGTTATTTCACTGCGCCCTAAAATAAGGCCGTTAATATCATCAAATACACCGGCAAGTTTGAGCGACAGTAAAAATCGCGCCACGGTGGTAGGGGTAAGCTCTGAATTTTCTAGGTATAAAATTAGCCCTTCGTTCGCACTGTGTTTTTTAAAGTCATGCAATGCTAAAAATGGCGAATCCAGCAATAACCCTACGGTATCAAGGCAGCCGCCAAATAAGCGCCCAGACATCTCTATTGTGCGCTCATCAGTGTAATTTAGGCACTGCCACTGGGTAGGCTCGCTTGGCGCTAGCAGCTCATCGGGGTTTTGTGCGTAATTGGGTTTATTTTTTTGATAATAAGCAGAAGGTCCTTGCTCAAATTTACTTCCCGACTCGTAGGTAATGGTTTCAAAAATTTGTAAGCTGTAGGGGTTTGTTTCATCTGGGTGAAGCTGCATTAGGTTGGCACTATGAAGTGTTGCCCATTGGCACTTAGCCGTAAGTGCACAAGCAATTGTGCTCACATCAGAAAAACCCACCAGCCATTTAGGTTTGGCCTCTTTTATGGCGTTAAAATCCAGTAGTGGCAAAATTTCCATTGCCAGCTCTCCGCCCATTGGCGGCATAATGGCGGCAACCTCATCGTCTAGCAAAAAGCCCATTAATTGCTTGGCATGCGCTTTTGCATCTAATTCATCGCGGGGTTTATTTTGGCGTAAAAACTCCCCTTCTACTACCTCGTAACCACGGTGTTTTAAACCGTCTATCACTCTATCTAATCGTGCATGGTATTTTTCTTTTAAGCCCGACGAAAGCGAGCAAATAGCAATTTTAGAGCCTACTTTTAAAGGCGCTGGATAAAGTATATTAGCCATGAATGTTCCTTTTAATAAAGTGATTCCACTGTGTAAAAGCCGTTATGCATTTACACATTACCTATATGAATGTACCTATATCAACACGCACACTCTTTATGCAATATGAATAAGCGTAGAGTGTGTTTAGCACTTATGCAGTCACCATTTTATTTATAAATTTTTTAACGGGTAATGGCACGCGCTTTTTTAGCAATCCAATTATGCCAATCCGTTTAACTCAACTCTTTATTTTGAGGGGTGGTGTTATATATGGGGTTTATGGGGGTAAGTTGCTATTAGCTAGTTTTTAGGTATAAAAAAACCGATGCAATTGCATCGGTTTTTGCTTGTACATTACTGTGAGCTAAATATTAAAGATACTCAACGTCAATGATTTCATACTCAACGTCGCCTTTAGGCGTTTTAATGGTCACAGCATCATCTGTTTGTTTACCAATTAAACCGCGCGCAATCGGTGAGTTAACAGAAATTAAGTTATTTTTAATATCTGCTTCGTCATCACCCACAATACGGTAGGTTACTTCGGCATCTGTTTCTACATTTACAATAGTGACAGTAGTACCAAAAATAACTTTACCTGTATTAGGCATTTTAGTTACGTCAATAATTTGCACATTTGAAAGCTTAGCTTCAATTTCTTGAATACGGCCTTCACAAAAACCCTGTTGCTCACGCGCAGCGTGGTATTCAGCGTTTTCTTTTAAGTCACCATGTTCACGTGCAATCGCAATATCATTTACGATTTTAGGACGGGTAACTGTTTTTAATTCGTTAAGCTCTTCGCGCAGTAACTCTGCGCCACGAACTGTCATCGGAATTGATTGCATACTTTTCTCACTTAACACCAAAGCCTAGTGGCCTTGGTACATTTCCTTAGTTCAATCGCTGGTGTAGCTCTTGAACTGACGTCACTTTACTACGGTCGTCCGCTTGGTTAGCAGTACAGTTAGCAAATGCCGCGTTCAAGGTTGTCGTGTAGTTGGTTTTGTTTTGCAATGCACCACGACGCAACACCTTCGAATCTTCGATCGCTTGGCGACCTTCGGTGGTATTTACGATATAGCTGTACTCTTTATTCTTGATGTTATCAAGAATATGCGGGCGGCCTTCATATACTTTGTTTACACGGCGTACTTCAATACCGGCCTCTTTTAAAGCCTCTGCTGTGCCACCTGTTGCATCAATTTCAAAACCAAGATCTCTCATGGTTTTAGCAAGTTCTACAACACGAGACTTATCGCTGTTACGTACAGATAGTAACGCGCGACCACCGCGTGGTAAAGTGTTGCTTGCACCTAATTGTGCTTTTGCGAACGCTTCGGCGAAAGTATCGCCAACACCCATCACTTCACCTGTAGAACGCATCTCTGGGCCACGGATAGGATCCACACCTTGGAACTTAGCAAACGGTAAAACAACTTCTTTAACGCTGTAATACGGTGGAATTACTTCTTTAGTAATGCCTTGGCTTGCTAAAGACTGACCCGCCATACAACGCGCGGCTACTTTTGCAAGTGCAATACCGGTCGCTTTAGATACAAACGGTACAGTACGCGCCGCACGTGGATTCACTTCAATTAAGTACACTTTGCCATCTTTTACAGCAAATTGTGTATTCATTAAGCCCACTACGCCAAGCTCAAGTGCCATATCGGTTACTTGTTTGCGCATAACATCTTGCACTTCTTGTGATAAAGAGTGTGCAGGTAATGAACATGCTGAGTCACCCGAGTGAACACCCGCTTGCTCAATGTGCTCCATTATACCGCCAATAATTACTTGCTCGCCGTCACAAATTGCATCAACGTCCACTTCGATTGCATTATCTAAGAAGTGATCAAGTAGTACTGGCGCTTCATTTGAAGCTTGTACCGCTTCGGTCATGTAACGACGTAAGTCTTGCTCATCGTAAACAATTTCCATTGCACGGCCACCCAGTACGTACGATGGACGCACAACCAGTGGGAAGCCAATTTCACCTGATTTAAGTAATGCTTCTTCAGTTGATGTAACTGTTGCGTTTTCTGGTTGTAGTAAATCAAGACGCTCTACTAACTGTTGGAAACGCTCACGGTCTTCTGCGCGGTCAATCGCATCTGGTGAAGTACCAATTACTGGCACACCATTCGCTTCAAGTTCACGTGCTAGTTTAAGTGGTGTTTGGCCACCGTACTGTACAATCACACCTTTTGGTTTTTCAACACGTACAATTTCTAATACGTCTTCAAGTGTAATTGGTTCAAAGAATAGACGGTCAGAGGTATCGTAATCGGTAGAAACCGTTTCAGGGTTACAGTTAACCATGATGGTCTCATAGCCGTCTTCGCGTAGCGCAAGGGCTGCGTGCACACAACAGTAGTCAAACTCAATGCCTTGGCCGATACGGTTAGGACCGCCGCCAATAACCATGATTTTGTCTTTGTCTGACGGGTTCGCTTCACACTCTTCATCGTACGTTGAGTACATGTAAGCTGTGTCTGAGCTAAATTCAGCAGCACAGGTATCAACACGCTTGTACACAGGTACAATGTTTAACTGATGACGCTTTTTGCGAATTTCGGCTTCAGATACACCAGCAATTTCAGCAATACGTGGGTCGGCGAAGCCTTTACGCTTAAGTTTACGTAAAAACTCGGCATTTAAGCCGGCCATGCCACCTTCAGCAATTTTAGCTTCGTCTTTTAAAATGTCTTCTATTTGTACTAAGTACCAAGGGTCAACTTTGGTAAGTTCAAATACTTCTTCTACGCTCATACCGTGGCGCATTGCATCGGCAATGTACCAAATACGCTCAGCGCCTGGCTCGCGTAGTTCACGGATGATTTTTTCGCGCGCTTTCGGGTCATCAAGTGCCACAATTGGGTTAAAGCCCGTTGCGCCAACTTCAAGACCGCGTAATGCTTTGTGTAACGATTCTTGCTGGTTACGACCAATCGCCATTACTTCGCCCACTGATTTCATTTGCGTTGTTAAGCGGTCGTTCGCGCCGGCAAATTTTTCAAAGTTAAAGCGAGGGATTTTTGTTACTACGTAGTCGATTGATGGCTCAAATGACGCCGGTGTTTTGCCACCTGTAATGTCGTTTTGAAGTTCATCTAACGTGTAACCAATTGCTAACTTAGCGGCAATTTTAGCAATAGGGAAACCCGTTGCTTTAGATGCCAATGCTGATGAGCGAGATACACGAGGGTTCATCTCAATGATAACCATACGGCCATCATCAGGGTTTACACCAAACTGTACGTTTGAACCACCGGTTTCAACACCAATTTCACGCAGTACCGCCATAGAGGCATTACGCATTAATTGGTATTCTTTGTCGGTTAGGGTTTGTGCTGGTGCAACGGTGATTGAATCACCAGTGTGTACACCCATTGGGTCAAAGTTTTCGATAGAACATACAATGATACAGTTGTCTTTTTTGTCGCGAACAACTTCCATTTCATATTCTTTCCAGCCAATCAGTGATTCATCAATCAACAACTCACTTGTTGGTGATAAATCTAGGCCGCGCTCACAGATTTCGTTAAATTCTTCCATGTTGTAAGCCACACCGCCACCGGTGCCACCCATAGTGAAAGAAGGACGAATAATACACGGAAAACCAATACGTGTTAGCGTATCGTGTGCTTCATCCATAGAGTGAGCAATTTCAGCACGTGGACATTCAAGGCCAATGTTTTTCATGGCTACGTCAAAACGTTCACGGTTCTCTGCTTTGTCGATTGCATCGGCGGTTGCGCCAATTAGCTCAACGCCGTGTTTAGCCAGTACGCCGTGCTTATCTAAATCAAGTGCACAGTTTAATGCCGTTTGACCACCCATTGTAGGTAGTACTGCATCTGGCTTTTCTTTTTCAATAATTTTTTCTACCACTTCCCAATGAATAGGTTCGATGTACGTTGCATCGGCCATTTCTGGGTCGGTCATGATAGTCGCTGGGTTTGAGTTAACTAATATAACTCTAAAGCCTTCTTCTCTAAGTGCTTTACACGCTTGAGCACCAGAGTAATCAAATTCACAAGCTTGACCAATTACAATTGGGCCTGCGCCTAAGATAAGAATGCTTTTTAAATCGGTACGTTTTGGCATTATTACTCCAGTTAAATTAGTTATTACGCGCTTGCATCAGGTCGATGAAGTGGTCAAATAATGGGGCTGCATCGTGCGGGCCTGGGCTTGCTTCTGGGTGACCTTGGAAGCTAAACGCTGGCTTATCAGTACGATGAATACCTTGTAGTGTTCCATCAAATAACGATTTGTGCGTGGCACGTAAGTTACTTGGTAGTGTGTCTTTATCGGCAGCAAAACCGTGGTTTTGTGCGGTGATCATTACTACATCGCGGTCTAAGTCTTTTACTGGGTGGTTACCACCGTGGTGGCCAAATTTCATTTTTACTGTTTTAGCACCTGAGGCCAGTGCTAATAATTGATGCCCTAAACAAATACCAAAAATTGGTGTGTCGGTTTCTAAAAAGGTTTTAATTGCATCAATAGCGTAAGTACATGGCTCTGGATCGCCAGGACCATTAGATAAGAAGATACCATCTGGGTTTAAAGCAAGTACATCGGCGGCTGAGGTTTGCGCTGGTACAACGGTTAATTTACAACCGCGATCAACTAGCATACGTAAAATGTTACGTTTAACACCGAAGTCGTAGGCTACTACATGAAACTTTTCATCATCGCTGCTAAGGGTTTTAAATCCTTGGCCTAATGTCCAGCTTGATTCGCGCCACTCAAAATTTTCCTTGGTTGAGACAACTTTTGCTAAATCCATACCTTTTAAACCTGGGAAGGTTTGCGCGGCTTGTAACGCTTTGTTTTCGTCTAACTCGTCACCGGCAATAATACAGCCGTTTTGTGCGCCTTTGTCGCGCAAAATACGGGTAAGCTTTCTGGTGTCGATGTCCGCAATACCTAAAATATTACGTTGTTTTAAGTAATCATCTAACGATTGCTCGTTACGAAAGTTACTTGCTAGCAGTGGCAAATCACGGATCACTAGGCCTTTAGCCCAAATTTGATTCGCTTCTTCGTCTTCGCTGTTGGTACCCGTATTGCCGATATGTGGGTACGTCAAAGTTACGATTTGTTCCGCGTATGATGGATCAGTCAAAATTTCTTGATAACCAGTCATAGACGTATTGAATACTACTTCACCGACTGACATGCCGTCAGCGCCGATTGCAGTACCGCGAAACACTGTGCCGTCTTCTAGGACTAACAGAGCGGATTTAGTCAAGTTAAACCTCCTAACAGTAAAAAACGGGAGTAAGCAAATGCTTAACACCCCGCCAATACCCAGAGGGATCGTCAAAACCAGATTTTTTTGTGAGCTTAAATTGTTTTACGCAGTCTTAAATGATGCCGATATAAAACGCTAAACCTTCAATCATTTTTCTTGCCTAAAACTCTTTTCATTCCCACTGAAACCCCTGGTTTTACTAGCCACTTGGGTATAATTGGAAACACGCATTTAGTAATTTTTGGCAAATTGGCTGCATTCTACATGAAGATGCTATTTAGGTCTAACGTTATTTAGATAAATACTACAAATAAGTCGCTTTAGGCAAAAATAGACCCAAACAGCTAAAAATGCAACTAAACTACTTCAGATCTAGCACATCTTGCATATCATAAAGTCCTGCTGGTTTATTTTGTAACCACTGCGCAGCCCTTATAGCTCCTAATGCAAAGGTCATTCGCGAACTTGCTTTGTGGGTTAATTCAAGCCTTTCGCCCATAGTTGCGAAATAGGCGGTGTGTTCACCTACTATGTCCCCGCCTCTTAGCACTGAATAGCCAATTTCATTTTGCGATTTTGCGGTTTCTACTTGGCTGCGGTCGTATACCGCTACTTCATCGTGATCCCACCCTTTAGCCTGTGCAATAGATTCACCAATGGCTAATGCTGTGCCCGAGGGCGCATCTATTTTATGACGATGATGCGCTTCAAAAACTTCTATATCTAGGTCGTCACCAAATTTAGTGGCCGCTGTTTGCACTAGGTTAAGTAGCACATTAACGCCAACGCTGTAATTACGCGCAAACACAATAGGAATATGTTTAGCAGCATTTTCTAATAATGCCATGTCTTCGCTAGTTAAACCTGTGGTGCCTATAACCATAGGCAGTTTTTTATCCATCGCTGTTTTTAAGTGATTGCGCATACCTGCTGGTAACGTGAAATCGATAAGTACATCAACATCAGCAACCTTGCTCTCGTCGCTAAAGCTAATGGATTTGTCGGCTGAACTGTTTACTTGATTTACATTAATACCCAATAACGATGAGCTGCTGCGAACATACGCACCACCAAGTTGTGTTTGCTCTTTAATTGTCGCGGCTTCTAATAGGGCTAAGCCCATTCTGCCGTTAGCACCAAAAACACCTATTCGATTCATTGTTATTGCCTTAATCTGATTTAGTTGGATCTGTTGTTGCGTACCCTGACTAATTTGCCGCCCTAAACTTGCTTTGAGCAATTATTAGCCGCATATAATCGCACACCGGTAGATATTATCTAAAAGTCGTGCAATAGTCAGGTAAGCCCTTAATTAAATAATAATAACAATACCAGTTTACTTTAGCCATCTATACATTTAAACTTCTCTTTCGCGTCGATTTGGTCTTTGGCTTGCGGGCGCTGTGGTCATTTACTTTTCAATTAAAGAGTGATCTACTAAATTCAGCTAAAAGAGGAGTTTTGGCTGTGGTTATATTAACTGGTTATGAGGAATACAATGCAGCCAACATTTAATAAAAACAAAGCAATTCTATCTTTGCTTCCCCTTCTTACCTTTGTAGCCCTTTTTTTAGGCTCAGGTTTATATTTACAATCGCAAGGGGTTGATTACGCTTTTTACCAGCTCCCAGCGCCGGTTGCTATACTACCCGCTATTATGCTTGCCTTTATTTTAAACAAAGGCACTGTAAACCAATGTGTTGAAACCTTTATTAAAGGCGCAGGACACAACAACATTATTACCATGTGTTTAATTTATTTACTTGCTGGTGCATTTTCGGCAGTAGCAAGTGCCACCGGTGGTGTGGATGCGGTTGTAAACGCTGGCTTGTCACTTATTCCCCCGTCGCTGTTATTACCTGGGCTATTTTTAATTGCTGCGGTTGTCTCTACTGCAATGGGTACATCAATGGGTACCATTGGTGCTATAGGGCCAATTGCTTATGCGGTATCCGTTAAAACAGGCATCGACCCTGCGCTAATGGCCGGTACTATAGTATCGGGCGCAATGTTTGGTGATAACCTTTCTATTATTTCAGACACAACCATTGCGGCAACGCGTACGCAAGGCTGTGAAATGAAAGACAAGTTTAAAGAAAACTTAAAAATAGCGGTTCCTGCTGCCGTATTAACCATTGCTTTGCTGCTTTATTTAACACCTGCTCCACAAGCAGTAGAAACTAAAGATTTTGATTTATTATTAGTGCTGCCTTATGCCTTTATTTTAGTATTGGCTGTTGCCGGTATGAACGTGTTTGTGGTGCTATTTAGCGGTATTGTATTTGCTGCGCTAATGGGCTTTACCGGCAGCTACGAAGGCGCAAGCTTTGTAAAAGATATTTACAAAGGCTTTACCGATATGCAGGAAATATTTTTACTTTCTATGTTTATTGGTGGCTTATCTGAATTCATTCGTATTAACGGCGGCCTTGATTTTCTGGCACAAAAAATTCAAGCCATTACAAAAGTGATTGCCAAGTGGCACCGCAAAGTAGCTGATCAGCTTGGTATAGCTGCATTGGTATTAACCAGCAACGTGTGTATAGCCAATAACACGGTATCAATTATTGTTGCAGGCCCTATTGCTAAAAAACTTGCTGATGATGGCGAAATAAGTGGTAAACGCTCTGCAAGTTTACTCGATATTTTTGCTTGTGTTACGCAAGGCTCACTGCCCTATGGTGCTCAAGCATTACTGTTAGGTGCTACGTTTAAAATTAGCCCGTGGGAAGTGTCAACGTCATCTTACTACTGCTTTATCTTAGCCTTTACTGCCATTGCCGTTATTTGTTTGCGCCGCAATAAAGCCTAAATTTTGTGCAAAACCTTATGTTGCAGCTTAATAAATAAGCTGCAACATATGTTAAAATAATAATCTACAAATCAATACCTTGTGCTATAATGCGCGCTTTCGCGTGTCACTAAAATTATAGTTAAATACAGATTATGAAATTTAAAAAAATACTTCCCCTCGTTACCCTTACGTCAATCGCTTTATCATCTTCTGCCCTTGCTGCTAATTGGAGCAGTACCGCATTACATGTTAATAATGGCGACCAAAAAAACCCATTTACCAAGCAAGAATCAGACACTACTGTTTACTCGCTGCAACATGCGTCGGGCTATGATTACGGTGATAACTTTTTCTTTATTGATTACAGCAAAGACGATACAACCGACGGCTACCAAGATAGCGACTTTTACGGCGAATGGTATTCAACGCTAAGCTTATCGGCTATTAGCGGTGAGAAAATTGGCGCTGGTGCATTATTAGATGTAGGCCTTACTGGCGGAATTAACGTTGCCGGCGATGCCAAAATGATGAAATACCTACCGGGTGTTAAATTAAGCTGGGATGTACCTGGGTTCAACTTTTTTCAAACACTTGTCACTGCCTATATTGATGACAGTGAAGGCGTAGCAAAAGGCGGTGCCCCTATTGAAACTAATAGCTGGATGTTTGATGTAGCCTTTGAATACCCGTTTACCGTAGGCTCGCAAAAATTTAGCTTTAAAGGACACGCTGAGTACATTGCAGAGCGCGAAGATGAATTTGGTAACGACGTAGAAGCGTGGATACTTGCACAGCCTATTTTAGTATGGGATATGGGCCACGCGTTAGAAATGAAAGAAAACACCCTATTACTGGGTATGGAACTGCAATACTGGCATAACAAGCTAGGCACTGAGGTCACTGAATCGGTTCCACAAATACATGTTGAGTGGACTTTTTAAGCCCAGACAGTGTAAAATAGAGTCAACATTACTTTTAAACGGAGCACTTAAACAGTGCTCTTTTTTTTGCCATGAAAACTATTTAATTGAACAGCCTTTAATACTTAGTTATTGTCTTACTTTAATTAAAGCCGTGTGCTTGCCTTTAATAGGAGTAAGGAAATGCCAGCGATTAAAGTTATTTGTTTGTCTGCATTATTAGCCTTTACTAATAATGCATTTTCCAGTAGTACAGAACCCTCTAAAACCCTCTCTTACGATGCACTTTTAACAAATTACCAGTATGATTTTAAAGTAAATTATTTTGATATTGCATCACAAAAGCAATCGCTAAAAATGGCGTATATTTATTTAAAACCCACGCAAAAAAATATGCCAACAGTGACGCTAATGCACGGTAAAAACTTTAATGCCGACTACTGGAGCCCCACAGCCCGTTACTTACAGTCGCTTGGATTTGGGGTGCTGATCCCCGATCAAATTGGTTTTGGTAAGTCTTCAAAGCCCACTAACTATCAATATTCATTTGCGGCGCTTGCGCATCATACACATGCATTAATGGACTCGCTAAATCTTGAAAAGTCGATTGTTGTTGGCCACTCTATGGGGGGAATGCTAGCGAGCCGTTTTGCATTAATGTACCCAGATACAACCACTAAACTGATTTTGCTTAATCCAATAGGGCTTGAAAACTACTTACACTATGTAAAATACAAAGACACCAACTTTTTTTATAAAAATGAGCTTAACAAAACGCCCGAAGGTGTTAAAAAATACCAGCAAAAAAACTATTACGATGGCCAATGGAATGCTCAGTATTCAGCATTAACCGACTTTATTACAGGGCAAATACAAGGCCCAGATAAAGAGCAAATTGCTTGGGTTAACGCTAAAACCTACGATATGATTTTTACCCAACCGGTGATCACTGAATTTAAAGACTTAACCGTGCCCGTTAAATTAATTATTGGTACGCGTGACAGAACAGGCCCTGGCCGAAACTGGAAAAAAGACGGGATAGATTATCAGCTGGGGCGTTACGACAAATTAGGAAAACACGCTGCTGCGCTCATTCCTGATGCGCAACTGTTTGAACTTGATAATTTAGGTCATTTACCGCAAGTAGAAGATTTTGAGCGATTTAAGGCAGTTTTTAAACAAGCACTAAGTGATTAATAGCTTGATACTTAATAAAATAAAGCCCCTGTAAGTAAACTGCTTACAGGGGCTTTTTATATAAAACTAATTTACAGCGTACATTGCGGGTTTTTACCCTGCGATTTAGCCGTACTTTGCTCGCTAAGTGCTTCGCTCATTTGTGCTTGTAAATTATTAATTCGATTGCTCGGTGCAGGGTGAGTAGATAAAAACTCAGGTGTGCTACCACTGCCTGCTGCGCTCATATTTTGCCAAAGCGTTACCGACTCTTGTGGGTTAAAGCCAGCCTGCGCCATTAAATCTAAGCCAATGGTATCGGCCTCTGATTCGTGTGAACGGCTAAACGGTAAAACTACGCCGTACTGCGCCCCTAAACCTAAACCTTGCATAATTTCGTTGCGGTATTGTACGTTGCCCATTTCAAGCGCTGCGCTGCCTAATTGCATACCAGTATCTAAAATTGAGCTTTGTGATACACGCTCATTTGAATGCTCTGCTATGACGTGGCCCACTTCGTGCCCTAGTACGGTTGCAAGCTGATCTTGATTGGTGGCTATTTTTAATAACCCCGTATGAACACCTATGTAGCCACCAGGTAATGCAAAAGCATTTGCCGACTCATCTTCAAATACCACGACTTCCCAATTTTGTGAGGCGTATTCTTTTGGTAAAACAGCCACGACCTTTTCAGCAATACAATTTACATACGCATTGGTTTTTGCATCTTTATTGATTGGCTGTGACTCCTTCATTTGAGCAAAACTTGCGGTGCCCATTTCACTCATTTGTTGCTCTGAATACAGCGCAATTTGAGTACGCCCCGTAGGCGATGTTTTACAGCCGGCTAAAACTGCGGTTGCGAGTAAGGCAAGGGCTAGCTTTTTCATGGTGTTTCCTTCAAGTCTTTAATTTTTATTAGTTGTAGAATAGCAAACACAGTGCCAGTTTAGAATCTTTGCTCCTTATTACGTCGCTTTTTATTTTTAATAAATAAATGACCTTGCCAGACAAACTAAGTTTATACCCTTGCATAGCCCTGTTACACTATAAGCCTTGTTTTTAGTGAATGTTGAGTGACTACATGGACGCCTCGGCCTCGTCTTTTAATACCCGAATTTTGTTACCCTTGTTAGCCAGTATTGTTGCTATTACGCCGCTGGCTATAGACATGTACTTACCGGCCATGTTGGTTATTGCGAACGATTTACAAACCACTATGCCAAATGTACAAATTTCGCTAAGTATTTATTTGGCTGGCTACTCGCTAGGCATGTTATTTTTTGGCCCTATTGCCGATCAACTCGGTCGACGAAAACTAGCCCGGATTGGCTTAACCTTATTTGGTGCAAGCTCATTTGCGCTGGCTTTTACCACCGAAATACACACCTTTTGGGTACTTAGAGCCGTGCAAGCATTCACCGGCGCGGCAGCTACGGTGGTTGTGCCTGGCGTAATTAGGCATATTTATCAAAAAAACACCGCTAAAGGCATGTCGTATGTATCTATGATTATGATGGTAGCGCCTTTAGTTGCCCCCTCTGTGGGCTCGTTTATTTTAGGGTTCTCGGTATGGTCAACCATATTTTTGGTTCTTGCTGCCTATAGCTTTTTAATTTTAGCGTTTGTACAAGTGTATTTAATTGATATCCCCATTCATAAAAATGAGAAAAAAGGCCTAGCCTTGTTTTTCGACAGCTATAAAACGGTACTTAGTAATAAAGATGCACGTGCAGACATATTAAGCTCTATGTTTGTCTCGTTTGGCTTTTTTTGCTTTTTAACCTCAGTGCCTTTTGTATACCTAGATTTATATAATGTGTCTGAGCAATTATTTGGTATTTTATTCGCATTTAATGTCATGGCACTTATGTGTGGTAACTTTTTAAATACCCGAATTGTACCAAGAATTGGCTCTCGAAAAATGCTGTACATAGGGCTTGTATGTGGCTTTGCCTCTGGGCTGGCACTGCTTACGTTTAGCTTGTTGCAGCTTTCTTTATATTACATTGTAGCGGCCATTGCGCCTTTAATGATGAGCCTAGGGGTAACAGCAAGCAATGCTGATTCATTAATATTAATGAAGTTTGAAAAAAACACCGGTACCGCCACCGCTGTTATTGGAACGCTGCGCTTTGGCAGTGGCGCGCTCGTTGGCCCATTGCTTGCTGTGGTGCATGCAAAAAGTGCTGTACCGTTTTCAAGCTTAATGTTTAGCGCCGTGCTATTAACTATGCTGGTGCAGTTAATCCACTATAAAATAGACAAAAAAAATGCCTCATAATGAGGCATTTTTTATAAACAGTGACTAATTAAGCGTCTGCTGCTTTAGATACCATAACCATTGCAGGGCGTAATAAACGACCATTTAATGTGTATCCTTTTTGCATTACTGCAAGTACCGTGTTTGGTGAAACATCGTTACTTGGTTGGATAGACATTGCTTGGTGGAATTCTGGATTGAATTGCTCACCTTGTGGGTTAACAATTTCAACGCCAAACTTTGCAACCGCATCGTTAAAGCTTTTAACTGTCATATCAATACCTTCTAGCAATGGCTTTAAGGTTTCGTTTTCTTTATCAGAAAACTCAATAGCGCGCTCTAGGTTATCGATTACTGGAAGTAATTCGTTAGCAAACTTTTCCAGTGCAAATTTATGTGCTTTTTCTACATCTTGTGCAGCACGACGACGAATGTTATCTACATCTGCGGCGGCGCGTACAACGCTGTCTTTTTGATCCGCAATGGTTTGCTTTGCGGTTTCAAGCTCTGCGTATAGCATTGCAATTTCAGCTTCAGGGCTTTGCTCTTGGTCTGCTTCGTGTTGCTCTGCGGCTTCTACTGCTGCTTCAACATCAGCTTCCATTTGAGCTACTTCTTCGTTTAGTTCTACTTCTTGCTCTGGGTTTTGTGTCTGCTCAGACATAAAATACGTGCTCCAATTCTTTACAACTGCGGTAATTATGGGGATTGAATAAAAAGATTCAAGAGTTAGATGGCTCTAATAATTTAAATTCTTGGATTAATTGTTCAATTTGCGCCGATTTAGGGCAAATTACGCAAAAGCGGCTTTGATACTCTTGATTTTGAAAGTACGGCACACTAATTACTATCAGCTCATTACACTCTGTAAACGGTAAGTTTTCAGTGTTTAAAACTGATACCCCGTTTTTAAATGCGAGTTTATCTTCGACAAAATTTAAAAATGAAACGCCAATATTTAAGCTTTGCTCGCAATCGACCTTTTTATATAAATAGTTTTCGCCTACTACAATACTGTTATCTGATCCAAGCTTATGACTAAGCTGGCGCGTCCACTGTGTCAGTGAGTCATGGCAATTACGCGGTGCGGTGTTTGCCATTGCTTGCATTCTGTACAAACCTTCCATTAAGGTTTGTTGGCTAAATACTGTGTTTAACCAAGTTGCAAATTGATAACGCACGGCATCTGAGGAATCATCAGGTTTGTTGATACAAATATTGTGGCTTTGCCCTGCTCTATCTATTAGCAGTACAAGCCAATCGTTAGAATCAAACTCAAGCACTTCTACTCTAAACACTTGTTGTGAGCTTGCTTGGGGTAAGCCTACACAACAACATACTTGATACTTTTTACTTAATCCATGGGCCAGCTCCACAAGTTGTGCTTGTTTTGGCTGCCAGTAATTAGCTATTTCAGCTAACGGAAAAAACTCATCAAACCAATAATCAAATCCTTGGTTTGTAGGCACACGCCCTGCCGATGTATGAGGGGAATATAACAAGCCTACTTTTTCAAGTCGCGCCATAGCATTTCGTACCGTGGCAGAACAAACCGCCATGCCTTTTTGCTTCGCTATTTTTGTTGATGGAACGGGTAACCCTTCACCATTACAATAAAGGCTCATCACTGCTGAAAAAATTTGTTGATCTCGCGGGTTTATATTCATGTTATCTACATCTTGTTGCATGAAAGAGATATCGGGGCAGTTAAAACAAATTCAAGCCTAAAGCACGCTTTAAGTGAATATGTTGTTGCATGCATTACAATAAAACACTGCTGCAACTATTTTTAAGCATTAAATACAAAAATTAAAGGGGTAATTTAATCTGTTGAGCCAATAATCAGCTCTTAGGTGAGCTTGGCAATATACAGGCGTAATTGAATCATTATCATATTGGTAAATCTGTGTTTTCAAACACTTCTGTTTTGAGTTACCCTACAAAAATATTATTACTTTTTATTGCAGCCGTTATGCACTCACCGTTTAAAACTATTGGCCTTATAGGTAAACCAAACCACCCTAAAGCTGCGGCTACGTTACAGCGTTTACATACTTTTTTATCGGCTCTTGGCTTTACCGTGATTGTAGAAAAGCGCACCGGTGGGCAGTTATCGGATGTCCCTGATACTCATCAAGTTGACCTTGTTAGCTTAGGCGAGCAAGCCGACCTTGCTATTGTTGTAGGGGGTGATGGCAATATGCTTGGTGCTGCTCGCGTACTGGCACGCTTTGACGTAGCTGTAATAGGCGTAAACAGAGGTAATTTAGGGTTTTTAACCGACTTAAACCCAGAGGGCTTTGAAGGAAGCCTAGAGCAAGTGTTAAGCGGCGAATATTTAGAAGAAAAACGCTTTTTGCTCGAGGTAGAAGTATACCGCCATAACGAACTTAAAAGTGCGAATTCAGCCGTTAACGAAGCGGTGCTACATGCCGACAAAGTTGCCCACATGATTGAGTTTGAAGCTTTTATTAATAATGACTTTGTGTTTTCTCAGCGCTCTGATGGCTTAATTGTATCAACCCCTACCGGCTCTACAGCTTATTCTTTATCGGGTGGCGGGCCCATTTTAACACCTGAGCTTAATGCAATTTCGTTAGTGCCTATGTTTCCGCATACATTATCAAGTAGACCCTTAGTGGTTGATGCCGATAACGAAGTACGCTTAAAGTTAAGCCTTGAGAACACCGACAGCTTACAAGTCAGTTGCGACAGCCATGTAGTGCTTGCCGTTTTACCCGGCGATGAAGTGGTTATTAAAAAAGCCGACAGAAAACTGCGCTTAATTCACCCAAAAAACTACTCTTACTACAACGTTTTACGTACTAAACTTAATTGGGGCAGCCGTTTATACTAATTTTATTGCCAAGCGTAGTGCTTTAGCGCAAAATACAAGACAAATAAAAATTAATCAAACTAGGAATATCTAGCAATGACTTACGTTGTTATCTTTGCTTTGTTACTACTTATCACATTGCTTGGCGTTTATATTAGAATTGAAAACAATAGAAAAAAAGCATTAGAAATCAAGAAAAAACAATTTAACGAACGTGTTGCCCAAGTAAGCACTCGCCTAAAAGCCAAGCTTAATAGCTTATTAGAAGCTAAAATAATAAGACCTAAGTATGTAGCGCAAATACAGGCAATTGTGACCAATTTTTTTGTGGTTCAGCCCCATACTGATGAAAACCTGCAACATTTAGAAGATATTAGCGACAGCTTAGTGAGCACGCTTTCGATAGAGTTTCAAAAAGCACTGCAAAATGAAAACGCCCAAGCGCTACAAGATAATATACAGTACTTTGTGAGTGAGTTACCCCAACAAGGCATACTATATAATAAAGCGTTTTATCACGAAATTTTACCCTCATTGATTGTACAAATTAAAACTGACACACCTGTAAACCCAAGCGAAAGCCTTGAAAATACTGACGAAACCCCTTCTGATGCAAGTACTGACTCTGATAGTCAGTTTTCTCAAAATGCGAGCGTTGCTTAAAAAGTAAAAAATTAATTTGCAAAAAACCTAAACACTGTATAAATTAACAGTTAATTCACTGGATGGATGAACAGTATGTTAATTGGTTTAGAAATTAAAAATTTTGCAATTGTAAGTAACTTAAGCACTGAGTGGCATAACGGCATGACGGCGATCACGGGTGAAACCGGCGCGGGTAAATCGATTGCCATTGATGCACTTTCACTGTGTTTAGGCGAGCGCGCTGAAGCGTCGGCGGTTCGCCCTGGCACAGATAAAGCAGAAGTGTGCGCACAATTTGATTTAACTGCCCTTCCTCTTGCTAAAGCATTTTTAGAACAACACATGCTAACGAGTAACGACAACGAATGCCTACTTAGACGCGTTGTTTGTAAAAATGGCCGCAGCAAAAGCTATATAAATGGCAGCGCTGTTACAGCAGCTCAACTTAAAGAGCTGGGACAGTATTTAATTTCTATACACGGACAGCACGCTCATCAACACCTTTTAAAAGCTGAACACCAGCTGCAACTGCTTGACGCCTACGCAGGCCACAACCAGCTTGTAAAAGCGGTTAGCCAAAGCTTTAAATTATATGCAAACCTGCAAAAAGAATTTAAACAGCTTGAGCAACAGCAATTACAACAAGCCGCTCAAAAACAATTACTCGAATACCAAGTTGCCGAATTAGATGAGTTTGCCTTACAAGACGGCGAGTTTGAACAAATAGAAGCCGAACATTACAAGCTAAGTAATAGCCAAACCATTTTAGAAGCCTGCCAGCGCGAACTTCAACATTTATACGAAAGTGATGAGCAAAATGCCTGTTCAATGCTGCAACACAGCGCTCAGCAATTTGCCGAGCTTGCAAATTATGACGAAAGCTTAGCAAGTGTAGCTGCATTATTAGATGAAGCCGCAGTGCAAGTTGAAGAAGCAAGCAGAGAAGTAAGAAACTACGCAGAGCAAGCCGACTTAGACCCTGCTCGATTAACAGAAGTAGAAGCGCGCTTAAGTGGCGCAATGGACTTAGCCCGTAAGCATCATATAAAGCCTCAAGAGCTGGTTGAGTTTCATCAAGGTTTAACACAAGAGCTAGAATCAATTAGTAACAATAGCTCACGTTTGGCGCAATTAGACGATGAAATAACTAATGCGCTAAGTGCATACCAGCACGCCAGTGATCAGCTAAGCGAAAGTCGCCATAAATATGCTAATACATTAAATCAATTAATTAGTGAAAGCATGGCTAATTTATCAATGGAAAATGGGGTCTTTGAAATTCAGCTTACCCAAGAAGCTGAGCGCCAACCCAATGCATTAGGTTTTGATAGCGTCTCGTTTTTGGTCTCTACTAATCCTGGGCAGCCATTACAACCTTTAGCTAAAGTTGCCTCGGGTGGTGAGCTGTCGCGTATTAGCCTTGCCATACAGGTGATCATTGCCCAAAAAGTGACAACGCCAACGCTTATTTTTGACGAAGTGGATGTAGGTATATCAGGTCCTACCGCCTCCTCTGTAGGGAAGTTACTACGCCAACTAGGAAAATCAACACAGGTTATTTGTGTAACCCATTTACCCCAAGTTGCAAGTAGTGCGCATCAGCAGTTTTTTGTAGCAAAAGAAATAGCACAAGGCGAGACCTTTACTCAAATGCTCAGCCTAAATAAAGACGGCCGTATTAATGAAATTGCACGCTTACTTGGCGGCGATAATATAAGTAAAACCGCTAAAGCAAATGCTAAAGAGCTTATTATGGCGCACGCCTAAGTTATACTTTTGCTACAACAGTGGAGAGACGTTTTAAATGCAAAGCATGCTGATAAATTTTTGCCATGTTACTGGGTGGCTACTTGTCGTTTTAAGCTTTTTACTTATCGGGTTTAGTAAGTTTAAGCACGCAGAATTTAAGCTAAAACTCTTTAGCTTTTTAAAACTTATATTGGTTTATCAAGTAACGGTGAGTGTTTGGCAGTGGTTTATTATTGGCAACATAGTGGCTAATAATCAATGGTTACTTTTATTAGCACAGATACTGTGCTGTGCAATGTGCTATTTAAGTTTACAGCGGCGAAAAAGTAAAAGCCGCCCCAACCTTGATAGTTTTTCTATGGATTAACTAACACAAGCGTTAAGAGCAAGTTCTATTTTTACCTTGCTCTTTTGCTTTGTATAATCGCTCGTCGGCAAGCTTTATGTCTTGGGCTATGGTTGTATCTAGCTGGCTTTGCACAAGCCCCATACTTATAGTTAATACCACCGATTTCCCACTCATGCGCACTGGATTTTTTTGTAATTCTGCATGAATTTTTTCTGCAATACTTTGCCCCTGATCTTTGTCGCTGTTTGGTAGTGCAATTAAAAACTCTTCACCGCCCCACCGAGAAGCAATACCTTGCTTTGGCATGCTCTTTTTTAAAATATTGGCAAGTTGGGTTAACGCTTCATCACCAAAGTCGTGGCCGTAGTTATCATTAATGTTTTTGAAATTATCAACATCAGCTAGCAAAATTACATACGGCTGCTTATTTTTTTTATGAAGATGTTTAAGCTCAGCAAGTTCTTTCATCATAAAACGTCTGTTAGGTAAATCAGTTAAGTGATCTATTGTGGCAAGGCGCTCATTTTTTTGACTCAGCGCGACTATTTTTTCATTGTATTTTTCGCGTGAGCGTTCATAAAAACCACTTAATAAAGCAACAATAATAAAAGAAATGACCACCCTTAGTGGAAGTGCTTCAGGCTGATAATCATAAATATTAAAGTTATCTGTAATAATAAAGCCGGCGATCACGGCAAATAAAAAAGCAACTATATCAAATGTTCCTTTTTTAAGGCCTCTGATAGAGTAAGTCACCGGTGATACAATAAATATCCAAATTGGCCCAGTACCTTCAGCTCCGCCCGAGATCACTAAATACAGCATTAAACAATAAAGGTTATATAAAATGGTGGTCGCTGATTTTTCGACTGCGCGGTAAAGGCTAAAAGCCCACGCATAAAAACCAGCTGAAACTAGCAGCATAATACCAAGCACTACATCAGCACTAGACAATGCATTACACGCCATAGCGAAGGTAGCTATAAATCCGATGGTCGAAAAAAAGCGAACAATTAGCTTTCTTTCTCTGTTGTCTGAGTATGCATTCATATTATTATTTTTATTTGCAAGCGAGCTTTAAAAGCTCATTTTCCGAGGATTTAAAAAAGAAGTTAGCAGCAAGTTTGTACTGAAATAGTACTTTAAGCAAGATTTACACGTTAATTATTGGTTAATGACAATTTTTTAATACTTTTTCATTTGAAAAAAAGCAAAAAAAAGCAAGCCAGTTGGCTTGCCTTTATTATATTTAAAACTTAACGAGATAATTAAACCTCTAAATAATCCATAATACCTTCAGCAGCGTTACGCCCTTCAAAAATAGCCGTTACCACTAAATCAGAGCCTCGCACTATATCGCCACCTGCAAATATTTTCGGATTAGTTGTTTGATGAGTAAATTCACCTTGCTCTGGTGCGTTAATGCCGCCCCAGTGGTTAATTTCTACATCATACTTTTCTAACCAGTCCATTTTGTGTGGTTTAAAGCCAAACGCCATAATAACCTGGTCTGCCTCAAGTACGTGCTCAGAGCCTGGTACAACTTCTGCTCGGCTACGGCCGTTTTCATCAGGCTCACCCAGTTGTGTTTTAACCATTTTAACGCCTGCAACATGACCATTATCATCAAGTACAATACCCGTTGGCTGTACATTAAAGGTAAAGTTTACACCTTCTTCTTTAGCGTTTTTAACTTCACGCTTAGAGCCAGGCATATTTTCTTCATCACGACGATAAGCACAAGTTACTTTAGCTGCATTTTGGCGAATAGACGTTCGCACACAGTCCATCGCGGTATCACCACCGCCAAGTACCACAACCTTTTGATTGGCCATATCAATGCACGCTTGGTTTTTTTCATCGTAACCCATAACGCGATTTGTGTTACCAATTAAAAATGGCAGTGCGTCGTGTACGCCTGGCGCGTCTTCGTTTTCAAGACCAGCACGCATACTCTGATACGTACCTACACCTAAAAATACCGCGTCGTAGTCAGCTAAAATTTCGTCCATAGTGATATCTACACCCACTTCAACGTTTAGCTTAAATTCCACACCCATTTCGGTGAAAATTTCACGGCGCTTTTGCATTACTTCTTTTTCAAGTTTAAAAGAAGGGATACCAAAAGTAAGTAATCCGCCAATTTCTGGGTGACGGTCAAAAACCACTGGCTTTACACCATTACGTACTAAAATATCTGCACACCCTAAACCAGCCGGACCCGCACCAATAATAGCCACTTTTTTATCCGTCCATGTCACGTATGACATGTCTGGTTTCCAGCCCATTTTAAATGCGGTATCGGTAATGTATTTTTCAATATTACCTATCGTTACTGCGCCAAACTCTTCATCAAGCGTACATGAACCTTCACACAGTCTGTCTTGTGGACAAACGCGTCCACACACTTCAGGTAAACTGTTTGTACGATGAGAAAGCTCAGCCGCTTCTAAAATACGGCCAGTTCTAATTAGTTTTAACCATTGTGGAATGTAGTTATGCACTGGGCATTTCCATTCACAGTAAGGGTTACCACAGTCTAAACAACGGTCAGCTTGTGAATTTACCTGATTCTCAGAAAAGGGTTCGTAAATTTCCACGAAAGATTTTTTACGCGACGAGATTGGTTTTTTGCGCGGATCAACACGCTGCACGTCTATAAATTGATATACATTTTCGCTCATACTGCCCCCTTATTGCGCTTGAACACGAAGTTCTGCGCTACTGCGAGCACGGTGCCCGAGTAAACTTTTTACATCACTTGATTTTGGTTTAACTAGTTTGAACATAGGTAAGTACAGTTCAAAATTAGCTAAAATGGTTTCTGCTCGACACGAACCCGTAAGTTCTAAATGCTCGGCAATTAGGCCACGCAAATGCTCTTGGTGCGAACTTAAATCATCAAGTGTTACTACTTCTACAAGCTCTGGATTAATGCGTTTTTCAAAGTCACTTCGCTCATCTAAAATATAAGCAAAACCACCTGTCATACCCGCACCAAAGTTAACGCCTACATTACCTAGCACACATACAACGCCGCCAGTCATGTATTCACAGCCGTTATCACCTACGCCTTCAACAACGGCTTGCACGCCAGAGTTACGCACTGCAAAACGCTCACCAGCACAGCCTGCGGCAAATAACTTACCACCCGTAGCACCGTACAAACATGTGTTACCTGCAATGGTCGCTTTATGACTTTCAAACGATGATCCCAGTGGTGGACGTATAACAAGCTTACCGCCTGCCATGCCTTTACCCACGTAGTCGTTTGCATCGCCAATAAGGGTCATTTCAAGGCCACCGGCATTCCAAACACCAAATGATTGCCCTGCTGTACCATGTAGCTCAATAGATACTGGATCTGCAGCCATACCTTGATTGCCGTGCTTAGAGGCTATGTAACCCGACAGCATTGCGCCCACTGAACGGTCTGTATTGCATATGCGACTCACGAGCGAAATACCCGATGAGGTATCAATCGCTTGTTGTGCTTTACCTAGTAACGTTTCGTTAAGTTCACCTAAATAGTGCGAGCTATTTGGTGCGCTACAAAATAAGGTTTCGCCCGTTGGGTTATTTGGCTGAGCAATTACAGACGATAAATCTATTTTCTTTTGCTTCGCTGTTTTACCTTCAATCGCTTCTAATAAGTCTAAACGGCCAATTAAGTCAGTTAGATTAGCAATACCTAAGCTTGCCATAATTTCACGTGCTTCTTGGGCTATAAACTTAAAGTAGTTCATCGCCATTTCTGGTAAGCCGTGGTAATGCTTTTGACGAAGTGTTTCATCTTGCGTTGCAACACCGGTCGCACAGTTATTTAAATGACAAATACGTAAGTATTTACAACCTAGCGCCACCATTGGGCCCGTACCAAAGCCAAAGCTCTCTGCACCTAAAATAGCGGCTTTAATGATATCTAAACCTGTTTTTAAACCACCATCTGTTTGCAGGCGAATACGGTGACGAAGACCATTTTCAACAAGCGCTTGCTGGGTTTCTGCAAGGCCAAGCTCCCACGGGCTACCCGCGTATTTAACTGACGTTAATGGGCTTGCCCCAGTACCACCATCGTAACCTGAGATAGTAATTAAGTCGGCGTACGCTTTAGCTACACCTGTGGCAATTGTGCCTACACCCGGCTCAGATACTAACTTCACCGATATCATCGCTTCTGGGTTTACTTGTTTTAAATCAAATATTAGCTGGGCTAAATCTTCAATTGAGTAAATATCGTGATGCGGTGGTGGTGAAATTAATGTTACACCGGGTACCGAATAACGAAGTTTTGCAATATACGGCGTTACTTTTTCGCCTGGTAGTTGTCCGCCTTCGCCTGGTTTAGCACCCTGCGCCACTTTAATTTGAATTACATCCGCATTACGAAGGTAGTGCGGCGTTACACCAAAACGACCCGAGGCAACTTGTTTAATACGTGAGTTTTTCTCGGTGTTGTAGCGCAGCTTATCTTCGCCACCTTCACCTGAATTTGAACACCCGCCTAAGCGGTTCATTGCAATGGCAAGCGCTTCATGCGCCTCTGGCGAAAGTGCACCAATACTCATAGCTGCAGAGTCAAAGCGCTGGTATAAAAATTCAGCCGGCTCAACATCATCAATGCTAATGCCTTTTTCCGGTAATTTAAGCGCTAACATATCGCGCAGCGTTGCAATAGGACGGTTATTAACTAAATCAGCATAGGCTGCGTAGTCTTTATAATCGCCTGAACGTACGGCCTTTTGTAGCGTTTGAATAACATCTGGGTTGTAAGCGTGGTATTCACCACCGTGAACGTATTTTAATAAACCACCATGGCTCAATAATTTACGTTTACTAAAAGCAAGTTTATGTAGCTTTTGCTGATCAATATCAAAATCGCTAAAACAGGCGCCTTTAATACGACTTGCCACACCTTTAAAGCACATGTCTACCATAGCATCAGATAGACCAACCGCTTCAAAAAGCATTGAACAACGGTACGATGCAATTGTGCTTATACCCATCTTAGACATAATTTTGTACAAGCCTTTATTAATGGCTTTTCGGTACGAAAGCGTCACTTCGCAGTACGATTTATCAATCACTTTACTGTCGCTCATCGCAACCAGTGACTCGTATGCAAGGTATGGGTAAATTGCGGTTGCACCAAAACCAAGTAATACGGCAAATTGGTGTGCATCGCGTACGCTACCCGTTTCAATAATAATATTAGATTCACAACGTAAGTTATTATCTACTAAACGTTTTTGTACAGCACCTACCGCCATAGCAGCAGGAATTGGTAATTGGGTTTCGCTAAAGTTACGGTCAGATAAAATAAGCATTACACAGCCGGCTGCTGCTTTTTCTTGTGCAGCGTCGCAAATACGTGCAACCGCTTTTTCTAAACCTTCCTCTGCTGTGTATGTAATATCAATTTTACAGTAGCTGTAATGCTCGTCATCGGCATTTAGTAGCTGCTGCATGTCTGCATACATTAAAATTGGCGTATCAAACTGTAGGCGCTTAGCGTGGCCTGTGGTTTCATTAAATACGTTTTGCTCACTACCAATACACGTTGCCAGTGACATTACGTGGTTTTCACGCAGCGGGTCGATTGGCGGGTTAGTCACTTGTGCAAACTTTTGGCGGAAGTAATCGTACAATGAACGATGCCCTTCGCTAAGTACTGCAAATGGCGTGTCATCACCCATAGAGCCTGTTGCTTCTTGGCCGTTTTCACCCATTACGCGAATAACACTATCGAGCTCTTCGTTAGTGTAACCAAACATTTTTTGGTATTTAACAAGTGTTTCGTCATCAAATGAGCGATTACCCGCATCTTGCTCGGTAAGCTCTTCAAACGGGGTTAAACGTTTAACGTTTTCTTCAAGCCATGACTTATAAGGATGACGCGATTTTAAATCTTGGTCGATTTCGTCTGAGTGCCAAATTTTGCCTAATTTAGTATCAATTACTAACAGCTCACCTGGTCCTACACGGCCTTTTTCAACCACTTCATCTGCAGTGTAATCCCAAATCCCTACCTCAGAGGCAAGTGTAATAAAGCCATCTTGGGTAATAACATAGCGCGCTGGACGCAGGCCATTTCTGTCAAGGTTACAGGCTGCAAAACGCCCATCAGACATAACAATGCCCGCAGGGCCATCCCACGGCTCCATGTGCATAGAGTTAAAGTCGTAAAATGCGCGTAAGTCATCATCCATAGCACGGTTTTTCTGCCATGCAGGTGGCACAAGCATACGCATAGCACGGAATAAATCCATGCCACCCGCTAAAAACAGCTCCAGCATGTTATCTAAGCTTGAAGAGTCAGAGCCGGTTTCGTTTACAAATGGCGCTGCACTTTGTAAATCAGGAATAAGTGGCGATGAAAACTTATACGAACGTGCACGAGCCCATTGGCGGTTACCTTCAATGGTATTAATTTCACCATTATGCGCTAAATACCTAAATGGTTGTGCTAAAGGCCAACGCGGCTGAGTATTAGTAGAAAAACGCTGATGGAATACACAAATAGCGCTGGTCATACGAATATCAGCTAAGTCTAAATAAAAGTTAGGCAAATCTGCAGGCATCATAAGGCCTTTATAGATAGTCACTAACCCCGATAAACTCGCAATATAAAACGACTCATCCTCTGCTAAACGCTTTTCTGCACGGCGACGTGCTACATATAAACGTCGCTCTAAATCTTTAGAGCGCCAACCTTCAGGCGCACTAACAAAAATTTGCTCAAAACCAGGTAATTGCTGTGTAGCAATTGGCCCTAGCATTGAAGGGTCAGTAGGCACTTCACGCCAACCGAGTATTTTAAGTGTTTCTTGTTCTAATTCTTCACATAAAACCTGTTTTGCAGCTTGTGCTAAAACGGGATCTGAATTTAAGAAAACCATGCCTACGGCGTAATTTTTACCTAAGTGCCAATTATGCTCACTCGCAATAGCACGGAAAAAACTGTCAGGTTTTTGTAGTAATAAACCACAGCCGTCACCTGTTTTACCATCGGCAGAAATACCACCGCGGTGCTGCATGCGATCAAGTCCAGTAATAGCTGTACGAATAAGCCGATGACTAGCTTGACCATTTACTTGGGCTATTAAGCCAAAGCCACAATTATCTTTTTCTAATGTTGAGTCGTATAACATAGACCCCTCCCTTGCTGCACTGTTAACGTGAATGAACTGCTCGACGATTTGCTAACAGACGCACAAAACTAGCCTCTATAGTAAATAGAGTCAATATTATTTTGAATACATATTCACATTCTTGAATATTTCTCACTTCAAGGCAAGATTTCTTTTTCACCCATAAGTTTTAACATTTAGCGCTTATTTGCGCGTTATTTTTTCATGACACTGGTGTCAATTTTAACATTTTGTAAAAACAAAGGCGTTAAAGCAATACCCTTTACGTAAACGTAAAGAACCAAACCAATGAATAAATATTCACTAATTTCCCACAGGTTCAGTTAACATTTAGATAGTTTAATGCGTTTTAAATAAATTAGAGGTTTAGGATCACGCTTTTCTAGCGTTCATTAGTATAGTTATTAATTGTTGTGTCGTTTTTAGTGCAGATGTAGTGAATTTTTATTTATTACCAATTCGCTTGATTGAGCGAACTATTGTAAGGCTGGAAAAACGTGTTGATAGCTGGGCAAAAAACTCGCTATTTAGTTGTTCTAAAGAAAATTTTTTAGCGAAAATAGCTACACGTTTAGCCCCGCAAAATGATTACGTCTTATTACGCATTGATATAAAACTCATATTTTAATTAAAATTCGCGCTTATATAAGTAGCTTTGTTGCTTACTTATCCTGACTAGGTGCACCTAAACAAGGAGCAAGGGCTGAGTTTGCTAACTATTGAGCACAAATTAATGGTTATAATCACCCACTGATGGGCTGACCAAGATATTAAGACGTAAGAAAGTTATATATAGGCACAAAAAAGCCACGTAAAACGTGGCTTTAATAATCTAGCAAAGTAGCAATTACTCTGCGTCAGCTTCTTTATACTTAGCTGCAGTTTCAGTGATCAGTGGCTGTAATTCACCACGTTGAAACATTTCAATGATAATGTCACAACCACCTACTAATTCGCCCTCAACCCAAAGCTGTGGGAAAGTAGGCCAATTTGCGTATGCTGGTAACTCAGCGCGAATATCTGGATTAAGTAAAATATCAACATAGGCAAATGGTTCGCCACATGACATTAGAGCTTGTGACGCTTGTGAAGAAAAACCACAATTTGGTAATTTAGGCGACCCTTTCATGTAAAGGATAATTGGGTTTTCTGAAATCTGCTGTTTAATTTTATCAATGGTTTCCATCTACAACCTCAAAATGACGATAGCTTGATATACCTAGGGCTTGAAAATAAATCATTGTGGCCACAGATATATAACTTAAAATGGGCAAATAAAGCCGCAATTGAAATAGTCTTTAGCAATAGCATTGCTGTTTGCTTAAACTTGAGTAAAATACTCAACAATTATAGTAACACTATATTTTCGTTTGGTATAGGTAAGTGCTCTGTTCTATCAGGCATTACGTACTATCAAGCGAGTTATCAACCAAAAGAAGATGGAGATAAAAAAATGGCATTTGAACTACCGTCACTACCATATGCAATTGATGCACTTGAGCCTCATATTTCACAAGAAACTCTTGAGTATCACCACGGGAAGCACCACAACACTTACGTTGTTAAATTAAACGGTTTAATTCCAGGTACTGAATTTGAAAACAAATCTTTAGAAGAGATTGTTTGTTCATCTGAAGGTGGCGTATTTAACAACGCTGCACAAATTTGGAACCACACTTTCTACTGGAACTGTCTATCTCCAAATGGCGGCGGCGAGCCAACAGGTGCTATCGCTGACGCTATTAACGCTAAATGGGGCTCTTTTGACGCGTTTAAAGATGCATTAAACGACAAAGCGGTTAATAACTTTGGTTCTAGCTGGACATGGTTAGTTAAACTAGCTGACGGTTCATTAGATATCGTAAACACGTCTAACGCAGCAACGCCGCTTACAGACGAAGGTGTTACACCAATCCTAACTGTGGATTTATGGGAACACGCTTACTACATTGATTACCGTAACGTTCGTCCTGATTACCTTAAAGGTTTTTGGGCGCTTGTTAACTGGGAATTCGCGAACGCTAACTTCGCTTAATTAGCTATTATACGCTGATTTTAAAAGACGCCTCGGCGTCTTTTTTTATGCCTTTATAAAATTAAAATCGCCTTTATACGCGCTAAATTGCTAATTTAGCCACATGATCTTTTTTCACTTAAATTTTTAATTTTATTGCACAAAAATATCAATCTCTGACTAAACTTTAAAAAGTAAGCACCTTTTTAAAGCGGGTTTCGGAGGTTATTATGACTATTTTTGAGCACTACCAAGCACGATACGAAGCAGCACAAGAAGAAGAATACAGCATTAGCGAATTTCTAGAAATTTGTAAAAGTGACAAATCAGCTTATGCCAGCGCCCCTGAGCGTTTACTTATGGCAATAGGCGAGCCGCAAATGGTTGATACTGCAACCGATGCACGTTTAAGCCGGTTATTTTCTAATAGAGTGGTTGCACGCTACCCTGCCTTTGCAGACTTTTACGGCATGGAAGATGCCATAGAACAAATTGTCTCCTATCTAAAGCATGCGGCTCAAGGCCTAGAAGAATGCAAACAAGTCCTTTATTTACTCGGCCCTGTTGGGGGAGGTAAATCTTCAATTGCAGAAAAACTAAAATATTTAATGCAACAAGTGCCTATCTATTCAATTAAAGGCTCTCCGGTAAACGATCACCCGCTCAGTTTGTTTGACCCAGTAGAAGATGCCAGCGTTCTCGAAAAAGAATACGGTATTAAACCACGTTATTTAAAAACGATTATGTCGCCATGGGCTGGTAAACGATTAAAAGAATTTAACGGCGATATTAGCCAATTTAGAGTCGTCAAACGCTACCCCTCTATTTTAAATCAAATAGGTATAGCCAAAACCGAACCCGGTGATGAAAATAATCAAGATATTTCTGCATTGGTAGGCAAAGTAGATATTCGCCAGCTTGAGCACTTTGCTCAAAACGACCCCGATGCCTACGCCTACTCAGGCTCTTTATGTTTAGCAAACCAAGGTTTAATGGAGTTTGTAGAAATGTTTAAAGCCCCTATCAAGGTGCTGCATCCACTCCTTACCGCAACGCAAGAGGGTAACTACAACGGTACTGAAGGTATTAGCGCTTTGCCCTTTAACGGCATGATTTTAGCCCACTCAAATGAGTCAGAATGGCAAACATTCAAAAATAATAAAAACAATGAAGCGTTTTTAGATCGTGTTTATATTGTAAAGGTCCCTTATTGCCTGCGCGTGACCGAAGAAATAAAAATCTACGACAAACTTATTCAACATAGTGAACTTGCCAGTGCACCGTGTGCACCAGGTACGCTTAAAGCGTTAGCGCAATTTACTACCCTATCTCGATTAAAAGAGCCTGAAAACTCTAGTATTTACTCAAAAATGCGGGTCTATGATGGTGAAACCCTAAAAGATACCGACCCTAAAGCAAAATCTTATCAGGAGTATCGTGATTACGCAGGGGTAGATGAAGGCATGACCGGCCTTTCCACTCGTTTTGCTTTTAAGATTTTGTCGCGCGTATTTAATTTTGATACCACCGAGGTTGCAGCTAATCCGGTGCATTTATTTTATGTTTTGGAGCAACAAATAGAGCGTGAACAATTTAGCGCCGAAGTGGAAGAGCGATATTTAAGTTTCTTAAAAGGCTATTTAATTCCGCAATATGTTGAGTTTATTGGTAAAGAACTACAAACCGCATATTTAGAGTCATACTCTGAATATGGCCAAAATATTTTTGACCGCTATGTGATTTATGCTGATTTTTGGATACAAGATCAAGAATACAGAGACCCAGATACAGGACAGTTATTTGACCGCGCCTCGTTAAATGCAGAACTTGAAAAAATAGAAAAACCCGCCGGCATTTCTAATCCCAAAGATTTTAGGAACGAAATAGTTAACTTTGTATTACGTGCACGCGCTCACAATAATGGTAAAAACCCGTTATGGACAAGCTACGAAAAACTACGCACTGTGATTGAGAAAAAAATGTTCTCAAATACCGAAGATCTACTGCCTGTTATTTCCTTTAATACAAAAACCTCCGCTGAGGATCAACAAAAACACGAGGACTTTGTTAACCGCATGGTTGAAAAAGGCTACACGCAAAAACAAGTGCGTTTACTTTCTGAGTGGTATTTACGGGTTAGAAAATCGCAGTAACCTTCATGTAGTTTAGGGGGAACAGTATGGCGCATTTTATAGATAGACGCTTAAATGGTAAAAACAAAAGCACGCTTAATCGTCAGCGCTTTATTAGGCGCTATAAAAAGCAAATAAAAGAAGCAGTGTCTGATGCGGTTAATAAACGCAGCGTTACCGACTCAAGTTCAGGGGAGAGTATATCTATCCCGCAACGAGATATTAGCGAGCCCATTTTTCACCAAGGCAAAGGGGGCGACAGAGAACAAATTCACCCTGGCAACGATCAATTTTCAACAGGTGACAAAATTGAGCGCCCTAAAGGCGGCCAAGGTGGTGGCGCAGGCGATGGCGATGCAAGTGATTCAGGCGAAGGCCAAGATGACTTTGTGTTTTCTATTTCTAAAGATGAATACCTTGATTTACTCTTTGAAGACCTAGAGCTGCCCAACTTACAAGAAAACCAGCTAGATAAGCTTGTACAAATGAAAACTCATCGGGCTGGTTTTTGTAGCGATGGTATGCCCAGTAATATTGATATAGTACGCTCATTACAGGGCTCACTCGCCAGAAGAGTCGCCATGAGTGCGGGAAAAAAAAGGCGCCTAGCAGAGCTTGAAGGCCAACTTGCGATGGAGCGTGAGCAAGCCGACAGCGACCAAGCCATCATTGCGTTATTACAAGAGGAAATTGAGCAACTTAAACAGCAAATAAAAGCCGTACCATTTATTGATAATTACGACTTACGTTTTCGTAATTATGAAAAACGCCCCCACCCCACCAGCAAAGCCGTTATGTTTTGTATTATGGATGTATCGGGCTCGATGGATCAGGCCACAAAAGACATGGCAAAGCGTTTTTATATTTTGCTGTATCAATTTTTGACCCGAAGTTATAAAGACATTGAGGTGGTGTATATACGCCACCACACACAAGCTAAAGAGGTCGACGAACAAGAGTTTTTTTATTCTCAAGAAACTGGCGGCACTATTGTCTCCAGTGCCCTTAAATTAATGAACGAAATAATAAAAGAGCGCTATGATTCAGAGCAATGGAATATATACGCAGCGCAAGCATCTGATGGCGATAACTGGGCAGACGATACCCCACACTGCGGTGAAATATTACGCAATAAGTTACTTAATGCGGTACGCTACTTTGCCTATATAGAAATTACCACGCGTGCGCACCAAAGCTTGTGGCGCGAATACCAAAACATCACCCAAACCCATAGCAACTTTGCAATACAACATATTCAAAGTGTTGAAGACATTTACCCTATGTTTAGGGAGCTATTTAAAAAAAATCGTCAACAACAAGGGGCTGCTTAGCCTAAGCGAGGTTTACTATGAGCACTGAACGAATTAGCGATGGCCCAGATTGGACCTTTGAGCTGCTTGAGCAATACCAAACTGAAATAGCCCGTGTTGCAGCGCATTATCGCTTAGACACTTACCCTAACCAAATTGAGGTAATAACAGCTGAGCAAATGATGGATGCTTATTCAAGCGTTGGCATGCCTATAGGCTACAGCCATTGGTCATATGGTAAAAAATTTATACAAACCGAACAAAATTATAAGCGTGGGCAAATGGGGCTAGCTTACGAAATTGTGATTAATTCAAACCCCTGTATTGCTTATTTAATGGAAGAAAACACACTCCCTATGCAGGCACTGGTTATGGCGCATGCCTGTTATGGCCATAACTCATTTTTTAAAGGAAACTACTTATTTAAAACATGGACTGACGCAGACTCCATCATAGATTACTTAGTGTTTGCTAAAAATTACATTAGCCGCTGCGAAGAAAAATACGGTATTACACAAGTAGAAAGCTTAATTGATTCGTGTCACGCATTGATGAATTACGGCGTAGATAGATATAAACGCCCGCAGCAAATTTCCCTTTTTGAAGAGCAAAAACGCCAAAAAGAGCGTGAAGACTACATGCAATCTCAAGTAAACGAGCTATGGCGCACTATCCCCGCTCAACAGCAGGAAGCTAAAAAGCAAGAGAGGCATTTTCCGCAAGAGCCGCAAGAAAACATTTTATACTTTATTGAGAAAAACGCGCCTTTATTAGAGTCTTGGCAGCGAGAAATAATACGTATTGTGCGAAAGATATCGCAATATTTTTATCCGCAAAAACAAACCCAAGTGATGAACGAAGGCTGGGCCACCTTTTGGCACTACACCATTTTGAACCACTTATATGATGAAGGTAAATTAACCGACTCCTTTATGATGGAGTTTTTGCAAAGCCATACCAACGTGGTTTATCAGCCACCTTATAACAGCAATTACTATTCAGGTATAAACCCGTATGCATTGGGTTTTAATATGATGGTGGATATTCGCCGTATTTGCGAAAACCCAACAGATGAAGATAGACGCTGGTTTCCTGAATATGCAGGCACTAATTGGCTAGACACACTGCATTTTGCGATGGAAAACTTTAAAGATGAAAGCTTCATAAGCCAATTTTTATCACCTAAGTTAATTCGTGATTTTAAGCTATTTACTATTGTCGATCACAGCCGTAATCCACATCTAGAGGTAGGCGCAATACATGATGATAGCGGTTATCAGGCTGTACGCGAAGCGCTTTCAGCACAATATAACTTGAGTAATCACGAACCTAACATTCAAGTATATAATGTTGATGTTAGAGGCGATCGTTCTTTAACGTTGCGTTATGTTCCTCACAATAACATCCCCCTTGCTGACTCGCATAAAGAAGTGCTAAAACACCTGTACAGGTTATGGGGATTCAAGGTTCAATTAGAGCAAGAGACCAGTACAGGCGATGTGTCTACTCTTGGCCAATGCCCAGCAGATGATACTCGCCATACTACAGAGTAAATAAAATGCCTGATAAAAAATGGCATTTTAATCAAGCCCTTGTTAAGGATTTACTGCCAAGACTTGCGGCGCAATTAGATGCATCCTTGGTTACTTTAATTTAGCAGTAATATTACCGCTGCCTTAATTTTAGCAGCGCATAAAAAAGACGCTTATGCGTCATTTTTTATATCCTCAAAATCGGTTACTCTGTTACGGCCATGCTCTTTTGAGTGATACAGGGCTTTGTCAGCGGCTTCAATCCACCGCTCATGTTTTGCAAAGTCAGGGCTATTTCCTGCAAAACCAACACTCACAGTCATCTCTATTTTTGTGTTTTTATAAACAAAAGGGTTGGCTTCTATTAACGCTCTTATGCGCTCGGCAAATGTTGCTGCGCCTTGCTTGTCGGTATCGAGTAAAGTAACAACAAACTCCTCCCCACCATAACGCCCTGCTATATCGGTTTCGCGAAGCGTCGTTCGTAGCAGTTCTGAAAGGTGGCGTAGCGCTTCATCGCCACAACTATGGCCATGCTCATCATTAATTTTTTTAAAATGATCGATATCAAACATCAATAATGTGCTGCTGCCACCGCTGCGCTTAACACGCAAAAACTCTTGGTGCAGTGTGCTTTCCCAATGCCCACGGTTAAACAATTGCGTTAAGCTGTCGGTTTGGCTTACTTGCTCTAAACGCTTATTTAAATCTTCTAATTCTTTTTTATTGACTGCCACATCGGTAACATCATAAATAATGATACAAATATGACTGACCTCACCCAGAGTGTTGGTAAGTGGAATAAAGGTCGCATTTTGGTACATGTAATCCGCTTTACCGGTAATAGGGCGGTAGTTTTTAAAACGAAAGATGTAAGGTTGCTGCTCCCAGATAGTAAAAGAGCGGTTTTTAAGTACAAATACAGACTCTGACTTGCTTCTAAACCATTTCTCATCAATCGAAGGAAATAAATCAAATAGGTCTTTGTCTTTTACAGCACTTGGTAATAGCCCAGAATGGTTTTCCATAAAGCCATTCCACACACACACTTTATAATTTCTATCCAGTACAACCAGGCCCACATCAACCGTGTTAAACATATCCATTAACCAATGGATCTCATTCATTTCTAAATCAGCGGCCATAAATTAGTCTTCTAATAGGTAAGCAACTTTGTATTTCAAAGTTTTAAGTGAATCTTCGGTAAATAACAGCATAAGATCGCAGTTAATATCGTGGTTTTCGATGCCGTAGCTTATTTCTATCGCTAAGGTTCTTTGCCAACGAGATTTATTTGATTTAACCAATTCAGATACGTCGCGATGTTGGCCAAGTACAATGGGATGACCTTGGCTAAAAGACATATCTAGCTGTTTAGAAAGCCCCGTTAAAATTGAGCCTATTAAAATATTACTAATATCCATAAGTAGCTCAAGCTCAACTTTGTCGTTAAGCTCACCGTCGTAATTCATCAGTGACGCAATTTCTTTAAAGCTTGAGTCGTTTAATAAAAGTAATGCCTCGCCCGATACGCCACCACCAATAAAGCCTTGGCACACCCCTGATGTGGCAGCATTATTGTCAATTGACTGCAGCGCCATATCCAGTTCATTAACTTCAAGCACATTCACATTCGGAATTGGCAGCTCTACAAACACATTCAAAAGCCGTGCAAGCAAATCGCCTGCTTGGCCCATAGCGACATTTGTAAGCTCTTGGTATATATCGCGCACATCTGGGTCTACTTGTTCACCTAAAGAATGAGCAAGACGCTCGCGCATGGCTTTATCTTTAATGCCATGATGCTCGATAATATCGGCAAGTTTTTCAGGTGAGCAAGGTTTTTGGATAAAATCAATGGCGCCTAATTCAAGTACGCGTTGGTGCGCATTTGGCTGAATATCGCCCGATACAACCACGGTTAGAATATTAAGGCCTTGCTCTTTCATGGCCATAAGGACTTCGTAACCGTCCATTTCAGGCATGTTTAAATCAAGAAAAAGAATTTCAGGCTCGATTATTTTTAGTTTTTTGATGCAATCAACACCATCTTGAGCAAACTCTACTTTAATATCCCAGTCATCTGGTAAAGAGCGAGCTAGCTGGCGCCTCGCTAATTTTGAGTCGTCACATATTAATACGGATGTTGACATACTATCTCTCTATTATTTAACCCAATGTTGTCAATAGGCCTTATGACTTTATTAAAGATACATTTTGTAACTACATGTTAATAAAAGTTCTTGCAGTTTACAATTTATATATCACAGAACTTATTATTACTTTTACAGTGATATTTAATCGCTTGGTCAGTGATATTGAGTATAATACACTCAAACCTATTGCGTTAATTTAAAAGGAAATAACCTATGGTACGCTCTCTTATTTTTGCACTAAGCACACTGGCTTTAAGCTCAGTTGGGCACGCATCACAGTACCCAGAAAACACGCTTGATGCAGGTAAGGTCTCTGCTCAAGGTAAGCCTGTCACTTTGTTAGGTAAAGGTGTAAGTGTAGGTGATAATGCGCCAAATTTTAAAGTGGTTGATGGTGGTTTTGCCCCTGTAAATCTTAATGATTATAAAGGGCAAGCTGTATTAATCAGCGTAGTGCCAAGTTTAGATACTGGCATTTGTAGCTTACAAACTAAACATTTTAATGAAAAAGTAGCGACGCAATTTCCTGCTATCGCAATACTGACCATCAGTGCCGATTTACCTTTTGCTCAAAAACGCTTTTGTAATGCTGAAAACATCGACAAAGTAACAGCCCTTTCTGACTCTGTATGGCGAGACTTTGGCCAAAAATATGGCTTAATTATAAAAGATATGGGGCTACTAACTCGCGCTGTGCTTATTTTAGATAAAAGCCATACAGTGATATACAAACAGCTCGTGTCTAATTTATCTACCGAGCCAAACTACGACCCAGTAATAGAAAAGCTAAAAACGTTATAGGTAACAGGGCGTGTTGACCTTTGGTGGTTTAATTTTAAATTGTTAAAAGCTACTAAATACAAAAAAACCGCCCAAGGGCGGTTTTTTAATACCTAAGCTGTGTTTAGATTATATTAACCTAAAAGCTCTGCTAGTTGCTGGCTTACTGTTTCAACAGCTTGCGTACCATCAATTTTATGGTACTGCGTGTTACCTGCTTGCGCTTCAGCTTGGTAGTAATCAACCAATGGCATAGTTTGCTCATGGTAAATAGCTAAACGTTTACGAACTGTTTCTTCCGTGTCATCTGCACGAATAATAAGCTCTTCGCCTGTTTCATCGTCTTTACCTTCCACTTTTGGTGGGTTGTAAACAACGTGATAAACACGGCCAGAGCCAGGATGTACGCGACGTCCACCCATACGCTCAACAATTACTTCATCAGCAACGTCAAACTCAATAACGTGATCAACCACAACGCCATTTTCTTTCATAGCATCTGCTTGTGGAATAGTACGTGGGAAGCCATCAAGTAAAAAGCCTTGTTCGCAGTCTGGTTTAGCAATACGCTCTTTCACTAAACCAATGATGATATCGTCAGAAATTAACTGACCTGCATCCATTACTTTTTTCGCTTCTAAGCCAAGTGGTGTACCTTCTTTAATGGCTGCACGAAGCATATCACCGGTAGAAATTTGTGGAATACCGTATTTGTCCATTAAAAACTGAGCTTGAGTACCTTTACCAGCACCTGGCGCGCCCAAAAGAATAATGCGCATATCATTGTCCCCTAGTATGGATATTTATTTTAAAGCCTGAATTCTTCCACAAGCGCTGCAGATACTCAAGCAACTTATACTAATTGCCTACTTTAGAGCACATAAAAAAAGGAAGCATACACTTCCTTTATAATTATGGTTATATTTTAGGCTCTTTTAGCAATTAAAAGAGCCTGTTAGCCTTACTTATTTAAATCAAGCATTAACTTGTTTAAACGTGTTACGAACCCGGTAGGATCTTTTAATGTACCGCGTTCAGCAAGTAAAGCTTGGTCTAGTAATACATGAGACCACTGTGCAAACTTATCTTCGTCTTGCTCATCGTTTAAGTGCTTAACTAACTGATGCTCAGGGTTAAGCTCAAACACTGGCTTAGCCTCTGGTACAGGTTGCCCTACTGACTCCATAAGCTTTTGCATTTGCGAGCTCATGTCGTTCTCATCGCTCACAACACAGGCAGGAGAGTCTGTTAAGCGATGCGTAAAGCGTACTTCTTTAACTTCTTCGCCTAGCGCTGTTTTAATGCGCTCAATTAAGCCTTCTACTTCTTTTTCAGACTCTTCTTGCGCTTTTTTCGTTTCTTCGTCGTCAAGCTTACCTAAATCAAGGTCGCCACGGGTAATTGACTGGAATGATTTTTCGTTAAACTCAGTTAAGTGGCTCATCATCCACTCATCAACACGGTCACTTAGTAATAATACTTCGATGCCTTTTTTGCGGAAGATTTCTAAGTGCGGCGAGTTTTTAGCCGCTGTAAACGAATCAGCAACTACGTAGTAAATTTTATCTTGCTCATCGTTCATACGCTCAATGTATTGCTCAAGCGATACATCTTGTGTTTCTGAGTCGGTATGCGTAGATGAGAAGCGTAACAATTTAGCAATGGCTTCTTTATTCGCTGTATCTTCTGCTGGGCCTTCTTTGATTACTTGGCCAAACTCGTTCCAAAATGTTTGGTAGTCTTCGGCTTTGTTTTTAGCCATACGCTCTAGCATTTTTAAGATACGAGATGTACATCCTTTACGAATCGCTTGTGTTACTTTGTTATCTTGTAAAATTTCGCGCGATACATTTAGCGGTAAATCGTTTGAATCAAGTAACCCTTTTACAAAGCGCAAGTAACTTGGCATAAACTGCTCAGCGTCATCCATAATAAAGACACGTTGAACATACAGTTTTAAGCCACTTTGGCGCTCACGGTTCCATAAATCGAACGGCGCTTTTTTAGGGATATACAATAAGCTTGTGTACTCAGTTTTACCTTCTACTTTATTGTGCGCCCAGTTTAGCGGCTCTTCCCAATCATGGCTTACATGCTTGTAAAACTCTTTGTATTCTTCATCAGAAACCTCTGACTTATCACGTGTCCATAAAGCGGTTGCACGGTTAATGCTTTCCCATTCACCTGGAACTGCTGGGATTTTTTCGCCGTCTTCGCCTTCAGACTCAGGCACTTCTGCTTTATACATTTGTACAGGCGTAGAAATATGATCTGAGTATTTAGTAACGATGCTACGTAAACGGTATTCATCCGCGTATTCTTTTTCTTCTTCACGCAGGTGTAAGATGATATCCGTACCACGGCCTTCTTTTTCAATTTCTTGTAACGTGTACTCACCTTCACCTTGTGATTGCCACTCGTACGCTTGTGTTTCACCCGCTTTACGCGTGCGCACTGTCACTTCATCAGCCACAATAAATGCCGAGTAAAAACCAACACCAAATTGACCAATTAATTGCGAGTCTTTACTTTGGTCACCGGTTAAGTTTTTGAAAAACTCAGCAGTACCCGACTTAGCAATAGTTCCTAAAGAGCTAATCACTTCTTCACGCGTCATACCAATACCATTGTCAGAAATGGTAATTGTGTTCGCTTCTTTATCTGCGCTAATACGTACACGTAAATCGGCATCACCTTGGTAAAGGTCGCCATTTGAAAGCGCTAAAAAGCGTAGCTTATCGGCGGCATCTGATGCATTTGATACAAGCTCACGTAAAAATATTTCTTTATTCGAATATAACGAATGAATCATTAAGTTTAATAGTTGTTTTACTTCTGTTTGAAAGCCTAATGTTTCTTTTTGTGCTGCAGTCATTTATGTATCTCCAATTAGCAAAGTGTCTGCGTTATGCACTTAATATGGGGTGAGGTGGAGTAACTTCAAGGGAAAAATTTAAAAAAGCAGCTTTTGCGCTGACATAAATAAAAAGCCACATAAAAATGTGGCTTTTAGAGTTAAATTACGGTGTATTTTTAGCGTGCTGGGCTTTTAAAGCACTGACTTGTTCGTGTAAATAATTAGCACTTACCTGCTCAGCGCCAATCGGCTCTCCCACACTCACCGATACTAACGACCATTTAAGGCGTGGTAGTTGCCACTTGGCTTTACGGCTAAACATACTGCCCCACAAGCCACCTAAGTGAACGGGCACAACAGGCACAGGTGTGCGCGCTATAATGCGCTCAATGCCCCGCCTAAACATGTCCATTTCACCATTACTTGTTAGTTTTCCTTCAGGAAAAATACCAACTAACTCACCGCGTTCAAGCTCTGCGGCTACCTCATCAAATGCTTTTGCAAACGCCTTTGGGTTGGCTTTTTCGCTATCAATTGGAATAGCTTTTGCCATTTTAAATAGCCAATGCAGCGCTTTTGAATAATAAATGGGGGCAAACACCATAAAGCGTATAGGCCTAGGCGAAGTGGCTAAAATAAACATCCAATCTACAAAGCTAACATGGTTAGCCACAATAACGGCTGCGCCTTCACTTGGAATATTTTCATGCCCTTTTGTGCGCACGCGATACATGCATATGGCTAAAATATAGATAACAAAGCGCAAGAAAAATTCCGGTACCTTAGTGTAAATATAAATAGAGATAAGCAAATTAAGCCCCGCCAAAAGCAATAGTAACGACGAAATATGCCACTCTAAAACAGAGAGCGTTACAATACTTAATATGGCACTGCCGACCATAAAGAGCGCATTAAGCACATTATTAGCAGCAATCACCCGTGAACGACTTGCCTCCTCGGTACGCTGTTGAATAAGCGCATACAGCGGCACAGTATAAAAACCGGATGCAATACCAATACCTGCCATCCAAACAAAATGCCATACCATGTCGCCTGTATTGAGCACTTGTTTTAGCGTTAATAAGTTTTCAGAGGGCGCGATATATTCACTAATAGCCGGCTCTTGGCTTAGTAAATACAAAAATAGCGTAATTAAAATAGCGCCAAAAGGTACAATGCCCAGCTCAATACGTGAGCGCGAAAGCTTTTCGCACAACAAAGACCCCACGGCAATGCTTAGCGAAAACACCACCAGCGCACTGGTTACCACAAGTTCATCGCCACCCATTACATGCTTAACATAATTAGGTAATGCCGTTAAAATAACCGCGCCTATTAGCCAAAACCAGCTTATACCCAACACCGATTTACCAACCGATTCTGTTTGAGCATTAAGCGCTTTAAATACATTTTTAGTGGATGAAAAAATATTATAGGTAAAGTGCAAATTAGGATTATTGGCTTGGCTTATAGGAATAAAGCGGCTGCTGAAAAAGCCAAGTACCGCAAGTATCAACACGGCAATACTAATAATTGTTGGACCTGTTGTTTGGGTAATGTAATAGGTGCCAAAAATAGTACCAATTAAAATAGCTACAAAAGTGGCAGACTCAACCAAGCCATTGGCTTTTGTTAATTCGTTAGGCGCCACATGTTGCGGTAATATTGAATACTTAAGCGGGCCAAAAAAAGTACTTTGTAAGCCCATAAAAAACACGGTGGTCAGCATTAACCACACATATTGCGTAAAAATAGAGGCTGCGCCAATAACCATAATCGGTATTTCGCAAAATTTAACAAGCCGGATCAGCTTTGATTTTTCTGTTTTTTCGGCTAGTTGCCCCGCCATTCCTGAAAATAAAAAAAACGGTAATATAAATAAGCCCGCTGCAAGGTTTGAATACAGCGCACCATCGCCAAGGGTTGCAGCTTGAAACACTAACAATATAAGCACGGATTGCTTATACACATTATCATTCATAGCCGACAAAAACTGCGTTACAAATAGCGGTAAAAAGCGCTTACTGCTGAGTAAACCGCCTTTATTGTCGTGTTTATTATTTTGCATAGTACTCCTTACTAATCAGATAAATTCCTGATGTTTTTATACCAACTTGAGCGATATTTTTAAGGCGCGTGAGCCGTGCAACTATCACGTTATCTAGTTGTTGTTAGTCAATAATTTATAACACAACGTCGCCAAGTTTAACTCATTTATTAATTTAATATGATTACCGGCAAACTCACACACGTTATACGGTAATTAAATAGCAAACACAAAAAAGCCCACATATTTTACTATGTAGGCTTTTAAAACGATTTCAGATAGTTGTGTTAGTCCTGCATAACCGCTCGGCGGCCACTAAATGCATGTATTAACGTGGTGCCATCTACTAAATCAAGCTCGCCACCAACAGGTATACCATGCGCTATACGCGAGGCCCCTACTTTATATTTATGGCAAAGCTGGGCAATATAATGTGCAGTGGTTTCGCCCTCAACCGTAGGGTTGGTAGCTAAAATCACTTCGTTAATACCGCCGTGCGAGAGCTTTTGTTCAAGTATATCAAGGCCTATTTCTTTAGGCCCGATACCGTCAATTGGCGATAAATGCCCCATAAGTACAAAATATAAACCAAGGTATTGGCCTGTTTGCTCTATTGCCAACACATCGGTAGGCGATTCAACAACACACAGCACACCGCTGTCTTGGCGTTTTGTACTTAAGCAAATATCACACTGCGCTTGCTCAGTAAAAGTGCGGCACGACTGACAATGCCCAACCGCGCCCATGGCTTTGGTCAATGCGTTACCAAGTTGAGTACCGCCTTTACGATCGCGCTCTAATAAATGAAACGCAATGCGCTGAGCCGACTTAGGACCAATACCCGGTTGGCAACGTAGCGCTTCTATAAGCTGCGTTAAACTATCTGAAAGTTGCATATTTGCTTAAAACGGCATTTTCATACCTGGTGGTAATTGCATACCGCCAGTTACTTTGCCCATACGCTCTTGCGTTTCGTCAGCAACGCGGCGAACAGCATCGTTACATGCTGCAGCAAGTAAATCTTCAATCATGTCTTTGTCGTCTTCCATAAGGCTTTCATCAAGCTCAACACGACGCACATTATGATTACCAAGCATGGTTACTTTTACAAGGCCTGCGCCGGCTTCGCCAACAACTTCCATTGTCGCGATTTCGTCTTGGGCTTTTTGCATGCGCTCTTGCATTTGCTGCGCTTGCTTCATCATGTTACCCATTCCACCTTTAAACATAATTTTCTCTCTTTCTTTTAAACTCTAGTTGTCATGAAGATAAGGGCGATTGTATTTAATTACAATGCCTGAATACTGTTTTCGTCAATTTCGGCGCTAAATAGCTGCTGAAATTGTACTATGTTTTCATCAGATGTGATCACATCAATTGCTTGCTGGTGTCGCCCTGCATCTATTTTTTGCTGAATTAAATAAGGCGAGTCAATCACCCCTTTTGCAAAGTTAATACTCAGCGATACGTTATGCCCGTAAATGCTTGATAACGCCGCATCGAGCTTTTGCCTAAGCATGGGCGTATCTAAGTGTTTTTGCGATTCATCCACGTCAATATGTAAACTGTCGCCTTGCTTGGTAAAAATCGAGTGTAATGCAAATTGACGCATTCGCCCACCAAGCCCCATACGCTTAATTAAATAAGCCCACTCATCTTGCTGATGCGCAAATTTAATCTCGCTAATTGGGCTTTGAAAATCATCTGGGACCGGTATAGCGGGCTCTTGCTCTATTACCTCAGGCTTTTTTTGCGGGTTAATTTGCTCAAGCAGCTCAGGCGCTAAGTTTTCAGTAATTGTTTGATGCTTTTCTTTAAAATCAACCTTACGCACTGGCTGGCTTTGCGTTACTGGCTCAGCTGGCGTTTGGCTCCCTGTTACTGGGAGCGTTGGCTTTTTTTCGCTATCGCCTTGCACATGGTCATGCCATGGCGGTGAATCGTTTTGTGACTCACTCGCTTGCGGGCTTGTATTATGTGGCTTTGCTTCGCTGTTAGGCGTAGCTAGAACAGGCATTTTTGGTGTTTGCGCTTGCTCAGGGGTATTTATACTCCCCCCAGAAAGTCTGCCTGCCCCCGATATATTTCTATCCCGTAAAATTCGCGCAATTGCTGATTGTGCTTGAGCTTCTTGTTCACGCACACTGCTATCTTTAGCATCGGCGTTTTCAGGCACGGGTTGTGTGTGTTGCGCTACAGGTTCAGGGTTATAACCTTGATCTACCGCACTGCTCATAACATCATCAAATTGTGCTGCTAAGGTTTGCTCCATATTACTGTGTTGCAGATAAGCATCGTCTTCACTTTGGCGCTCAGCAGCATCGTCACTCTTAGCAATGTGCGCACTTTGTTGCACAGGGCTCGGTATATCGTTTTGCGGGCTTTGAGCCGCAGCTGATGCGCTTTTGCTGTTTTGCTCACTTGGCGAGCGTGTTAGCTGCTCTGTGGGCGGTTGCTCTACTGGTTCATCAATTATTTGGCTTTGCGCTGTGCTTTGGTTTTGGCTTTTCTCAACCATTGCTTGCGGAGCAGGAGTTTCGTCTTGCGATGGTGTTTTATTTTTATTTAATATATCACGCAGCGCATCGGCACGGCCTTTACTACCGGTAGGCGCAGGTGTTGCTGCACTTGGTGTGTCACTAGGCTCAGGAAGCGATTGAGCAGGCGTTGTACCTGCAGACTCAAATGCTAATAAACGCAGCATTATCATTTCAAAGCCTAAACGAGGCTCTGGCGCCCATTGTAAGTCTTTTTTACCGTTTAATAGTAACTGGTAATAAACCTGTATTTGTTGAGCCTGGGTGTGCTGTGCAACATGACTAACATAATCGGCGTTTTTATCATCAAGTTGCGCTGCTTGCGGGACAAGCTGAGTTAATTGAATAAGATGAGTTAATGCAATTAAATCATCAAGTAGCGCAATATAGTTAGGATTACGGCTCGCTACTTGGGCTATTTCGTCCATCAGTGCGCCACCATCTTGTGCTAACAAAGCAGCAAGCAAACTTTGGCTGTAATGTGTGTCCATTAAACCAAGCATAGCTTGTACGGCTTGATTGTTTATGTCGCCGTTGGTTTGCGCAATAGCTTGATCTGTTAAGCTCAACGCGTCACGCATACTGCCATCGGCGGCTTTTGCAATAATACTTAGCGCATCTTTATCAAATTTTAACTCCTCTTGAGTAAGGACATGCTCAAGCTGAGTTTTAATTTCGCTTTGCGAAAGTGCATTTAAGTTAAACTGTAAACAGCGCGATAAAATGGTAACAGGTAACTTTTGCGGATCAGTGGTTGCTAGTAAAAATTTCACATGCTCTGGCGGCTCTTCTAACGTTTTTAATAACGCGTTAAAGCTATGCTTAGAGAGCATGTGTACTTCATCTATTAGGTATACTTTGTAACGTCCACGCGTGGGTGCATATTGAACGTTATCAAGAATTTCACGAGTATCTTCTACTTTGGTACGAGAAGCGGCATCGATTTCAAGTAAGTCAATGTATCGCCCTGCTTCTATGTCAGTACAACTGCTACATTGCCCACAAGGAGATGCCGATATACCCTCATCACAATTTAAGCTTTTAGCAAAAATACGCGCAATGGTCGTTTTACCGACACCACGGGTTCCAGTGAATAAATAAGCGTGATGCAGTCTATTTTGCGTTAGCGCATTAACAAGCGCTTGCTTTACATGAGACTGGCCAACCAATTCATGAAAGGTTTGCGGACGCCATTTTCTCGCTAGAACCTGATAACTCATCAATTACTCGCCTTCAAACTCAACCAGTTTTAAGATTTTAATACCCATTTTTTCTATACGCTGCTCACCACCAAGCTCTGGTAATGAAACAACAAACGCTGCATCAGTGGCTGTGCCGCCTAATTTTGCAACTAGCTTTGCTGTGGCTTCAATTGTGCCACCGGTAGCTAATAAATCGTCAACTAATAATACTTTGTCGCCTGGGACAATAGCATCAACATGAAGCTCTAATGTGTCTTCACCGTATTCAAGTAGGTAATCTTGGCGAATCACTTCGCGTGGTAGCTTGCCTGGCTTACGAACAGGAATAAAAGGGATCCCTAACGCGTAAGATAGCGGTGCACCAAAAATAAAGCCGCGAGATTCTGTACCAATAATTTTTGTAAAGCCTTGGTTTTTATATTCGTTTATAAAAGCATCGATTGTTGCTTTAAAGGCTTCTGGATTTGCCATTAGTGTTGTTACATCACGAAACATAATGCCTGGTTTTGGATAGTCGGCAATGGTTGCGATACTGTTTTTAATAATAGCGGGTGTTACTTGAGTCATAAGTTTAATTGCTCAATAGTTTATATTTCAAAGCAGCTGATTATAACCTTAACTGACGTTAAAATGCGAGTTTGCTGTTATTAATACCAAGGTGGTTAGAAAATTATAAGGGTGGAGGAAGAAAAGAAGCTTAAGGCTGATATAAACAACAGCCTTAATAGAGCAAGGAGCTTTAAGTTAGGCTTGTGATCCAGCCTAAAATCGCATTTAAACAGCCAATACCTACAAAAACTGCTAAAAAAGCAATAAAGTAAGTAGCGTTAAACGGATCTTTAAAGTCTTTATCATCTGACATTGGTATAACCTTTTTTTAAGCACGACAAATAAGGCTGCCATGATAGACGAAGTAAAAACATCTATAAAGACCTTAATGTTGATTTTTTGTCACGATAATACCGCGCTCGCACATTGCATTAAGCGTACTTAACGCACCATGTGCAATTTGTTGTTCACTAAAATTGGGCGCGTGGACTAAAACCTGCTGGCATACACTCTCAAAGTCAATGCCCGCATTGGATTCTATTATTGAAAGTAGCAAGGCGGTCATTGCATTTGTGGCTAAAAACTGTACGTCGTCGCTATCATCTCTGTATACAACAAAGTAATTAGGCTGCTCAGATGGCGTGCTGGGTTTATATTCGGTGCTGATATTTTGCACCGCATATTGGTAGCTTAAATTACGCGCTACACTCGATAAGTAAAGTGCAGAACTGGTTAGTTCAGTGCTTTTTAAGCGTTGCTCGTTGGTATCTTCATTAGCCACGGAAACATCAAGCTCTATCCACTCATAATGTGCCAGCTCCAGCATAAATGCATAATCGTACTCTTGCAGGGTATAGCTGCTCGATAAGTAATTAATAAATTCCCCCGCTATGTCTAAAAAGTAAGGCGACTTACAGTCATGCTCACTAAAAAAAGCCCTTATTAATTTTTGCCATTGCTGCTGTGTATATAAAGTTTTAAGCACCGGAAAACCAGATGAGATGAACCCTGCAATATTATTAAAAAATAAGTCACGGTAAATCGCCATGCGTCTATCTTCAATATCGTTAGGCTTTGGGTTATGTTCAGGCTCACGTATGTGCGCCATAAACTCATTTTGGCTGTCAATAAAGCTCATATTTCTTCCTTTATGCTAATTGCTGAGTAGGCGATGCGCATAACTGCTTATTTTGTAAATCGTGAATAATATCAAGCTCTTTTGTAAGTGTATTTATACTTGGAATATTAAAATCACGCTCCAATAAGGTAGGAAACACCCCATGCGCTTGGTACGCTTTATCAAGCAAATCCCATACGGGGTCAATAACATCAGCGCCGTGGGTATCAACAATTAAATCATCGGCTTCATTGAAGTGCCCAGCTACATGTCCATATGCAATGCGTTTTGAAGGTAGCCCTAATAAAAACGCTTCGGCGTTGTAACCATGGTTAATTGAATTAACATAAATATTATTTACATCAAGCAGTAGCTTACAATCGGCTTGCTCTAAAATCGTGTTTGTAAATTCAAGCTCAGATAACTGCTGACCAGGCGCCGCATAATAGGAGACATTTTCGATGGCTATTTGGCGCTCTAAAATATCTTGCACTTGTTTGATGCGAGGTACAACGTGTGCAATGGCATCTTCAGTAAAAGGGATTGGCATTAAATCGTACATATGCCCTTTTCCAGAGCAGTAACTTAGGTGCTCACTGAATAGTTTAATGTTGTGCTGATCAAAAAACGTTTTTAGCGATTTAACAAATTCAATATCAAGAGGTTCAGGCGAGCCGATAGAAAGCGATAAACCATGGCAAACAAAATTATTGGCGTCAGTTAAGGTTTTAAATTGTTTTTTAAAGCGCCCTCCCAGCTTAAGCCAGTTTTCAGGCGCTACTTCCATAAAATCAATTTGCTTTGGTGTATGCGCTAGTAATTCATCAAGCATCTCTCGACGAAGACCTAAGCCCACCATCCCAAATGCTGAGTTTTGTGTTGCTCTCATCATTATCTCCTAAAACAAAAAGGGCCTTTTGGCCCTTTTAGCATAACGTATATCTGAGTAAATCAGGTACTTAAATCAGCCTGTTATTGGCCGCCACATTTGCCTTCGCCGCACTTACCTTCTTTTTTACCTTTTGCGTCGCCGCCACATTTGCCTTCACCGCACTTACCTTCTTTTTTACCTTTTGCGTCGCCGCCACATTTGCCTTCGCCGCACTTACCTTCTTTTTTTCCTTTTGCGTCGCCGCCACATTTGCCTTCGCCGCACTTGCCTTCTTTTTTACCTTTTGCGTCGCCGCCACATTTGCCTTCGCCGCACTTACCTTCTTTTTTACCTTTTGCGTCGCCACCACATTTGCCTTCGCCGCACTTACCTTCTTTTTTACCTTTTGCGTCGCCGCCACATTTGCCTTCACCGCACTTACCTTCTGCCGCATCAAGCTGGTATCCGGTTACTAACTGTTGAAATTCAAATGGGTTTGCTTGTGCATCTGCAGAGGCAAAACTTGCAGAGCCAACAACTACTGCACCTAAGGTTAACGCGATTGAGTTTTTCTTTACTGTATTCATTGTATGACTCTCTTATATAAGTGTGTATTAAGATAACGCAAACTAATTATTGTCAATTATGCGTTGCTTGTATAATTAAATAGACCCGCTATCAAATAAAAACTTTCATTTATTTTCATTTTTTTTACTTTTAAATTTATACATACAAATATGGGCAGTAATTTAACTTTTATCAAACCATACTTTGCAGGTACACTACGCACCCGTTTTTTCAATAAAAATACTCTATGAAACTTGTTTTAGCGCCTATGGAAGGTGTTGTTGATTTTAAAATGCGCCAACTTCTTACCAATATTGGTGGCTTTGACCTATGCGTAACAGAATTTGTTAGAGTAATTGATAAATGTTTACCAGCTAAAGTGTTTCATCGCTATTGCCCTGAGCTCAATAATAACGGTTTAACCAAAGCCGGTACTCCTGTGCGCGTACAGTTATTAGGGCAAGTGGCCGACGTATTAGCAGAAAATGCGGTTAGAGCTATCGAATTAGGCTCCCACGGTATAGATCTTAATTTTGGCTGCCCTGCAAAAACGGTAAATAAAAGCCGCGGGGGCGCTGTACTGCTAAAAGACCCTGATCATATGTATAACATAATCAAAGCGGTAAGGGATGCGGTAGATAGTAAACATCAAGTAAGCGCTAAAATACGCTTGGGCTTTGATGATGATAGCAATAGCCAAGAAATTGTAGATGCCGTTGTCAGCGCCGGTGCAGATAGTATTGCAATACACGCCCGTACTAAGCGTGATGGTTATAACCCACCTGCATACTGGGAAAAAATCCCCCCGCTAATAAAAGGTAAAAACATAGCCGTGGTTGCCAATGGTGAAATTTGGCAAGTGGAAGATGCCCTACTTTGCCAGACCCGAAGCCAGTGTAGCGATTTAATGCTAGGGCGCGGTGCGCTTTCTCACCCTGATTTAGCGAAAAAAATTAAAGCTCATGTTAATAATGAACAATATACAGGCCTAGAGTGGGAACATATAATTTATCATTTGATTCACTCCGCTATTCATCAAGACCCCACACAAGATGAAAAATATTTTGCCTCTCGTACTAAGCAATGGCTGGGTTATCTAAAACGCCAATACCCACAAGCCAATGCACTATTTGATGAAATAAGACGTCTTAAAGTAAAAGGTGATGTAGCACAGGTTTTAAAAAAATACGCTAAGTCTCCGCAACTTGATTCAAATCATAGCGTATAAGCAGCGCAGCTCAGATAATACCGGTATAACGAAACGCTAAATGAAGGTTATACCAATATGCTTTATCAGCAACAACTGCACAGTGAAATAGCACACGTTAAATCAGTAATATTAGCGATGCTGAGCCAATCTGCACACCCTGCCCATCTTAAGCTACGTGACGTTATATTAACTAGCCAGCATAACGAATGGCTTGACACGGCCACCTACCACTTAGGTCCTGAATATCAAACTTTAGTTAATAGGCTGACAGAATTAGAAGCGGCAATAAGCCAAATTGATATTGGTCAATACGGCTATTGCTGCGATTGTGAAGAAGCAATTTCTGAGCGGTTACTTAAAAAAGACCCTGCAACACAGCGTTGTGAAATGTGCGCTAAGCGCACATAAGCGTTTAAAGTGTTAATAGTTGCTCGGCAAAACTAAAAGCGTGGCCTGGGTAAAGCACACTATCTTCAACTAAATACTGCGCATCGCGCTGTGAAATAGCTAATCGTTTTACTAAGTTCACTTTTGCCTGAGATAAAGTCCATGCATGGTAGTGTATGCCCACATCGGTTTCCATTAGCGCAAGCATTAGCCTTTTATCTTCTGGGCTCAGCTGGCTGTTTTTAGCCATAGCTGGCAATAGCATGTAATCAGTTTGCCAATCAATCCCTTTTACTTTTGGCGCCTTGCTTAAATATTGGCTAATAAACGAAGTACTATGATGCTCGTTATAGCTCAAATTAGGCGCAGTATGCGAGTCAATTTGAAGATGCTGATTAATAGTATCAACCCATTGCAAAGGCGACTTAACTGCCCCACTGAAGTAATTTAGTTTACTTTGATACCATTCACTGCCATTAGCAAGTCCACGTAAGCCAATGCTCCCCCTTGGTTTGTAATGGGCCAAGTAATCATTAAACTCTGCAATCTGGGCTTTTAAATCGCTTACGCTAGATTGTTTTAATTGTGACGTTTGTAAGTAACCCTGCAGGAGGTTTAATTCAACCTTGTTTAATCTCAAATTGCTTTGCAGCGCACTGTCTAATTGATCTTGAGTGAACTTAAGCCACTCAATTACCTCGTTAGCCTTAGTACTTTGAATTTGCGCTGATAATAAGTTCTCTAACACATTGACCTGTGCAGGCCAGCTGAAAAAGCGCTCAGGAAAACGCTCAGCAATAATTAAGTAATTTAGCTGCTGTGTTTGCGCGTTTGAAAGAGTCATTGTTTGTAGGCGCTGATACATCTGATGACGAAGCGATAAATACGCTGAGGAAAAAGGCAGTACTTGTTCAGTGGATACACTTTCAGTGCCCACAGGCTTTAGTGCCGTATTTAAACTTTTAATACTCTGCTGCGCAGCATCATAAGATTCAAAAGGCGGTGGTTGTTTTGAACAAGCAACCAAAAACAGACTAAATAGGACAGACAAAAGATGCGTTTTATTCATTATAAATTCCAATAAAAAAAGCCCCAAAGGGGCTTTTTATATAATTGCTAAAACAAATTAAAGTTAAATTTTAACACCGTTGCGAGCGGCTTTATCTTTAATAAATGTAGACCAACCTTTAGCAAACTTACGTGTGCGTGGGTCGTCCATTGCTTTAGTAATAGCAGCATAAGCTTGCTTGTATTTAGCTTGGTAGTAGTACGCTTCAGCTAAGTCTGAATAAATGGTGCCTTTTTTGTCAGAGCCAAGCTCTAACGCTTTGTTCAAACGAACAACAGCAGCACTAAAGTTCTCAGATTGTAAAAGTAACGATCCTGCTTTGCGGTAAAGCTCTGCATCGTCGTCAAATTTAGCAGCTTCTTCGTAGTACTTAGCAGCTTTTTCGATGTCTTTAGAACGGTGGTAGTTACTAGCAATTGCGTTAACATTTTGCTTAGTACGCTTAACTTTGTCTTCTTTAATCGCATTTTCAAGGGTTTTAGCCGCTTTAAATGGAATTTCGTTTAAAGAGTAAAAGTTAGAAAGTACTTTGTAATCGACTTCCGCTTCAAAATAGCCATTTTTGAATGCTACTTCCATGGTCGCTAGACCTTTAGAGTAGTCTTCGGTTTGTAGGTAGTATTTACCTAAACTAACCCAGGCTTTTTTGTCATCTGGCCAAACTCGTACAATCTCTTCACCAATTTTCACCATGTTGGCGTAGTCTTTAAGTTCAAAGTAAGAACCTAATTTTAATTGGTAAGGGGCCTTGTTAGGCTCCTTTTGTAAAGAGATTGCCTTGTCGGCAGGTTTAAAAACATCACGAAACTGACCTAACTGATAGTTAGCTTGCGCGATACGAGTATACACTTTAGGGTCTTCTTCGCCGGTGAAGTCCATCCAAGCTGTATAAGCTTTTTTGGCTTCTTGGAACTTTTCAGTACCTGCGTATAAATCACCTAATAGCTTTAAAGTTTGCTCGTGATCTGCGAAGTTTAAAATATCAGGGGCAACAGCTTGTCTAGAGTATTTAATCGCTTCATCGTACTTCTCTTTTTGCGCGTACATGCTACCTAAGTAACGATTTACAGTCGCTTTATCGAAGTCGTTAGATGCGTCAATCTCTTTTAATAAGGCAATTGCTTCATCAATTTTGTCTTCATTGTACAAGTCAAACGCTTTAATTACCTTTTTACCAGTACGCTCGCCCATGATTTTAGTCTTGGCTTTTTTACGCTCTTCAATTTTAGCGTAATCCGGCGCTGCTAATACAGGTGCAGTTATAGCTGCACCTGACACAGACATAAGAATTGCAAGAGCAGTTACTTTAGATAAATTTCTCATTACTCGCCTCCTTAGCCTTGGTTAAGTTTAAAGTCTAGTTGAACTTGTAAACCAACTTGTTTCTGTGGTTTACCGTCAATAATTTTAGGACGGTATTTCCACTTGCGTAATGCACGTTTAGCTTCACGGTCAAAGATACGTTTTGGTTCTGCGTCAATAACTTGAACGTCAGTCACGCCACCTAACTCATCAATTGTGAACGAAAGTTGTACCCAACCTTCTTTACCATCACGCGCTGCTTGCGTTGGATATTTTGGTTCAATACGAACGATAGGTGTCGCATCACCATCTCGTCCAAATGCACCTGGACCACTTAGTCCACCAGCCGAACTTCCTACATCAATGCTACCCATGTTAAATGACATAGCACCAGGGTTAGGATTGTTATTCTCCGGCTGTGGCGGCTGCGGTTTAGGCGGCTGCTTTGGCGGTGGCGGAGGCGGAGGCGGAACACGCTTCCTCTCCTGCACCTTAGATTCAGGCGGATTCGTCATTATTTCGACTATGATCTGCTCTTTTTGTTCAGTATTACGGTCAGCCCCACCAGAGATGAGGTAAGCCATGAAGTAGAACAAGCCGAAAGTAACTGCCCCACCTGCAATCAGTGAAAACAGAAAACGAATCATTACTGATCTCCAGCTATTGAAATTCTCAGGTTGTCACCTGTCGCTTTGATCTGGTCCATAACTTTAACCACTACGCCGTGCTTTGCTTCTTTATCAGCTTGCAAAATCACAACATCAGTAGGTTGTTCTGCTAATAAACTTTCGATTTTTGCTGAAACACGTTCAACATCAACTTGCTGTTTATCAATCCAGATAGCACCATCACTGCGAATAGCAACAAAAATGTTAGCATTTTTTTGCTTCGTAGCTTGGGCCGCTTTAGGTTTATTGACCTCGATACCAGCCTCTTTAACGAACGATGTAGTTACGATAAAGAAAATAAGCATGATAAATACGATGTCAAGCATTGGCGTCATATCTACCGCTGCTTCTTCTTCTTCACGAAAACGTTGTTTACGTGCCATATTTAATTCTCTCTCTAGTGATGAGGCATGCTATCTACAAGTTTGGCTTTCACCATTCTCGCTCTTGCCTCAAGGCGTGAGCTAAAGAAAACTCCAGATAGTGCCGCAACCATTCCAGCCATTGTTGGGATTGTTGCCATTGAAATACCTGATGCCATTAAACGTGCATTACCAGTACCTTGGGTTGCCATGGTTTCGAAAACCGCGATCATACCCGTTACAGTTCCAAGTAAGCCTATTAAAGGACAAACAGCTACTAATGTTTTAATCAACAACATACGCTGATCTAATTTTTCAGACGCTTCAGAAATCCATGCTTCACGGATTCTGTGTGCGTACCAAGACGTAGTGTCTTGGCGGGCATCCCACTTCGCTACAATATCCTTCGTTAAACGAGGAAATTCAGCAAGTAGGAACCAATAGCGCTCAATCATTAAAACCCACATAAGAAAGAGTGCTATCGCGACCACGTATAATACCTGGCCGCCTGTGCCAACAAAATCCCTGATAGATTCCCATATCTCCATCAGGACTAGCATTAGGCTTTCTCCTTCTCCGCGTGAGTAGCAACGATACCTGCGCTTTGCTCATCAAGGATATGTAATACTGACTTACTACGACCTGCAACAATTGAATGAAGTAGGATAAGTGGTAGTGCAGCAATTAGACCTAGCGCTGTAGTTACAAGAGCTAGAGAGATGTTACCAGCCATGATCTTCGGATCGCCCGTACCGAACAATGTGATTGTTTGGAACGTTAAGATCATACCGATTACTGTACCTAGTAGACCAAGTAACGGTGCGATTGCAGCAAGAATCTTGATGATGTTGATGCCAGCTTCAACACGTGGCGTTTCACGTAAGATAGCTTCATCAAGTTTAAGCTCAAGGTTTTCAACGTCTTGGCTCTTGTTGTCATGGTACACTTTAAGAATACGACCCAGTGGGTTGTTTGTATTCGGTGTAGACAAGTTTTTAAGCTGAGACTTGATCTTAGAAGTAGTAAGCGCTAAGTCAACGAAACGTACTAAGAAGATTAGTAGACCAACAGCTAATAAAACTGTGATGATGTAACCAACTTCAGCACCTTGCTCGTAGTATTCCATAAGCGTTTTCTTCTGCGTGTTGATACGTAAGATTGCACCACGAGTCGGGTCAATGTATACGCCAGCATAATTGTCAGAAGAAGTACCTTCAAGAGCAGAGATACCATCTAAAATGTAGCTATCAGGTTGTTTACCTAAAGGCTGAATAGATTTTGTCTCTGGCGAGTAGATTAAGTAACCTTCGTCAGTAACTAAGTTAAAGTTACCAATACGTGTTACTTGCTTAACTGTAGAGTTGCCGTCAAGACCTGACACTTCAGTTTCAAAAGTAGAAACTTTTGCTGACTCAGTCATTTCTGTTTGAAGTGCAATCCAAAGTTCTTCAAGTTCACGAACTGTTGGAAGCTCTTTAGCAGCTGCTAATGAACGAAGTACTTCTGCACGGCCTGGCTTTTCAGCACTTACTAGTGAAGCTTCGATAGAACCGATAGCGTCTTGCGCTGCACGACGTACAACACCAAACATTTCACCAAGAGTACCTTGTGCGTTTTGAAGCGCTTGCTCTTTTTCAGCTAATGTATTTTCGTTTTGTGCATATTGCTTAGCTAAGCTGTCACCGCGTGCTTTTTCAGACGCTAATTGGCTTTTTGCTTTGTTAAGTAATGCTTGCTTGTCAGCACGTTCTGATAAGAACTCTTGCTCACGTTGCTTATTGATTTTACCTTCAGAGATACGTTCTTGCTTTACTTGCTCAAGAATTTTATCTAAAGCATCAGTATTTGCATGTGCATTAAGCGCGGTACCTGCAGAAACAGATAGTACTGCTGCAACAGCAAAACCTTTAAATAGTTTCTTCATTATTCGATTACTCCGCGCCAAAGATTGGTAGTTTAACAAGTTCGAGTGTCGCTTGCTTACGCGCCATACGAATCACTTCTTTAACTGGTTTTAGGTATTCTTCACCTAATTCTTTCCACTCTTTAGTGTTGTTGTCCCACACCCAAGCGTGTTTTAAGTCAAAAGATTGTGCTACGTAAGTGATACGACCTAAACGACCGATATCAACGTTAATGTTTTTACCATCAACTTCTAAAGTACCTTGAGAAGCAGTTACAGCCGAGCTGTAAGCAGTTTCAACTGTGTATGCTTCAAGAACTTGGCGGAATTTCTCAGACGTCGTTACAGACGCAGAAGCCATGATTTCACGAAGTCTTTCTACACGAGCTAGACGAGAATCAAGATTGAACGGAACGTCCGCTTTGATGAATTGCTCAAGCGTATCGATCATGCGATACATCAAAGGCACAACGTTTTGTTTAGTGTTGTCGATAGTAGCGATTTGACGGTCAAACGATTCGATTGACGCATTTTGGTCAGCGACCAAACGTGCTACGTGATCGTTGTACACTTTCATAAGTTCAGTCTCATCAACAATACTACGGTACTCAGCGATTAGCTCTTGAGTTTGACCGTATACGTTGTCAATTTTAGTTTGAGACTTAACAGCAGCCTTTTGAATTTGCTGACCTGCTTTTTGCACGTCATTCAAAGGATCTGCAATCACATTGCTGCTTGCAAATGCAAAAGCGCCAACCAACGCAGATGCTACAAGACTCTTTCTGATTTTAACAGACATAGTTCCCAACCAATTAAGTAATGTTACTTTTATAATTTAATTATCAACCTTATTAAGGATGACAACCCTGATATCTTTTAATAGATATCAACCCTCCAATAATGCTAAATGCAATACGCCCTGTCAACTTGATGTTAGCTATTCTAAGTAAATAAATACCTTGAAAAAGCTAAAACTAAAGTATTATAAAAAATACTGTTAACATAAATGCAACCAGCATTAAGCCGTTTTAGCATTATATAGCCCCTTTAAAATTAAACACTAGTTAAAAATTAGACACTTACATGAAACAAAAATGCAACATCTAAACAAAACTGAATTGCACCTTAAAAAAAAACAAAAATAATAAAAATGTGACAAATTGATGAACTAGATTTGGTTAAATTAGGCTAAAAGCACATCTTAACTTGCAAATCCCGCGCTTCATCGTATAAAAATACAACAATTCGAAAGTTGTTTTGAGATGATGTATAAATATTACTGCATTTAAGTTAATGGCTTTAACTTTGCTAAGCCCAAGTTAAGCCCTATTAAAGCCAGTAAAACACTCAGTTAATTACACGGTTTTTTAATACACACCATGCATGTGGTAAATATATTGCTTAAGCTTAGTGAAAGTATACAGATTATGAGCTGTTAGTGTATTAAAGCGGCGTTGCTATTAAATAGGGTTTTTAACTATTTAAATGGCAAATATGTTAAACGTGTTTGAAGCTATAGCGAGAAGTAAATTTTAACGTTTGACTGTATTAGGGAGTGAACAAACAATATTAGAGAGTATAAAAACAATGAGGAAGATTTTGAGGAATTATGGTGAAACAGAAAACTGCTTCACCAAGATGAACTAAGGTTCACATAATTAAAATTATGCTACTTCTACGTTCTCAGCTTCAGGGCCTTTTTGACCTTGTTTGATGCTGAAAGTCACTGCTTGACCTTCGCTAAGAGTGCGAAAACCAGAACCAGTGATTGCGCTGAAATGTACAAACACGTCAGGACCATTTTCTTGTTCAATGAAACCAAAGCCTTTAGCTTCGTTGAAAAATTTTACTTTACCAGTAACCGACATACTAAATTTTCCTGTAAGTCAATAATTAAAATTCAGCCATATTATTATGGCTATATCCTCCCTGAGTCAGTGCCCAAAATTCTGGAGGTATAGTACAGGAACAAGTTTTAACCTAACCGGTAACCTTAAACGCAGCACAATATCCGTAAATTCAATACGCAAAAACTCAAAGCAAGTTAAGGTTAACACATTAATTTTTTTTTGGCTCTATTAATTAAGATTTATTTACTCAGAACAAAAATAAATAAAGCATTATGTGTAAGTGGTTATTTTTAAAGCTAAAATTGAACAAAAAACGGCAGCTTTGTTGCTCCTAATTGTAACAAATTATGTATAACAGCTTAGCTTTACAAATAAAGCCCTTCGTAAAGAGCGTTAAATCTCAGGTAAAGATTGAATTTCAAGCAAATAAAAAGCCGTACAGCAAGCTATACGGCTTTAATACAATGCTAATTTAATGCACTTTACTTAACCTGCCAGTCAATAGTAGCTTCTGCTTTAATAGGCACGACTTGTGAGTCACCAAGTGTGTAACTTGCGGGAACTTGCCAAGGCCTTTTCTCTAGGGTGATTGTATCGGTGTTACGGGCAAGTCCGTAAAAGTCAGGCCCAAAATGGCTTGCAAAGCCCTCTAATTTATCCAGTGCGCCCGCCCCTTCAAAGGCTTCGGCGTAAAGTTCAATCGCAGCATGTGCTGTATAGGCGCCAGCACAACCGCATGCCGCTTCCTTTTTATCTTTATAATGTGGTGCTGAGTCAGTCCCTAAAAAGAACTTTTTATTTCCACTTATAGCTGCCGCCATTAACGCTTGTTGGTGAATATTGCGCTTTAAAATAGGTAAACAGTAATAATGCGGACGTATGCCACCAGCTAACATGTGATTACGGTTGTACAATAAGTGATGCGCGGTAATAGTTGCCGCCACATTTTGCGGCGCGGCTGTTACAAAATCAACGGCGTCTTTTGTCGTAATGTGTTCTAGCACTATTTTCAGATTTGGAAAATCAGCGACAACATCGCCTAAAATCGTCTCTAAAAATACTTTTTCACGGTCAAAAATATCTATTGATGAATCAGTCACTTCACCATGCACTAATAACAGCATGCCCACGTCTTGCATCGCTTCTAATACAGGGTAAATATTCTTTACAGATGTAACCCCAGAGTCTGAGTTAGTGGTTGCCCCTGCTGGGTACAACTTGGCAGCAACAATTTTACCCGTTGCTTTGGCTTTTTTAATTTCTTCAGGAGTGGTTTTATCGGTTAAGTAAAGCACCATTAAGGGTTCAAAGTTGCCCTGCGGCCCCACTGCCATAATTCGCTCTCGATAAGCTAGCGCTAAATCAGTGCTCGTTGCTGGCGGTACAAGGTTTGGCATTATGATGGCGCGGCCCATGTAGCGGCTAATATCGCGTACTGTATCTTTAAGTTGCTCACCATCACGTAAATGGACATGCCAATCATCAGGACGAATTATGGTTAATGTGTTTTTTGAATCGGTATTAATGCTCATTACTTTTTTCCACGGCTGAATTTATCCGATCATAGGCATATGGAAAGACCTAGTAAAGTGTTATCTAAACTATTGCCCTCTATGAGTGCTGCAAAATACTATTGAGTTTAAGTTTAACGACGATTACACCCGTTTAAGCGTTTTATTTTGAACATGCTTTAAATTTGGGTTAACTTATCGGTGCTAATACAAATAAAAAGAATAAAATTACCCTATGTCGAATCATATCGATACCTATAAAGCGCTCGAAGTTAAAACTGAACAGCTGAGCATAATAAATCAGTTTTCCTCAAGCTTATTACAACTCGATACCCTAGAAGAGTTATTTGAGTATGTAACCACTCAAGTAGTAAACCGCCTTGGGTTTGTTGATTGTGTTATTTACCTGGCTGATGAAACACGTTTACAGCTAAATCAAGTCGCTTCTATGGGCATAACCCACGCCAGAGACGAATACCAAGCAGAGCGCAAAGTTATTAGCTTTAACGAAGGTATAACCGGTTATGTTGCCCGTACAGGCACAGCTATTATTATTGGCGATGTAACGCAAGACCCTCGCTACATTGCTGATGAACGCCCTGCTCAATCAGAGTTGTGCGTGCCACTTATATACAAGGATCATGTTTTAGGGGTTATTGATTGTGAACATCCAATAAAAAATTACTTCACAAACGCCCACCTAGAAATATTAACCACGGTTGCGCATTTATTAAGTGCTAAGCTAAACCAAGTAAACACGGTCAATAGCTTAACGCACACAGTAACACAGTTAAATGATGCGCAAAAGCTTGAAAACAGCTTACTGCAAATCGCTAATTTAACCTATAAAGCCAGTAACCTAGATACCTTTTTTGAAGCTCTTCACAGCATAATAAATAGCTTACTTCCTGCAGATAACTTTTTTATTGCCCTTTACGATAAGCAAGTAGACATACTCGATTTGGTTTACATCGTTGAAGAAGGCATTCAAACGCACGCACACAAAAAAATATCAAAAGAGCAATTAAAAGACACAGCTTCGTATTACCTACTAAAATCAGACCGTGTACTGCTATTAAATCAAAACGATTATCAGCAACATATAAATAACGGCGACTTTAAACTTGTTGGCCGTCTTTCTGAATCCTGGCTAGGTGTGCCTTTTAAAGCAAATGATAGAATAAGCGGTGTAATTGTTGTTCAAAGTTACGATAAAAAGCTGCATTACAACGAACACGACAGCGCCCTTTTAACCTACGTAAGTAGGCAAATTAGTATGGCCATAGATAGGCAGCTTGCAAGGCAAGAGCTTGAACACAAAGCATTGCATGATGAGCTAACAGGCCTCGCTAATCGCTCGTTACTTATTGAGCGTATTAAACATGCAATTTTGCGTTTATCGCGTGTTAAAAAAGGCACGAGCCATGCCTTGCTTTATTTAGATTTTGATCGATTTAAAAGTATCAATGATTCGCTTGGCCATGAGGTTGGCGATCACTTTTTAATTAAAATTTGTGAGCTCATAAAAGGCACCGTCAGAAACACCGACACGTTTGCACGCCTTGGTGGCGACGAATTTGCTATTTTTATGGAAAACATCACACACCGAAACCAGGTTAGCGAAGCGCTAAAACGAATAAACACAGCCCTTGCTAAGCCACTTAATGTGGATAGTCATTTATTGCAAGCATCAACCAGCATTGGCATCGCCTTTAGTGAAAGCAGCGACGATAAAGCCTATTTGCTATTACAGCAAGCCGATGCAGCTATGTACGAAGCTAAATCAAGCGGGCGTGGCCAAGTTAAGTTTTTTAATAACACCATGCGTAAAAAGCTCAAAACACATGCCGATATAGAAAACGACTTACAACACGGCATTGAACACAACGAATTTGAGCTTTATTTTCAGCCTATTTTTACTATAGCGACAAGCGAAGTTGTCGGCTTTGAGGCATTAGTGAGATGGCACCATCCAAAAAAAGGGTTTGTGCCACCAAATGAGTTTATTCCGATAGCCGAAACCACCGGGCAAATTATTAACCTTGATTTGCACTTGCTTGACCTCGCTGCACAACATATTGCGCACTGGCACACATTAGGGCATCGCTTTTTAAAAGTAACGGTCAATGTGTCATCGCGTCATTTTGCCAGTCTCGACTTTGTTGCCCAAGTTCACGCATTATATAATAAATACCAACTGCCTTTAGGGTCGTTGTGTTTAGAAATCACTGAATCAGGGCTTATCGCTAACCTTGATTTAGCAACTCAAATAATAGAAGGGCTTGCCCCACTTAAAGTGAAGTTATGCTTGGATGACTTTGGTACTGGATACTCAGCACTTGGTTACTTACACCAATTACCTATTCATATTTTAAAAATAGATAAAAGCTTTATCGATCACCTCAACAAAACCAATAACCCGTTAGTAGAGGCCATTCTCTCATTAGCGCAATCACTAAACTTTGAAGTTGTGGCGGAGGGAATCGAAACGCAAGAGCAACTAAATATTTTACAAGCCACTCAATGTAATTACGGGCAAGGCTTTTTAAAGTCAAAACCAGTTACAGCACAACACGCCATTAAGCTTATCCACAAACCCCTGTAGTAGCTGTTATCCAAAGGCTTACTTTTTCACAACCAAAAAGGTGTAAAAAGTAAGCCCCGTAATACCCATTCGTTTATTTAAGCGCTCAGTTTTGAAGTAATAAAAACATATTATTACTGTTTAAGCTTTAGCCCATTAAAAACAGACCTGTTATTACGCGTTGTGATAATTCCTTATCCCTCTTAAAAACCAGTGCCATTTATTAAGCTGCCCTGCCCATAACGCTGCTTTAAACAGCCGCTGTATAACCCAACAAAACAACTTGAGCTAAACTCATGCCAAACTCATCAAACCAGTAGCAACCAAAGTACCCACATTAGTTAATTTAACTTTAAGGGCATATTTTAGTAAATAATAGATTATTTTAGCCATCTAGACGTTGAAACGTTTTTTGTAAAGGCGTAGTATGTAGTCAATCTGAGCCAAACTCACTTTTCCCTTGAGAATTATTAAAGATGATTGATATAAAACACCTGAAAACTATTGCGACATTAAAAGACACCGGATCGTTAGTTAATACAGCCCGGGAATTATTTTTAACGCAATCAGCTTTATCTCATCAAATTAAAGACTTAGAAAACAAATTAGACTGCCAATTATTTGAAAGAAAAACGCAACCTGTGCGCTTTACGCCACAAGGAATGCTATTACTCGAACTTGCCAACGAAGTTTTACCTAAAGTAGAAGCCACTAAGTGCCGTTTAAAAGAAAGCCTTAATCAACCTATTTCCCAACTGCGCTTAAGTGTTGAATGCCATGCATGTTTTCATTGGCTGCTGCCGACTATTAAAGAATTTAATAATTTTTGGCCAGACATTAAAATTGACTACGAGCGCGGCTTTAGCTACGACGCTATACCAGATTTACTCAATGATGAGCTCGACTTAGTATTAACCTCAGATATACGCGATCCTGACAAGCTAGAATACGCTCATTTATTTGATTTTAAATTAAAGCTTATCGTCGCCCCTGATCACGACCTAGCTAAAAAGGCATATGTAACGGCGCTTGATTTAAAAAACGAAACCATTATTTCGTATCCTATTCCGCGCGAGCGACAAGATATATTTAAACACTTTATTCAAAATGCCCGCTTTGACGGCACCTTAAAAAATGTAGATCAAGGCTTATTAATTTTTCAGCTAGTGAGTGCAGGAATGGGTGTAGCAGCGCTGCCTGATTGGTTGGTAACACCTTACGAAAGCCAAGGTTTAATAAAATCAATCCCGCTTGGTGCACTAGGGCTAACCCGCCCTATGTACCTAGCAATGAAAAAAGACATGAAAGACAACCCCGTTTATCGCCATTTTTTAAATACCTGTAAGCAAAATAACGGTCGATAAATCACAAACGAATAAGTAACATAAGGCCTATTGTGTTTTATGTTGCTTGTTATGTTTGAATTAAAAAAATTATTAGGTGGCTTAATTATGCCGCTACCGCTATTTGGTTTACTTGCGTTTGTAATGCTAGTTTTGGCATTTCGTGCACGTAAGTCTGCTTTAGTGATCGCAAGCTTGAGTCTATTGGCGCTTTTAGTGTTAAGTACGCCATTTGCTGTGCATCAACTGATTAAAAACAATGAGCCCGCATCATTGGCATTTAATGCACTAAAACACCCAACCCTTGATAAAATTGTTGTGCTGGGTTGCGACATAAACCCTAACCCCGCTTTAAGCGCTAATAACCAGCTAGGAAATTGTGCGCTTACTCGCTTGGTAGAAGGGGTTAAGCTTGCAAAAAAATACCCTAATGCAACGCTTATCGTATCTGGCGGTGGCTATGGCAAAGTAACCAATAGCGCGTTAATGAGCCAAACAGCAATAAATTTAGGGGTGAGTAAAAACCGCATAAAACAAAACCCACAGGCGATGGATACAGCCGCAGAAGCCAAACTACTCGCGCCTAAGCTCGTTGATTTTAAGGTTGCACTGGTTACGTCTGTGCTACATATGCCGCGCTCAATAAACCTGTTTAATGCCCAAGGCATTGAGGTAATTCCTGCCGCTACGGATTATCACAATTTTTCGGCTTTACCTTTGTATAAACAATTTATACCAAATGCTGAGGCATTACGTGTAGTAACGCAATATGCCCATGAAGTGATTGGGAATGCTTGGATAAGTATGCGCCGCTGGATAAACCCAGAGGCGCTGTAGAGTATATAAATTTATACTGGGTTATCTATATCTATAAAGCTCACATCAAAACCATGTTCTTTAGCGAGTAATTCACCAAGGGCTTTAATTCCGTAACGCTCGGTTGCATGATGCCCTGCTGCAAAAAAGTCTATATTTTGCTCTCGCGAGCTGTGAATAGTTTGCTCTGAGGCTTCACCCGTTAGGTATGCATCAATCCCCTGCTCTGCAGCTAAATCGATATAACCTTGCCCGCCTCCTGTACACAGGGCAATGGTGTTAATTTTTTCATCGCGTACAACACTACTTAAAGGTTCGCGGTTTAAAACTTTGGCTATTTTATTTGCAAACTCGCTACCTGTAAGCGGAGTTTTTAACCGTCCTTTCATAGCAACGCTATTAGTAACGGGTTCAAGCCCTGTTTCTAATTCAATATCAAGCAAATTAGCAAGCTGGGCGTTGTTACCTATAACAGGGTGAATATCAAGCGGTAAATGATAGGCAAATAAATTAATATCGTGCGCTAACAAAGCCCCAATACGGCGTTTTTTCATGCCCGTAATAGGTTGCGATTCACCTTTCCAAAAATAACCATGGTGAACCAAAACAGCATCGGCTTTTTTTTCTATCGCTGCATCAATGAGTGCTTGGCTTGCAGTCACCCCCGTAACAATCGTTCTGATTTCATTTTTACCTTCGACTTGCAGCCCGTTAGGACAAAAATCTTTAATTGTGTGAGGCTTTAAAATGTCGTTTAACAGTTGGTTAAATTCTCTACGTTGCATACTTATTACCTTACTCAGCACTGAATTTTGTGCAAATTTTGGCGTTTATGGGGCTAAAATGGAAGGAAAATCGCAAAAAATTGAAAAACAGTTGGAAAATAGGTATAAATACGGCTTCTTTATCTGTGTTCACAACGTATAGGGTCTCTGATGAGCAAACTAGACAAAACAGAAGTTTTATCTGCCTTTGAAGCTGCATATGAAGCTGCCAATGGTAAAAAACCTGAAATTACTACAAAACCTGGCTGGTACAGCATCGATGGTGGCAAAAACTTACGCCTAGCTGATGTAGCAGAGCTAACGAAAGAATTAAGCTCTGGAAAATCGCCTGCACAAGCTGAGCAAAAAGCGCCTGCGAAAAAAACTAAAACTAAAGCTGCTGCGCCTGTTAAAGCACAAAAAACAGCGCCGTTTACTGTTGTAACACAAAGCGAAGACGGCTACACAGCTGAAGAGCTTTGGATTGTTGAGCTTGCAAGTAAAGATCACGACTGTCGCTTACCGCGCGGTGTTGTTTAAACAACATGTGATTAATAAAAAAGCCGCGTTAAGCGGTTTTTTTGTGCCTGTTTATCACCTTCTATCAGTTCGCTTTATTAAATAATTTATTTTTAGCTAAAAAAAAGCGGCTAATAGCCGCTTTTTAAACGTGTATTACAATTATAGCTTTTCAAAATAAAGTGGTTTTCGCTGCTTTTTACCCACTTCGTTCATTGTGCTTGCATCAAATAAACGCCCATTGATCATGGTGTAATCGACCTTATCTGAATCGCGAATATTTTTCAGCGGATCGCCATCAATAACAATTAAATCGGCAAGCTTACCTACTTCTAGCGAGCCTATATTTTTATCAAGCCCCAAGTATTTAGCAGGGTCAAGCGTAGAGGCTCTAATTGCTTCAAGTGAACTCATACCGCCTTGAGCAAACATCCACATTTCCCAATGTGCACCTAAGCCCTCGCGTTGTCCGTGAGCACCTAAATTTACCAGTACACCTAAATCTTGCAGCTCTTTAGCAACGCGGGCGTTATTAAAGTGGTTATAGTGATGATCGGGCGCTTTTACTCGGCGCATAGCACGTGGCAATAGCTGATTTTTAGGCACAAACTTACTTAAACGCGGGTGATTCCACACATCTGTTTTATCGTACCAGTAGTTTTCTCCCCAAATTCCGCCATAGGCGACAACAAGCGTTGGGGTATAACCAACATCACTTTGCGACCATAATTGTTTTATATCATCGTAAATATGCTCAACCGGAATCGAGTGTTCAATGCCCGTATGCCCATCAACAACCATACTTAAGTTATGTTGTAGCAGTGAGCCGCCCTCTGGCACAACCATCATCTCAAGCTCTCGCCCTGCTTCAATAACTTGTTGGCGCTGCTCACGGCGTGGCTGGTTATACGATTTAACACTAAACGCCCCAACCTTTTTAAGACGCTCTAAATGAAATTTAGCATCATCTAGCGAATCAATATGCGAGGTGTAACCAGGCATATTTGCTCCATATAAAATGGTGCCGGTAGAAAAAATACGTGGCCCGACAATCATGCCGGCTTTTTGCATTTCACTGGCGGTAAATATTTCAGAGGTATCGTTTGATGGATCATGAATTGTTGTGACACCTAACGCTAAACCGGCATAGTTTTTCCAGTTTTGCTGAGGAATAATTTCATCGCTGGCTTGTGAGCCATGGGCATGCGCATCAACAATCCCTGGCATAATTGTTTTACCTGCTACATCGATAATTTCAGCCCCTTTGGGGATCGTTACCTCATCAGCAGTACCTATTGCTTTTATGCGTTTACCGTCTGTGATAATGACACCATTTTCAATGACTTGCTCACCCTTCATGGTAATAATGTTGGCGCCCTTTAGCGCAATCATGCCCTTTGGTGCAGCCATTTTTTTACTAAAGCTAATATTCTCACCGCTTTTTACTTTAAAGTCGGCATCATCGGCTTTATCAATAGCAAACATACCATCAAGGCTTGCATGGTATAGCTCGGGCCCTAAGCTCCAGTAGAGAGTGTTACTTTGAGCACTCCAACTTATATTTTCACCCGCACGCACAGATAACTGCTCAATAGGAAACTGGTTATCTTTAGGGCTTATTGTGATAGGTGAGCCGCTTTCTACCAGCGGGGTAACAAATACTTTAAAACGCTCAGCAAACGCTAAGTATTTACCATCTGGTGAGACTCGAAATTCAGTCGCATGCTCTGATTCGTAAAGTTTACGAACGTTTTTAGTTTCAAGCTCCACAACACTTAAGGTAGGCTTAGGCCAAGGGCTCATGATAAATACACGGTCATTGGCGCTACCAAACTGAGGTTGATAACCACTTTTAGAAATAAGCTCGCTCTCTCCCCCTTTTGCGCTTACTTTATAAATACCTGGGTTGAGTGACCACTTAGGATTTAAAATACTTCCGCCGGTGGCTTTACGATAAACGATTGTTTTGCCGTCAGGACTAAAAGTAGGCTCAACGTATTTACCCGGCTCGCGGGTTATCGCCTCGCCGCGCCCGCTACGAGCAGAGACAACACGTACAGTGCCTTGCTTAGTATCACTCCAGGTGGTGTAAACAATCTTTTTACCATCGCGGGAGTACTGCGGGAACAGCTCATAATGATCAGTTTGTTTGGTTAAGCGCTTAATTTTACCAGAGTCTAAATCGCGTTTATAAATATAACCTAATGCTTCAAAAATCGCAGTTTCACCATCGGGGCTAACCTGCACGTTGCGCAACATTTTTACATCAAACTCATCGGTATCTAAATTTTGAGTAAAGCGTACCGCGGTTTGTATTTTTTTACTGGTGTTTACTTTAAAGGGAACACGCGCAACAGCTTTATCATCAACAGCAATTTTATGTATTGAACCTGAAGCCCAAAACACCAGTTCTTCGTTATCTGGGGTCCACGCAATTGTCGGATACACACCATGAATAGCCCAGGTTTCTTGCATATCGCGTTCAAGCTTGTCATAAAGCTTGGTGTGCTCACCACTGGTTAGGTCGTATAAGTACAAGCTTGTTTGAAAGTCATCACGTCTTATATAGGCAAGCTTTTTACCATCAGGTGAAGGTGTGGGTCTTATCGCACCGCCCATGCCTTGTATTATGGTTTCTATTTCGCCTGTTTCTCTATCGTAGCGCTTAATTTTATAAATACCGGCAACAGAATCTTTAGAGTAGTGAAAAGTTTTACCTGGCGTCGCGTCATGAGAAAAATAAACATAGCGCCCATCTGGTGAGAACATTGGCTCACCTAAGTCTTTTTGGTCGTTCTCACGTTTAGTAAGCTGAACACCTTTACCACCCGCTTTGTGATAGAGCCACACTTCTCCAGCCCCTAGTGAGCGACTAGCGGTAAAGTGTTTGCGTGCGACAAGGTAATCGCCATCAGGGCTCCATGCGGGGCTGTTTAAAAGTCTAAAGGTTTCGTTAGTCACAGCGTGTTGATTGCTACCATCAACATCCATAACCCAAATATTATCACCACCGCCTTGATCTGAGGTAAACGCAATGTGTTTACCATCAGGGCTAAAGCGAGGCTGCATTTGCCAAGCAATATCTGAGGTGAGTTTAGTTGCTTCACCTCCGCTTATAGGCATAGTGTAAATGTCGCCAAGTAAATCAAACACCAGCGTGTTGCCATCAGGACTAACATCAATGTTCATCCATGTGCCTTGCTCTGTGCTAATGGTGGCATCTACAAACTCGCCTTTTGGTGAGTCTACCTGCCACTTTTCTTGCTCTTCGTTTGCGTGCGGCTGACCTATTGCAAGGGCGACTGATAAAGCCAGTGCAGTGTGAAGCATTTTTTTCATGCATTTCTCGCTTGTTATTATTGCAGTTAAGCTCTCTAACACGATTGCAACAAAAACAGCGCTAACTTGCCAGCGTTATCAGACCAAGTACCAAAAATTAATGCCAAACTATGGGGTCAAATTGGTAGTAATCCACCAGCATTCTATAAATTTCAGGGTCGTGTTGCCTAAGCTGCGCTGGCTTTTCTAAAAAGGTCTCTGTGAGTACTGCAAAAAACTCAGCCTCATTGGTGGCCCCATAACTATGAATAACGTGAGGCATGTTATAAGCAACATGACTTTTTAACTGCACAAAGGCACGGCTAAACACTCGGGCCCACTCTTTATAAGCATTAGGGGTTTTTAATAATGGAGTGCCAGTGGTTTTTCCGGTTTCTTGGTCTAACTGGTGGGCAAATTCATGAAACACTAAATTATGGCCATCACTTGGTAAACGGTTGCCTTCAAGTACATCGTGCCAACTTAGCACTAACGTGCCACCAGGCCATGACTCACCTAAGCGTACCGCGTTGTGGTAACTAACCAGCCCAGCACTATCTCGTGTAGATTGCGGCGCATAATACGCACTGGGATAGAGTAAAATTTCTTTTACGTTTTTATAAAGTGGCCAAGGTTTATTAAGCACTAACACACAGGCATCGGCAGCAACTATCAGCTTCATGGCGGGAGTTAGCTTTAGTCCGTCTCGGCCTAAAAAGCGCTTTTCATTTAAAAACCATATTATGTGGCGCTCAAGCTTGACTCTGTCGATATCCGTCATCTTTTTATAGATAGGCATGCAACGAAGGAGTATTTCTTTTTGTTGAGAGTTTAAAACCGCGTTTTTATATTTTTTATTCCAAAGCCAGTTTTGTAGTGCCTGCCAGCGCCAATAAATTACAACAAAAATAGCCAAAGCAAAAATGAGTAGCCCGTTTATCATGGGGACATCCAAAATAAGTTAGTCTCTTATTAATATGTGCACATGCACTCATTTTCAATCAGATAATTTCTGTGCAATTTCGTCCGCTATTTTTAGCTTTGTACAATGCTTGATCTGCCCGCGATAAAAGGCGATCGTAATCACCGACGTTGGTTGAGTCAGACAAGCCAAAACTGGCTGTTACACTTAACCCCTCACCCATGGCCGAAAAGTCATGCTGTGCAATGCTCTCGCGCAGTGCTTCGCATATGATTTTTGCTTCGCCGGCGGTTTTATCTGCAAAAACAATTGTAAACTCTTCACCGCCCCAGCGTGCTATATGCTGGTTTTCTTGGCAGCCATTTTTAAGCAGCTCTGCAATAGTACAAATCACTTTGTCGCCAATAATATGCGACCAGTTATCGTTAATCCGCTTAAAGTGATCAATATCCAGTATAGCTATGGCTAACGGCCGGTTTTGCTGTTTGTAAGTGGCAAAGTTATGGGCAAGCCAGCTATCAAAAGCACGCCTGTTAGGCATGTCAGTAAGTTGGTCGTGCGTTGCTTGGTACGCAAACGCATTGGCTTGCGTTTGTAGGTCTTGGGTTTGTTTTTCTACGCGATTAGTCAACTCTATTTCTATTTTTTTGTAGTGATATAAACGGTATTTGTATATAGCAAAAATAACCATTAAAAATAATACAAATACTGCAAACTTAAATTGCGGTTTTTGCCAAAAAAATGACTGAATTACAATATTTACAGCTTGCTGATTATCTTGCCACTGTGCGTTAGGGTAACTTGCTCGTACCATAAAGGTATATTCCCCAGGCGGTAAGTTAGTGTACTCAGCACCGGTCATATGTTGGCGATTAACCCATTTATCGTTAAAGCCCTTTAATTGGGTTTGAAAATTTAATCGCTGCGGCATAATAAAGCTCAGCCCTGCATAATGAAACGATAAACGAGAAACCCCCGGAGGCAAAAATACCGACTCCCCTTCAAGCGGAAGCGCAATAGGCTTACCATCTACAAAAATATTTTCAATAATGGTCGGCAGCGCAATTTGCGTTGATGCTTGTAAGCGCGCTGGTTTTACGGTACTCACCCCCTTTGCGGTTGCAAACCAAATACTCCCATCGTTATGCGTTACAGCCGAAGGGGTTGAACCTCCGTTGGCCTGCGCACTTAACATCCCATCGCCTTCATCATACAGTTGATAGTTAAGCACGGGTGCTTTAGCGCTCGCGGGAGCGTCGAGGATTTGTTGTATATGATTTTTATCGATTTGAATAATTCCGCGATTGCTCGAGAGCCAAAATGAGCCATTGTGCGGCACCACTTGAAATAGTTTATCGATAGGTAAACCTTGCTCTAAGCCAAGCATGGCCATTTTTCCGCTTGTTAGCTCATAGCGTACTAAGCCTCTATCTGTGGCCATCCATGTATAGGTCTCATCAATATAAAACCCAAACGCATATTGCGCAGAAAACTCACGAGGGAATTCAACCGTTGTAAATTGCTCTCTAACAATATCAAATACCACTACCCCATTGCCGGTGCCTACCCAAATATTGCCTGCGTTATCTTCACTAAGTGCAAGTACAAACCCACTTGGTAAGTCTTTTTTATTTGTAAATTGATTTAAGCTGCCATCTTCATTGATACGCGTAAGCCCCATAGCAGAGCCTATCCACAAACGGTTTTTAGAATCAAATAATAAAGCCCTTACTTCGTTACTTCCAAGGCCAGTGCTACGATTAATAAACGGCGTAAAGGTATTATTAACTATTTTTAAAACACCTGAGGTATACGTACCTGCCCACACACTACCATCGGGTGCTTCGTGTAAACTGAGCACAGAATAAGGGCTGCTTTGTTTAGAGCCTGAAACCAAGGTAGCGCGATTATTTTTTATTATATTTAAGCCAGAGCTTCCCCCCACCCATAAACTGCCATCGGAGTGAGAAAGCACTGTGCGGGTATAATCCCCCGCTAAACCTCTTTTTTGGGTCCACGATGAAAACGGCGACTCACGCAGGCGAAACAATCCGGCGTTTGTGCCAATCCAAATACTGTTTTCTCTATCTTGTAACAAAGATAAAATACGGTTGGCGGGTAATCCGTTATTGGCATCTAACTGCTCTACGCCATCGGGCGATAACCTAAACACCCCTTTATTAATTGTGCCAAACCATAAGTCTCCATGGTTATCCTCTAATAAGCTAGAAATAGATTCATTGATAAGCTTTTCATGTATTGGCTGAAACTGCGCCTTGGTTTTGATCCACGCGCCTTTTTCGCTTCCCACAATAAGCGAGCCACCACGGGTAATTAATAAGTTATATACAGGTGCATTTGGTAAACCAAAGTGTGGCGTCATTAAGGTCGGTATTTTGTTGTGTATTTTATAAAGGCCTGCACTAGTTGCTGCCCAAATAACCCCATCGTGATCTTCTATAACCCGATAAGCACTTACATTTTTAATAATTGCAAGGTCGGTATCGCTGTTATGTTCACGATAAAACACGCCGTCGTTTTCAAGGGCTAACCATAAGCTTTGATCAGCACTTTCAATTAAATGATTAACCATGGTTGATGCTGAGCGCTTGGTATCCCACTGCCTATGTTGATATAAGCTAATTCCTCCGCGCGACCCCGCTATGTATAACCCACCACTATTTGTGGGAGTGAGTGCTCTTAAACCCGAGTCGGGTAAGTTATTAATATGAGCTCGGGTTAATATTGTAAACTCTTGGCCATTAAAACGTGCCAAACCTTCCCATGTAGCAACCCATAAGTAGCCATCTTGGGTTTGCGTAACGCTATTAATACTGTTGTGGGGCAATCCAGAGCGGGTATTCCATGTTTCAGAAAAATAATCACTTAACGGTAAACGGGTTTGCTCTTGGGCTTCACATAAAAACATGACGAAAAAAGAACATATAATGCTTAATTGTCTCATCATCAACTGCCTTAGTTATTCTTTTACTTGTGTGTAAGCGTTTTATCGTTATTTAAAAGGAGTAGGAAAGAATTTACTTGGCACTGAGCACACCAAAATTGTGCGCTCCAACAAAGCGTTAAAATCCCTATACGCATTGGGTGAATACACTAGGGTTTGTTTAAGCGCTAAAAGCGCATTATTTAAAACTAAACAATAGCGTAAACAACTAATAATACGTGCTAAAAAGCACCTTAAATAAGTCGCTAAAACTTAATGTCGTAAACGTATCAGCTAATCGTTACAAATTAACTTATATCGCCTATCTAACTAAAAATACTACCATAGCAAATAAATACATTGCATTAACTAAATTCAATTAATCTTTACAAAAGTCGTCAATATTGTTTTGTAATACGTTTATAAACGCTGCGACGTGTAAACCGTCCATTAGCGAATGATGCACATCAATCGAAAACGGCATTAGGCCCGTGCTTTTATCGTATTGACCAAACACAAATTTAGGAATACCTAAGCTTTTCCCTTCACTAAAGGCATGCGAAAAACTACTAAAGTTCAGCCAAGGTAAAACCGATATATGTATCAAATCGGCCTGCCCTTCGGTTTGATTAAACGCCTGAGAAAATAAAGGTTGAGATTTAGCATTGGCACTTATCGCTGTGGCGTGCTGAGCAAATTCTTCAAGGCAAGGCGAATAATTAAAGTAACTAAATATAAACGAATCATCACTAGCAAGCTCTACCACACTGGCTCTTACTTGCTTTAATCGCCATGGACGGTCATTAATAATTCTTAGCATAATCGGGTTATAAGCGTGGCAAGCTTTTAATGTGGCATGCACATATGCTTGAAAAAAAGACAGTTTATTTTGTTTACAATATTCAAATAAAGGCTTGGCGTTAAGTGTTACGCACACATTAAAATATGGCTGGGTAAAGTTTTTAAATAATTCGAAGTGTTGTTGGCGAGGCCATGTATCAAGGTCGATGGGCTCCATTAAGGCATTTATATCAGTCATAATATCCATAAGCTTGTCGTTAACGATTAGGCCGGATTGCCATAAGGGTCTTGGCCACAAAAATTACCACGCCACAGAGTATAAACAAAAAAGGCGTACCACTGTACGCCTTAGTTTAAATAAACGGGTAAATTTACAGGCCGTTTTGAATTATCTCTTGCGCTAACTCATCGGCAATCAAGTGCGTTGATTTTTGCTCTTTTTCACTACGGGTGAATATTTCGGTTAAGGTATCAAAAATACCTTCAACATGTTTATTAGACGCCGCCTCACTGTAGCCTTGTGGCGCAGTTTCGTAATACACATTAATAATGCCACCAGCGTTAATAACGTAATCGGGTGCATACAAAATACCTTTTGCACGAAGTACTTCACCGTGACGAGACTGCGCTAGCTGATTATTAGCACACCCAGCAATAATGGTTGCCTTAATACGTGCAATGGTTTCATCATTAATGGTGGCACCTAATGCACAAGGTGCGTATACATCAACATCAAGGTCGTAAATTTCATCAATACCCACCGCCGTAGCACCAAAGTCATTTACTACCCGCTTTACAGCATCTTGATTGATATCTGTTACAAATAATTTTGCACCAGCTTGCGCTAAATGCTTACATAAACCATAGGCGACTGCACCTAAACCTTGTACAGCCACTTTAATGCCCGCAAAATCTTGATGTCCGCGTTGGTGCTGTAATGCCGCTTTAATTCCTAAAAACGTACCGTAAGCTGTAAAAGGTGACGGATTACCGCTTTTTCCTTCCAAGCCCAGCACATAATTTGTTTCTTTATTCATTAATGCAACGTCATCACATGTAATGTTTACATCTTCGGCAGAATAGTAACGGCCATTTAATCGCTCTAATTGACGACCAAAAGCTCGAAATAACTGCTCTGATTTAATCTCTTTTGCATTGCCAATAATAACCGATTTACCACCACCAAACGGTAGGCGAGCAACCGCATTTTTATAGGTCATCCCTTTAGAGAGACGTAAAACATCGTAAACGGCATCTTCATCGTTGGCATAGTCCCACATTCTACAACCACCAACAGCAGGGCCAAGGTTAGTATTATGTACGGCAATAATTGCTTTTAAACCTGACGCTTCGTCAGAACAAAAAACCACTTGTTCGTGGTTATCAAATTCAGCTTGATTAAACACAGCCACTGTAATTACTCCAAAATAGTTTACCCGTGAGAGGGATGAGCGCTGGAAATTGACGAAACTTTACCACTTCATTTTTAAGGGTGCCACATAATGAGAAGTTAAACCCGTAAAAAGCGAGCCTTGTGAATTAATAAATCTAAATAGCAATAAAATATGGATATAAAATTCAACAAAAGGCACATAAATTAAATTTAAAGCTAACAACACCGTTAAAAAGCGCTTTCACATTTACGTGAACGTAAAGGTAATGCCAAGTGTAAACCTTGTATTACACAGCTCCCCTCCCAGCAAAGTCGCACAGTGTATAGGTTTATGAAGAAAAAAGCAGATTTACTGTAACTGGTCTGAGGTGTTTATTTGAAGGGGCAATTTGCGCTTTTTTAATATTTCATAAAACAAATACAAAAAAAGCGAGCCTAAGCTCGCTTTGTAATTAGATTACGTAAACCTTTATTTAAGCTTGCCGTCTAGCTCTTCAATTTTAGCTTTCCAAATTGCAGGGCCTTGCGTGTGTGCGTTAGCACCTTCGCTGTCTACAGCAACCGTAACTGGCATATCTTCTACTTCAAATTCGTAGATTGCTTCCATACCTAAATCTTCAAAGGCAACCACGCGTGCTTTTTTAATTGCTTTAGATACTAAGTATGCCGCACCACCTACCGCCATTAAATAAACCGATTTATGCTCTTTAATCGACTCAACTGTAGCAGGACCACGCTCAGCTTTACCTATCATGCCTACAATGCCGGTTTTTTCTAGCATCATATCGGTAAATTTATCCATACGTGTTGCGGTAGTAGGGCCTGCAGGGCCTACGGCTTCATCACCTACAGCATCAACTGGGCCAACGTAATAAATAAACTTATTATCAAAATCAACGCCCTCAGGTAAACCTTCACCTGAATTGATCATATCTTGTAAGCGTTTATGGGCAGCATCTCGGCCTGTTAAAATAGTGCCTGAGAGTAAAACAGTTTCTCCCATTTTCCACTCGCGGGTGTCTTCTTTAGTTAACGTATCTAAATTAACACGGCGAGTTCCTTCACCTACTTCAAACGTCACTTCTGGCCAGTCTTCTAGTTTAGGTGCTTTTAAATCTGCAGGGCCTGAGCCGTCTAGTGTAAAGTGTACGTGGCGCGTAGCAGCACAGTTAGGGATCATCACAACAGGTTTTGATGCCGCATGCGTAGGCGCTGTTTTTACTTTAATATCAACAACCGTTGTTAAACCACCTAAACCTTGCGCGCCAATACCTAGTTCGTTAGCACGTTCAAAAATTTCTAAACGCAGTTTTTCTTCCGTTGTTTCTGCACCGCGCTCCATTAATTCATGAATATCAACCGGGTCCATTAACGACTCTTTTGCCATTACCGCTGCTTTTTCGGCGGTTCCACCAATGCCTATACCTAGCATGCCTGGCGGGCACCAACCAGCGCCCATTGTTGGTAGCGTTTTTTCTACCCATGCAGCCACATCGTCAGATGGGTTTAGCATAACCATTTTGCTTTTGTTTTCTGAGCCGCCGCCTTTCGCTGCAACCATTACTTCTACTTCGCCACCCGCCACTAAATCGATGTGCACAACTGAAGGGGTATTATCTTTAGTGTTTTTACGTGTGCCAGCAGGGTCAGCTACAATAGAAGCGCGTAGTGGGTTATCTGGATTTAAATATGCGCGACGTGTGCCTTCATCAACCATTTGTTGTACGGTTAAATCTGTTTTATCCCACTTAACATCCATCCCTACTTTTACAAAACAGGTAATAATACCCGTGTCTTGACACAATGGACGCTTGCCTTCAGCCGACATACGCGAGTTAATTAAAATTTGCGCGATTGCATCTTTTGCAGCCTTGCTTTGTTCTTTGTTGTAGGCTTTTTCTAACGCTTGAACAAAATCAAGGGGATGATAAAAAGAGATATATTGCAACGCATCTTCAATGCTATCAATAAAGTCTTGCTGACGGATTGTACTCATAGTGGTTCCTTAAGTTAGCGTTACGCTTAAGCGTAATCTATACCAAACCGGTGACGGTGGTTTGCACTGTTTTAATTACAACGTAGATTTGATACTAAACGCTGCCAAAAAAATTTGACTTATGATACCCTCCCAGCCCGTTTCGAGCCAGTTCTTAAAGGGGCAGTAAATGCTAAACAATGAAAAAAATTGTGTAAAATTAGCCATAACACAAAACTGCATTGATGTTTTCGCGCATTTTGCGCATTTACCCTATGCCGTATTACTAGACTCAGCCAATAGCGAGCACATAAATAGTCGCTTTGATATTATTGCGATAGAGCCTCACGCTATTTTAGAAGTAAACAACAATCAAAGCGTATTTAATCAGCAGCTTGACTCGCGTAGCCCCTTTACAATAATGAACGATGAACTAAGTAAACTTAGCGCGCAAAAAGCCGCTAATAACCTGCCTTTTAACGGCGGCTGGCTTGGTTATTTTGGTTACGATTTAGGTCGTATTATTGAGCACATGCCACGCACGGCAAAACACGATATAACAATGCCACAAATGGCCATTGGCCTTTATTTAGATGCGCTGATATTTGATAAACACCAGCAAAGCTGGTTTTACGTTTCTCAGCCTAACGTGAACCGTTTAGCGCTTTACCAGCAATTTTTAGCAAACGATGTAGCGCCTGCACAGTTTTCGCTCACCAGCGATTGGCGCTCAAATATGAGTGAACATGAATACGCTGATAAATTTGCGCAAATACAAGATTATTTAAAAAGTGGTGATTGCTATCAAATCAACCTAGCACAGCGCTTTAGTGCCGGTTTTAAAGGCGACCCTTTCCAAGCCTACAAAGTATTGCGTGAGGCTAATAAAGCGCCATTTTCTAGCTTTATTAATCACCCACGTGGCGCCATTTTATCAATATCGCCAGAGCGCTTTATTGCAGTTCACGACAATATAGTTGAAACAAAACCTATCAAAGGCACTTTGCCACGCATGGCAGATGCAATCGCCGACCAACAGCAAGCCAGAGCCCTTGAAAACTCAACCAAAGACCGCGCAGAAAACGTAATGATTGTTGATTTACTGCGTAACGATTTAGGTAAGGTTGCAAAACCTGGCTCTGTAAAGGTGCCCTCACTTTTTGCTATTGAGAGCTTTCCGGCAGTGCATCACTTAGTGAGTACCGTAACGGCAGAACTGGATGAGAGCAAAACGTGTGTTGATCAACTTGAAGCAGCATTCCCCGGAGGGTCAATCACTGGCGCGCCTAAGATTAGAGCTATGGAGATAATTGAAGAGCTAGAGCCTCATAGGCGTAGTATTTACTGTGGCTCTATAGGGTATTTAAGCGCCTGCGGTAATATGGACACCAGTATTACAATCCGTACATTGGTTTGTCATAACGAACACATTTATTGCTGGGCCGGTGGTGGTATTGTCGCTGATTCTAAAGTCGAATTGGAATACCAAGAAACATACGATAAAGTGAATAAAATACTTCCTTTATTAAAACAGTAGAACGCTTTGAATAGTGAACATATTATGGCGCGGTTTCAGCTAAGCCCTACTGCCGCGCCAAATCAAATAAAAGATACCCGTAAAAAGCGTGCCAGTGCGGTTATGCTGCCTATTATTGATGTTGATAACCACGCGCATATTTTATTGTGCAAACGCCCTACTTATTTACATCATCACCCTGGGGAAATTTGTTTACCCGGCGGTAAGTTTGAGCAAAGCGATAAACACCTGCGCACCACAGCGCTTCGAGAATTACACGAAGAGCTTAATATAGCGCCAAGTAATGTTAAAGTGCTCGGGCAGCTGCCACAATACTCTACCCTAACTGGCTTTAGCATTAGCCCATTTGTGGGTTTACTTGATGAACACACAGTATGGGAGAACGATTATAATGAAGTGCAAGCTAGCTTTTTACTGTCGCTTACCCAGCTTTCAAACGAGGCCAATTGGCAACCCATTCCTTTTCAACGTTTTGGCAAAACCATCACCTTGCAAGGGTTTAGTACACCGCACGGATTACTGTGGGGAGCAACGGCTAGCATTATAAAAAACTTTACAAAACAGCTTGCCCTACCAGTGTAAAACTTACGGCCAAATAGTTACATAATATAGAATTAACGTTATGATACTCGACCGTTCAAAGAACAGCTTTCGGGCTGAGTAAATAAAGTAGAGACCCATAGTATGATCAGTGCATTTGATATGTTTAGCATTGGTATTGGCCCATCGTCGTCACATACCGTTGGCCCAATGCGTGCCTCGCGCTTATTTGTTAATGACCTACAAGAGCAACAACTTTTAACCTCTGTTACCGATATAAAGGTAGAGCTTTATGGCTCACTGGGTCAAACCGGCGTAGGCCATGGCTCTGGTAAAGCCGTTATATTAGGGCTTGCCGGCTACGACCCAGAAACAATAGATGCCGATTTAGTTGACGATATCCTTGCCACCATTGAAAAAGAGCAAGTGATATACCTCAACCAAACCCATAAAGCGAACTTTCCTAAGCAAGGGGCTATTGTTTTTCATCGCCGCAAAACCTTACCTAAGCACTCTAATGCAATGGAAATTATTGCCTCAAATAATGGCGAAAAAGTATATAGCAAAGTGTACTACTCTATTGGCGGCGGCTTTATTGTTACCGATGAAGAATTTGAAAACGAAAAACAAGCAGCCCTTGATATACGCGAGCAAAACCCGGCTCCTTACCCGTTCGAAAGTGCAAAAGATTTACTAGAGCTGTGTAAAGAATCAGGCTTTAGTGTATCTACTTTAATGATGCATAACGAAAAAACGCTGCGCAAAGAAGACGATATTAAAGACGAGCTGTTTAATATTTGGCAAGTAATGAAAGCCTGTATTGAACGTGGCATGCGCACCGAGGGAATTTTACCAGGTGGTTTAAAAGTTAAACGCCGTGCACCTAGTTTGTATTTAAAGCTAAATGTAGAAGTGAGTAATGACCCACTCAGAGCAATGGATTGGGTAGATTTATTTGCCTTGGCTGTAAATGAAGAAAATGCCGCAGGTGGGCGCGTAGTCACGGCGCCAACAAATGGTGCTGCGGGTATATTGCCGGCCGTTTTAATGTACTACCACACATTTATTAAAGAAGTGGACCGCGACATAGCTACACGCTATTTATTAACCGCAGCGGCTATTGGTATTTTATACAAAAAAAATGCCTCTATTTCGGGCGCAGAAGTAGGCTGCCAAGGTGAAGTAGGTGTTGCCTGTTCAATGGCAGCTGGCGCACTCACCGAAATTGTTGGTGGTAATGTAGTACATGTTGAAAACGCCGCCGAAATAGGCATGGAGCATAATTTAGGCCTAACCTGCGACCCTGTAGGCGGATTGGTACAAGTACCGTGTATTGAGCGCAATGCCATGGGCGCCATTAAAGCAATTAATGCCTCTCGCCTAGCAATACGTGGCAGTGGCGAGCAAAAGGTGTCGCTTGATAAAGTGATTAAAACCATGCTCGATACCGGTAACGACATGAAAACCAAATATAAAGAAACCGCACGCGGTGGATTAGCGGTAAACATTATTGAATGTTAAGCGTATAAAAACAAAAAACCGCGTATTTTAGCAATACGCGGTTTTTTAGTATTTGTATACTTAAAGTCTTACTATTTTACTGGCAGTTCTATGTCGGCAAATAACGCATCAACATCTTCTTGATTACGTAATAAGCTTGCTCGCTCTACTCGCTCTTTAGTTAAATGCGGGGCAAAACGCTCAATAAAGTCATACATATAAGTACGTAAAAAACTGCCCTTTCTAAAGCCAATTTTAGTTGTGCTAGCTTCAAATAAATGGCTGGCATCAATACACACTAAATCTGTGTCACTTAATTGATCAACGGCCATTGAGGCAACTACACCTACACCTAGCCCTAACCTTACATAAGTTTTAATTACATCGGCATCGGTTGCAGTAAACACAATGTGCGGCTCAAGACCGTGCGCATTAAATGCTTTATCAAGCTCAGAGCGACCAGTAAACCCAAATACATACGTAATAAGCGGATACTGCGCTATATCAGCAACGGTTAAATTGTCGGCCTTTTGTGCTAGAGGATGATCTTTTGCCACCACAATGCTGCGGTTCCAATGATAGCAAGGCAGCATAACTAAATCTGAGTATAAATGAAGTGCTTCAGTTGCAATGGCAAAGTCTGCGTCACCGCGCGCTGCCGCATCAGAAATCTGTTGTGGTGTACCTTGATGCATATGCAGCGAAACAGCTGGGTATTTTTTCATAAAGCCCTGAATAACACTAGGCAAAGCATAACGAGCTTGCGTGTGTGTAGTGGCTATATTTAGTTTACCCTGATCAGGCAGCGTGTGCTCATTAGCAACCGCTTTTATACCTTCGACTTTAGATAAAATTTCGCGAGAAATGTTAATTATTTCTTCGCCGGCACCTGTAACATGCGTTAAATGCTTACCACTGCGGCCAAAAATTTGTACACCTAGCTCATCTTCAAGCATGCGCACTTGTTTAGATATACCAGGCTGTGAGGTAAATAAACTCTCAGCAGTTGCTGATACGTTTAGCTTATGGTTTTGAACTTCTACGATGTATCTAAGTTGTTGTAATTTCATGGTTGCAGTTTTTAACGTTATTATTAAGCTTATATGATGGTAATACTAAGCAAAACCAAGTTTAATTTAGTTAAAACTTGGCAAAGTAAGCACGTATATTTTCATTATTTAAGCATTAAGGCTAGCATAATAAACCCGCTGCAGATAGCGATGTTTATTCAGGTTCAACTTATAATACATTATTCTTATATCTAATTTTTAACATATTTTTAAGTTAATCAGCGCAAAGCTACCCTCAAAGCATATATTTGATGTAATATAAAAAAATAGATTATGAATCCGAGAATTAAGCCATGATCGTTTCGATTATAATTGTGCTTATAGTGGCACTGATAGTGATTGCACTGTGGGTAAGCGCTGTACAGCAGCATAAAGAAAAGCAAGAAATTGAACGTCGCAAAGAATTAACAAAACAAAAAGCGATAATTGAAGAAACAGAAGAAGCACTTATGAATAGCGCTAATATTCCGCTTTCTGAAAACATTATACGCGTTTTACAACGTAGATGTTACGAAGCACTTAACGCTATGGTGAACCATTCACCTAATTCTAAAGCATTAAAAAGCAGAATGAACGAAGCTAAAGAAAAGCTAAGTGGTGCAGTACAAGGTAATAGCAGCGACAATTTATCGTTACCAAGTAACGATAAGCAGTTAGTCTCGTTAATTCAGGGCATAAAAAAGCTTAGAGTTATTATGCGCTCTGAGCACAGTAAAGGCCGTGTAGATAGCCAAGTATTTGCAGCAGAAGATAAACGCCTTGAAAAGTTACAACTTAGAATTAATATAGAAAGCCAAATTAAACGCGGTTTATCTGCTCGTTCAGCGAGCATGGTGGGCTCTGCTAGGCAATATTTTGAAAAAGCCTATGCCACACTTAGTGCCGTTACCTATTCTGATGAATACGTAAACGCAAAACGCCAAGAAGTTGAAGCCTATTTAGAAGAAATAAGCACCGAACTAAAAGCATCAAATGCCACTGCCCTGAAGAAAAAAGCAGAAGCAGAGCAAGATGACTTAGACGTACTATTTGCACCTAAAAAGAAATGGTAATTTTAAATACCCAAAAGAAAGCCCATACATAATGTATGGGCTTTTTTGTATCTGTTAAGCTTTTACCAATGGGTAAATACTAACGTATTTTGAGGCACTACCTAGCGCTAACTACGTTATAAACGCTCATTTACCACAACATAGATACGCAAGGTATAACAATGCAGTGGCAATGAGTGATAGCCACTAAATAATAAATGTTTACCCACCCTCAAGCTAAAACTCTAACTAAAAGAATGGGTATTAACTATTACGATAGAAATGCAAACTTGATAATAAATAACGCTGTTAAAATCCACACGCTAATACTAACCTGATCGCGTTTACCACACAGTACTTTAACCGCAGTATACGATATAAAACCAAGAGCAATACCATGCGCAATAGAGAATGTAAGCGGCGTCATAAGTAGTACCACACTTACCGGAATTGCATCGCTCATGTCATCCCAGTTTACAAACTTAAGGTTTTGCAGCATTAATACCGCAACGTATAAAATAGCACCCGCTGTTGCATAAGCCGGCACCATTTGCGCAAGTGGCGCAAAAAACATCATTAGTAAAAAGCATATACCCACAACAACAGCTGTTAAGCCAGTACGCCCACCAACCGATACACCGGCTACAGACTCAATATAAGAAGTAGTGGTAGAAGTACCTAACATTGCACCCGCAATAGTAGCTGTACTATCTGCACTTAAAGCACGCCCTAAACGTGGCATATTGCCTTTTTCATCGGCTAAGCCTGCTTTTTGAGTTACCGCAACTAACGTGCCTGATGTATCAAATAAATCAACAAACAAAAACGCAAAGATTACACTCAGCATAGAAAGCTCAAAGGCCGCTGCAAAATCAAGTTGCATGAAGGTAGGTAAAATAGACGGTGGCATTGACATTACGCCGTGGTACTCAACTAAGTCGAGGCTTAACGCAATGCCCGTTACTAGCAAAATGCTAATAAGTACGCCGCTTTTTATATCACGATAAAGCAAAGCAGCAATGACAAAAAAGCTTAAAATAGCTAATAAAGGACCTGCCGAAGTAATATCGCCAAGCTGTACTAATGTAGCTGGGCTTGAAACAATAATGCCTGCATTTTTAAGCGCAATTAACGCTAAAAACGCACCAATACCAGTGGCAATAGCCTGCTTTAAAACCAAAGGAATAGCATTAATTATCCACTCTCTGACCTTAAACAAACTTAATATTAAAAATATACAACCAGACATAAATACCGCACCTAATGCAGCTTGCCAGCTATAACCCATGCCCAGTACAACACCGTAAGTAAAAAATGCGTTTAAACCCATGCCCGGCGCAAGTGCTAAAGGGTAATTAGCCCACAATCCCATAATAAAACAGCCAATAGCAGCCGCAATACAGGTAGCAACAAATGCAGCACCTTGATCCATGCCTGCTTCCGCAAGCATTGCAGGGTTTACAAATACAATGTAAACCATAGTAATGAAAGTAGTGATTCCAGCAATGCTTTCGCGTCGCACATTGGAGTTATTTTCGCGGAGTTTAAATAGAGCTTCGAGCATAATAGACTTGTGATAGTAAAAAGTGACGTGATTTTACCATAAAATTAAGTATAAACAGGACATTTTACCTTGCGATATACTAAACTGTTGACGTAGAAACTATAAAAAAGAAAATATATGAATAAGACTCAGCCTAGCGGACAAGACTTAGAGCAGCAATTAAACAATATTTTAGATTTTGTAACACAGCCTACAAACCACAGCGCTGAAAACAATAGTGATGTAAGTGAGCAAACAACACTTAACAAAGCACTGTATTATTTAAAGCATAACCAAGCACCGTTGGCAGCTAAGTGGATGCGCCTCGCCGCAATGGCCGGAAATCATCGCGCCCAGTTTTATTTAGGGTTATTTTTTGTCAAAGGCCAAGGCGTACCAAAAAGCGTATTTCACGCAGCAGCATGGTTAAGTTTAGCCAGCAGCCAAGGCTATGAACCGGCAACCGCTGCTTTAGATGATTTAAGAAAATATATCGACACCAAACGTCTTAAAGACGCTCAGTGCTATGCAGCTAGTTTGTATGAGCAAATCCACCAAATTCAGTTTGCCCACTTAATCCCAAAAAATGACTAACTACTGTATAGCTAACAGCTAAGCACTGTAAAACACACTGAAATAACTGTATAGCCATCCCTTAAGTACTGTATAGCGCTGCTACACTTTATACAGTACTGCAAACACCCTCAGCTTTCACCTACACGCCTTAAATTTTAACCGTTTGTTTTTAAAGTGTTATTTTTATTCTTTATTTTTTAAAACAATTAATTGTATAAAAAATAACAAAAAACGCTTGCACACAACAACTGTATAAACTACTGTATACACATACTGTATATAAAACCAGTGAGTGAGACCTATGCTACAGCCAATTACCGTAAGAACCGTTAAAAGCTACCAACAACATAATGAAAGTGAGTCGGTAAACTTAATAAAAGTAGAAGATGAAATTTCTGCTACGTTTGAAATGCTAAAAGTGTTGCACCAATACAATAGCTCTAACGCGTGGACCTTACTGATTGCGCCCGACCATGTGCCTAGTAAAGCCTTGCTAGATAGCTGCTCTATAGATACCAGTAAACTGCTTGTAATAAGACAAAAGCATTTAGTAAATTTAGAGTATGTGCTTAATTCAGCACTTCATAATGGTAACTTTGCAGCCATTATTACGTGGACAGATATAGTAAGTGAACAGCAGCTTGTTAATTTATCGCTTAATTTAGACAAAAGAAGCGCTAAGCTATTTTGCTTTACTAAAAAAACCAGTACTACAGCAATATCACTTACTCAATAAGCTTGGTAAAATACATTTTTAATTTATGTTAATTAGTATTTTATGAGTGTAACCAGTACTAGCGCTTGCTTATGCAACAGTCAGCTTAATTATGGCGACTGTTGCCAGCCTTATCATCTTGATATAAAAACCCCAGCCACACCTGAGCAACTAATGCGTTCGCGCTTTAGTGCTTATGCATTAAAAAATGCATCTTATGTATTTAAAACTTACGCCAAAGAAAAACAAGCACAAAACCCAGTAAATGAAATTGCTGACTTTGCTAATAGCTGCCGCTTTGTAAAATTAGTTGTGCGCGATACGCAGCAAAGTGATGAGCGAGGTTATGTTGCCTTTAACGCGTATTATTTTTACCAAAACTTATATTGTGAGTTGGATGAGAAATCAGACTTTATAAAAGAGGACGGTGAATGGCGTTATTTAGAGGGAATTATTAATCCGGTCGCCGATATAAAAGTTGCCAGAAACGACCCCTGCCCATGTGCAAGCGGTAAAAAATATAAAAAGTGTCACAGTGTATAAAATAAGCTAAACACTTAGCATAACAATAGCTTTTTATTTAAGCGCTACTCTATACCACTAAACATGTTAATAACTGCCATAAACAAAAAATGGACCATCTAGGTCCATTTTCTACAATATGCTATTGGTTATTCATCATCATCTAGATCGAACGATTCACGCTGCGCAGGTCTAGCTAAAATCTCAACATAGAATGAAGTAAGCGCCTGCTTTTCGATTTCGCTGATCTTGTTGTTAATTTCAGCTACGTGAACAACTTCGGCATCATCGGCACTTGTGCCAAACTTACAGTCAAACGCCCAGTAATCAGCTTCAACAGGTAGCGTTTTATTGCGCTCTCTTTTCAAATATTTTTTCACTTCATGCTTTGCAGCATCAACCATACGAGGGTATTTGATTTTCTCATGATTTAGCGTGAATGTTTTCTTCATTACGTTCCTAATTACCTTGATTTAATGATAATGGCACTCAAGTCATACCATTTGCAGCCATTATAGCAATTGCATTTAATTTGTGGATGCTTTTTTTAAACAAAAAAAGAATTGTTCTATTTTATTGCATAACCGGTTATTAAATATAAGGTGTTTTAGGCTTTTAAAACGCACAAGTGTTAAATTATTTTTATGCGTTAGCAACAAGCAATGGCTTATGTATAGCCTCATTAGTTAAATCGTCATAAAATGCTGCGGCGTCCATTTGTGGACTTGCAAGCGCGGTGTACGTGTCATTTAAGCGCCTGCGTACTGATAGTTCACAATTATCGATTACTGTTAAAGGAATATGTAACTTGTCATCTCTAATCGCTAGTGGCTCAGGGTTTAAGCAGTGGCTTAATTTTATTGCTTTCATGCCTGCTTGTTCGCCTTGTTGAACAATCACCGACGCGTGCTCTTGCCCTATGGTCATATCAAATTTTTCGGGAGCTAATAATTGCTTTGGTCCAGCACCAAAGCGCTCCCTTAACTGTTCTTCGTCTACATAAGCACTATGCGTTTCACTTTTTGGCAAGTGAAATTGACTAAAATCCAGCGCATCGTGCGATAGCATCGCTAATAAAAGTGAGAATTCGCCTCTGCGATTTTCATGCACACTTTTATTTAGCCTGGTCTTTAGTTGACTCTCTGTGATTAACAAATCATCGATTTGCATAGTCTTTAGCCGATTATGATAACTGATAGATATTTATCGGCTTTATTTCAAATTTCTTTAGCTTTTTTCTTTACTTAAATACGCAGTTTGCTATTATCAGCGCCGTTGCATTGGAGGGGTTCCCGAGCGGCCAAAGGGATCAGACTGTAAATCTGACGGCTCAGCCTTCGCTGGTTCGAATCCAGCTCCCTCCACCACTTTTCTTACCGCTAAGTTAAGTGGGGCCAAATGTAACAAAATAGTGTGGAGGGGTTCCCGAGCGGCCAAAGGGATCAGACTGTAAATCTGACGGCTCAGCCTTCGCTGGTTCGAATCCAGCTCCCTCCACCACTTCTTATCTTCAGTATCCTTTTCTATTCCTTTTTCATTACTATTTAAAACTTCATTTTTAGACTAATTATCAAATACCCATTGTAATGTTGCCCCGTGGTTTTTAAGCCATGCTGATGCAGATTTATAATCGGGATAAAATTTAGCTACGCGCTTCCAAAAAGCGCTGCTGTGGTTCAAATACTTTAAATGAGCCAATTCGTGCACAATAACATAATCAATTATATGATGAGGCGCCCCAACAAGGTTAAGGCTAAAGGTTAGCTCTCGCCGAGAATTACAACTCCCCCACTTACGTTTATAACTTCCAATCGTCAATTTAGTCGGTAATGCTTCTGACATCTGTTGGCAATAATAAGCTAAACGCATTTCAATGTAGTTTGTTAGCGTTTCTTCAAGGGCAAGGCAAAGTAACTGCTTGCGTTTTTCAGGCTGTTTTTTTACTCGATTAGAAGTGTAAATAGTAAATACGCTATCAGATTGCTGAACATACGAGCGTGTCCCTTTTGCAAAAGTAATGGTATATGGCTTAGCAAAAACCATTATTTGCTGGTTTTTAAACGGGTGTTGTTGAGTATCAATGGCGTTAAGTTGTTTATGTAATTGCGCAGTTACCCACTCTTTTTTACTAAACAGCCATTGTTCTATTTGTAGTTTTGGCACGTGTGTAGGCGCATAAACAGTAACTAATTTTTGGCTAACTTTTATTGCCACTGTTTTACGCCTTGCACTGCGTTTTAGCTGATACTCAAACAAGGTGTATGCTCTAAATATAAATAAAAGCGTATTATAAAGCCTTATTTAATCAATGCAGTTATTTAGCGATAAATAAATGGGCTCAGTGTTTATTATTATTTTTATTTACGCAAAATCACGTCTTATTAATAAAGTACGCTACGCATGTTAATACTTTAATGCTAAAAAGTAACCTCACTGATTTATAATATAAATTATTAGATTAACAGTTTATTTATAAAATAAATCTATTAAACTAGTTCAATAAAGATACTAATTTGAGCCACTATGCTGTCTGCATTTTTTATAACCGACCACGATCCGAGCCTCATTATCAACGGTGCATATAACCCTATACTGGTTAGTTTATCGGTCATTACCGCTATTTTTGCTGCCTTTTTTACGATCTGGTTGGTTGATGTAGCAAAGCAAACGCAATTCGAAAGCTATAAACGCTTAGCCAATGTGACCGGTGCCACTGTTTTATCGGCCGGTATTTGGAGTATGCATTTTATAGGTATGTTGGCCTTTTCGTTATGCACAGAAATACACTACGACCCAATCATTACCGTCTTGTCTTTTTTACCGGCGTTTATTGCATGTCAGTACGCTTTTTCGATTTTAGTAAAATCGCAAGGGTCATACAAACACCTTATTATTTGCTCTATTTTACTAGGCTCAGGCATTGGTACAATGCACTACAGCGGCATGGCAGCAATGGAGCTGGCCCCGTTACTACGTTACGATGCAATCATATTTGCTTTATCAATTGTGGTCGCTGTTGGTTTATCGTTCATAGCACTTTTTACGCGTTATCATTTAACGCGTTTGCTACCTAATTTATCACAACTGCAAGCGCGCGCTATTACCGCTGTTATTTTAGGCTCAGCGGTGGCAGGTATGCACTATATGGGTATGGCTGCTACCCGCTTTGTTGCAACCTCTCCGCTTTTACCCGATTACGAAGAGTCAACCACTGAGCTTGCTTTTGTGGCTATTGCCGTAGCTACCGCGACCGTTGCTATAACCTGTGTCATTGCAGTTATAAATGGCATGGTTAGATACCGCTTACTGCTTGAGGAAAAATCGGCGGATGAATCTCGACTAAATGCTATTTTAGGCACTGCTATTGATGGCATTGTGACTATAGATCACACCGGCATTATTTTGAGCTTTAACGAAGCTGCCAGCAAAATTTTTGGTTGGCGAGAAAACGAAGTTCAAGGTCATAATGTAAAAATGCTGATGGCCGATGAAATCGCTCGCCACCATGATGGCTATTTGTCTCACGCCAAAAATGTAGATCTAGGAAAAGTAATTGGTATAAATAGGGATGTGTCTGCCAAACACAAAGATGGCCACCTTTTTCCTATTCGCTTAGGTATAGGGGAAGTTAATCAGCCAGGCCATATGCCGTTATATGTTGGCTTTATCACCGATTTAACCGAACAACGCGCTATGCAGCAAAGCCTTATTGAAAAAGAGCAAAAGTACCGCTCTTTAATGGATAATATGCCTGGCGCTGCTTTTCGCTGTAAGTACGACGAAAACTGGAGCATGTTATTTATCAGCCCAACAGTGGCTGAGCTAACAGGGTACACGCCAGAAGAGTTCACAGAAAGCTGCATTGAACTTAACGACCTTATTTTAAAAACAGATCAGCCAGCGGTAAACGAAGCCGTAGCGCAAGCCATGACCTCAAGTTTAAAGTACTCGGTAGAGTATCGTATTCGCCACCGTAACGGCAAAGTTGCCTGGGTATTAGATAAAGGCAGTATTACCTGTGATAAAGATAATAACCCGCAGTGGATAGATGGGGTATTGGTTGATATTACAGAACAAAAAGAATACGAAGACAAACTTGAGCAGGCAAAATTGCAAGCTGAAGAAGCAGCGCACGCTAAGCAATCTTTTATGGCTAATATGAGCCATGAGATCCGCACGCCGATGAATTCTATTATCGGTTTTAGCGACCTACTGATGGACACTCCGCTAAACCAAGAACAGCAAAAGCACTTGGTTACAGTTAATAATGCGGCGCGTTCATTATTAAGGTTACTTAACGAAGTGCTTGATACCGCAAAACTTGAGCGCGGAAAGCTAACTATTGAACCCGTTCACTTTAGTTTAAAACAAGTACTCGATAGCATTATTTCGACATTTTGGCTTGAAGCAAAAAAGAAAGACTTGCGTTTAAAATTGAACATTAAAGATTCTGTTGCCACAACTTACTATGGCGACCCAGATAGGTTAAGGCAAATTTTAACTAACCTCATCGGTAACGCTATTAAATTTACCGAGCAAGGTTCGGTTGAGCTAACTGTAAGTACTACGCAAACTGATCAGCTCTTTTTTGAAGTGCAAGATACCGGCATAGGTATTGCCAAAGACCGTGTTAAAGCTATATTTCAGCCGTTTGTTCAGGCCGATGGCACCACTACTCGTCGCTTTGGCGGTACAGGCCTGGGAACAACCATTAGTAAACAATTAGTAGAGCTAATGGGCGGCACTATAAACCTAGTCAGTGAAGAAAACAAAGGTAGCTGCTTTTACTTCTCTTTACCGCTTAAACAAGGCGATGCAGAAAAAATAGACCATTTCGATGGCCTGCACACTCAATTACCATCGCTAAGGGTACTTGTGGTGGATGATATTGAGCAAAACACCGAGCTGCTTTCGTTATTACTTTCTAAAGATCAACATTTGGTAAGCAAAGCAAGCAACGGTTTAGAAGCTATTGCAATATTCGAGAAACAAGATTTTGATGTCATCTTAATGGATATTCATATGCCTGAGTGTGATGGCATAGAAGCAACCACAAAAATTAGAGCCATAGAAAAGCAAAGGCAGCTTAAATTTACCCCCATTATTGCGTTAACGGCAAGCGTCCTACAGCAAGATAAACTCACAGCTAAACGTGCCGGCATGAACGGCTTTGCTAATAAGCCGATAGATATAAATCAGCTTAACCAAGAAATTGCCCAGGTGCTTGGCTTAGGTATTGCTAAAGATATGGTTATTAGCCAATCAGACCCTGAGGCTAAACACATCGACTTTGAAAAAGGTGTGATGCTTTGGGGTAATAAATGCAAGCAGTTAACCGAAATTGCCAAATTTATAAATGACAGCAATAAACGATTTGATATTTTATTTAACAGTAAGTTATCTGAGATTAAAGACGCCAATAGTCTGATACATACCCTTAAAGGGGTCGCCGGTAATTTAGGCCTAACAACATTAATGACTTTATTAGCCAATTTAGAGCGTGAGCAAACTTCTGAGCAATCTACAGCGTTAGTAACACAAATAAAAGACGAGTTAGAAACAATAACGCAATTAATATCAGGCGATGAGTGCGCACAAATCACGCCTGCTGAGAGTGAAAATACTGAGCAAAAAAGCACGCTAAACGCGGCTGAATTAAAGTCACTGTGTGAAACGCTGCACCATGAAGCGCAAAGCGCCGAGCTCAACGATGATTTGCTTGCGCAGCTTGAAAATAACGCCCCTGCACACTTACAAACTCAAATAAATGAGGTTGTAAACGCATTTGATGAATTTGACTTTGATCAGGCGCAACACCTGCTAGACGGTCTAATTAAAGAGTTTACCCAAGAATGAGAATATTGAATGGATTTTAGCAACGACAAACCACGTATATTAATCGTTGACGATGAACCTGCTAACTTAAAAGTCATGCGAGAAGTATTAGGTAATCAATACCGTATGTCTTTTGCTAAATCGGGCGCTGCAGCACTTGCGCTACTAGAAAAAGAACAGCCTAAACTTATATTACTCGATATCATGATGCCCGATATGAATGGCTTTGAGGTGTGCGAAATACTTAAAAGCACACCCGCGCTTTCGCATATCCCAATTATTTTTGTAACGGCTTTGGGTGATGAAAGCGATGAGTTTAAAGGCTTTGAACTTGGTGCTGTTGATTACATTACTAAACCTATTAGCCCTGCGATTGTGCGCGCACGTGTTAAAACGCATTTATCGCTTGTACAAGCCGAGCAATTAAAGCAAGCCCATGTTGATTTAGTACATCGGTTAGGCCGCGCTGCAGAGTACAAAGACACAGACACTGGCGAGCACATTGCTAGGATGAGCCAATACAGTAAATTATTAGCATTAGAATTTGGCATGGGTGAGCAACAAGCAGAGCTACTTCGCCAAGCAGCCCCTATGCACGATGTAGGTAAAATAGGTATTCCGGATGCTATTTTATTAAAGCCTGGGCGATTAACCCCTGACGAATTTGACCACATGAAACAGCATGCGACTATTGGTGCACAAATTTTAGCAAATTCCTCATCACCGCTATTACAACTTGCCCATAAACTGGCTATAGAGCACCACGAAAAGTGGGATGGCAGTGGCTACCCTTATGGTTTAAAAGGCGAACAAATATCGGTTGAAGGGCGTATTGTGGCTATTGCAGATGTATTTGATGCCCTTACCTCAAAACGCCCGTATAAAGAGGCTTGGGGTGTAGAAGAGGCGCTTGAGCATATGCAAGCACAAGCGGGTAAACACTTTGACCCCCACCTCATCAATTTATTTGTAAATAAGCTAGATGCTATAATCGCAATTAAAAACACATATCAAGAGCAACACTAAGTATTGCGCGTGCGTGAGCCTTGTTTTACATCACCATATACCGCTTTTATGTGCGGGTAGTCATGAGAGGTTATTTCGTGGCTATTCCCACTGTTATCCTTAAAATAAAGCGAAAACGTTACACTGTGATCGGCCAGTACAGTTTTTATGTTTAAGCCATTTAAATAATCAACCCAACAAATAAACTGTGCACCGGTGGCTGCAAACGCAATACCTTTGCTTCGCCCTTGTCCTTCAAATAACGCTAAACGCGTTGTTTTTGCGCTATCTTCAAGTGTGAGTGGCCCTTTGCCATTTTCATCCCAAAAGGCAAGCTCTTCAACTACGCTAAAGCCTAGTACCTGCTTGTACCACTTTAGCGCTTCTTGGATGTTTTCAACATTAAGGTGGCAATGATCAATGCCCGATAATAAAGGAGCGCTCATATTATTGACCAATTTCTGATTTTAGCTGCTCTAAAAACGCATACATATACTCTGTGCGTCGCTCTGCCTCGGCTTTAGCTGAGGGCGTATTCATGCTCTTAGCAATATGAAGCAATTTAATAAAAAAATGATCAAGGGTATAGGTTTTATCATCTGCTTCGCGGTTAACACAAAATGGGTCATCAGGGTTATACAGTAAGCGGCTAATAGAGCCCCCTACTTTCATACAACGGCTAACGCCTATTGCACCGAGTGCATCCATTCTATCGGCATCTTGCACGATTTGCGCTTCTACAGTTTTAACCGCTATATTGGCGCTAAAGCTATGGGCAGCAATAGCATGATGAATATCATCAAACAAACATGCGTCGTAATTAATTGATTTTAAAAACGCAATCGCTTTATCTGCCGCCATGGTAGATGCTTTTGCCCTATCGGGATGGTTTTTTGCCACCGCAACACAATCGTGCATCCACGCCGCTGGCAAAACAATATTCATATTGGCTTGCTCGGCGTGACATAATTGAATGGCAACACGCACTACGCGTTCAATATGCGTTATGTCGTGTGCTACATCGGCATGTATTAACGAAGTAATAAATGAGCGACATTGAGAATCAAGCTGTTGTAACTCAGGGCTTAAAGCAGTGTTGGCCACAGTGATGTTCCAAAAAACTAATTTATATGAGAATTATCCGTACTTTAACGCGCTTTACACCTCCCTTGCAAAACATTCATTGTATGTTGCCCTATGCTTGACTAAAATACAGCGCTTATTTATTACAACTGAGAAGCCTTATGTCATCTGCCGTTTACCTACAAGCTGGTCGCGAAAAATCATTAAAAAGAAAACACCCTTGGTTATTTTCAAAAGCCATCAAAAAAATTAAAGGTAAACCAGGCCTAGGTGATACGGTCACCATTCACGACAGCGAAGGTAAGTTTTTAGCCACCGCTGCTTATAGCCCTCATTCACAAATAAGAGCGCGTGTGTGGAGCTTTGATGAAAAAGAAGTAATAGACCAACACTTTTTTGAGCGTCGCTTACGCCGTGCTTTACATGCCCGCGAGCATGCAATAGCCGAAGGCGGTTTAACTGGCTTTAGGTTGTGTGCTGCTGAGTCTGACTACTTGCCAGGTGTAACCATTGATAAGTTTGATAACACCTTAGTTTGCCAATTACTAAGTGCCGGCGCTGAGCGCCATAAAGGTGAAATTGTAGGCGCGTTAATGGCTATTTTTCCTGGTGCGAATATTTATGAGCGCTCAGATGTAGACGTGCGCACCAAAGAAGGCTTAGAACCTATTAAGGGTGTACTGTGGGGCAACGAACCTTCAGAGCCGGTGGTTATTGAAGAAAATGGCTTAAAGCTTGAAGTAGACATTTTAGAAGGTCATAAAACAGGCTTTTACCTGGATCAACGTGATAGCCGCGCAGCACTTGAGCGCTTTTCAAAAGATAAAACCGTATTAAATTGCTTTAGCTACACAGGTACTTTCTCACTTTACGCACTGCGTGGTGGCTGTAAACACGTCACTAATGTTGATGTATCACAACCAGCACTGGATACCGCTAAGCGTAACGTAGAGCACAATAACTTAGATTTAAATAAAGTCGATTTTGTAAAACAAGATGTGTTTAAGCTATTACGCCAATACCGTGAGGAAGGCAAACAGTTTGACACTATTGTGATGGACCCACCAAAATTTGCAGACAACAAAGCGCAGTTAACCGGTGCATGTCGTGGTTATAAAGATATAAACATGATTGCTATGCAAATATTAAAACCAGGCGGTACATTACTTACCTTCTCGTGCTCTGGATTAATGGAGCAAAACTTGTTTCAAAAAGTGGTAGCAGACGCTGCGCTAGATGCAGGTAAAGAGCTATTGATTATGGAGCGTTTAAATCAAGCGGCCGATCACCCTATTGCTGGCAGTTACCCTGAAGGCTTTTACTTAAAAGGCTTGATTTGTAAGGTTTACTAAAAATTATTGTTATTACCTACAAGGACGTAGGTAATAAAATCGAACGTTATTTAACACCCGCAATAGCAAAAGCCAGCCGCTAGGTGTTTATTCAATTCAATTCAATTCAATTTAATTAAACTGAACTATTTCTAATCCTGCGGTAATGGTGCCATCATCTTCTTTGCTAGCACGTATAACTTTAGCCGTTGCATTTAAAGAGGCAATACTTGGGTGAGTCGACTCTATATTAACCTGTAGCAAAGTATCGAGCTCAAGCAAGTCATCTAAATGTAGTGATAACCCAGTGGCACTTAAATCAACACATTCTGCGGTATAATTAAGCCCAGCAACAGGCTCTATTGTTGTTAATTGCGCAGGAGTATTAACCTGCATACGTCTAAAATTGCGCTTATCTTCAGTAAACATGCATCACCTTTAAACAACCGTGTTTATTTGCTCAAATAAAGTACCCATCGAAAACGGTTTTACTACATAGGCATCACACCCTGCATCAAAGCCAGCTTGCTTTTCCGAGGGCGACTCTAAGCCCGAAACCATAACAACAGGTATATTTTTAGTTTCAGGCGTGTGCTTAAGCATCCGACATGTATCATACCCATCGAGGCCAGGCATACATACATCAAGCAAAATAATATCCGGCGGGTTAGCAATGGCAGACGCCAAACAGCTTTTACCCGAGTCAGCATAACTAACATCAAATTTTGAGGTCAGGGCAGATTTAAGCATTTCATAATTAAAATACTCGTCATCTACAACTAACAATCGCTTAATCTTATGTTCAACCGATGAGGACATAGGTATGTCGCTTCCTTCTCAACCAAAAATAAATCCTTCTATTAAGGTACTAAGCTTAATAGAAAATGCAAGTTTTATTCTATCTCTTTTATCGCATTCATAACGCGTTTTGCAGAAATAGGATATGGGGTACCTAAGGTTTGCGCAAACAGTGACACCCTAAGCTCCTGCTGCATCCAAAAAATAGCGTTTACCTGTTGCGGAATAGGTAAGCCTTTTGGAATTTTATTTACGAGCTTTTTGTACTCTTGCGCTACTTTTTCAAGTTCTAAAACACACAGTCTATCGCGGTTAGGATCAACAGGCAGTTTTTCTAAACGTTTTTGAATCGCTTTTAAATAACGAATTAGGTCGGGCATTTTATTCGCACCGTGAGCGCTCACAAACCCTTTGAAGATAAGTGACTCAAGCTGCGATTTTATATCGCCATGGGCAGTTATCATAGTTAAATCGACACGCCCTTTCATTTTTTTATGTAACGCGTGAGCAATGCTTAAAACTTGTTCAACCTGGGTGGCAATTTCGACCACAGCATCGCCTAGTTCGCCCCTAATTTGCTCTTTAACTTTATCAAAAGCGTTTTCATCGCGTATATCGCCATGCTTTATTAATAAACTGTCTACGCCAGCGGCAATACAATCATCAATTAAATCTGCAATTTTCCCAAACGGGTTAAAGTACAAGCCCAGTTTAGCTTTATTAGGCAAGTTTTGCTGAAGGTACTTTATTGGCGACGGCACATTTAATAAAACTAAACGCCGTAAACCTTGCTGATGCGCCTGCTGGGCTTTTTCTTCACTATCAAAGAGCTCAATTGCCGCTGTGGATTTTTTATCTACCAGCGCTGGGTAAGCTTTTATTTCGTATTGGCCTTGCTTTTTAACGTACGAGGCAGGCAAAGCGCCAAAGTCCCACTGTGTTAAATCGGCTTTTTCAATGCCTTTATCGGCCACCTTTGATAGCGTATCAGTTACTTTACCTTGCAGCTGTGCTTTTAGTTTTGCTAAATCTAGCCCACGTGCAAGCAATTTGTCGTGCTCATCACGCACCTCAAACTGCAATCTTAAATGAGGCGCCAGTGCGTTTAAATCCCACGCTTCTATATCTACTTTTACGCCTGTCATTCTTAGTAAGCGTGTAGTAAGTGCATCAAGTAAGCTGCCTTGCATAGGTTCAATGGCTGCCAGTACAGCATCAGCGTAATTGGGAGCAGGTACAAAGTTACGACGTAACGACTTAGGTAACGATTTAATTAAACCACTTATTAGCTCATGCCTAAAGGCAGGTATGTGCCAATCAAACCCGGTTTCTTGCACTTGGTTTAAAAGTGCTACCGGTATTTGTACAGCTACCCCATCAACAGCTTGTCCTGGATCAAAATGATAGCTCAGCGGAAAAATAATATTATCTTGCTGCCATGTGTCAGGGTAATCAAACTCAGTAATATTACTTGCACCGTGTTGCATAAGCTCTTCACGGGTCATGTATAGGTAGCGTTTATCTTTTTGCTTTTGGGCTTTATACCACTTAATAAAGGCTGCACGGTTGTTGATTTCTTTAGGTATTTTTTTATCGTAAAATTCAAATAACGTTTGCTCATCAACCAAAATATCGCGACGTCGCGATTTATGCTCAAGCACCTGAATATCTTCTATTAGCTCGCGGTTGTACGCTAAAAATTGCTCATTTAAGCCAAGCTCTTGCTCTACAAGGGCGGTGCGTACAAACAGCTCACGGCTAACTTTAGGGTCTATATTGCTATACACACAGCGGCGTTTATTAACCACCAATAAGCCGTACAAGGTTTGTTGCTCGAACGCGATAACAGCGCCTGGTTTTTTCTCCCAATGCGGCTCAGAATAGCTTCGTTTTACTAAATGCTGTGCAAGGGGCTCTACCCAATTAATATCTATTTTTGCATTAATACGTGCGTATAGTTTACTGGTCTCTACCAGCTCTGCCGACATAATCCATTTGGGGCTCTTTTTAAATAACCCAGAACCCGGAAAAATATGAAACTGGCTATTGCGAGCGCCTTTATATATTTGCTTTTCGTCTTTAAAGCCTATGTGACTTAACATGCCGCTCAGTAGCGCTTTGTGTATTAGCTCAGAGTCTGCCACTTGCGTGGTGGCTTTAATTTTCATTTCGTTGCACACAGTGCTTATTTGATAAACAATGTCTTGCCACTCACGAATACGCATATAAGCTAAAAAGTCTTTTTGGCACAACTTTCTAAACTGGCTATTTGTCAGCTCACTTTGCTGCTCTTCTAGGTAATTCCAAAGATTTAAAAAAGCAATAAAATCTGAGTCAGGGTCATCAAAGCGACTGTGTTTTTCGTTCGCTGCGGCGCGTTTTTCTTGCGGGCGCTCTCGGGGGTCTTGAATCGATAGCGCTGCCACAATAATAATAACTTCTCGTAGTGCACCGAGCTTATTAGCCGTCAACACCATTTTAGCTAAGCGCGGGTCGACCGGTAAGCGGCTAAGCTCACGCCCTGATTGCGTTAAACTCGTTTGATGGCGCTTTTTACTCGGCTTAATCGCCTGAAGTTCTTCAAGTAGGGTTAAACCATCGTTAATATTGCGACTATCTGGCGCTTGTACAAACGGAAACTCGCTCATATCGCCAAGCCCTAATGCCAACATTTGCAAAATAACAGAGGCTAAATTAGTGCGCAGTATTTCTGGGTCTGTAAATTCTGGGCGAGATATAAAGTCATCTTGCGAGTATAAACGTATACAAATACCCGCTTCAACACGGCCACAGCGTCCCATACGTTGGTTCGCACTTGCCTGAGAAATAGGCTCAATAGGTAAACGCTGTACTTTAGTACGATAGCTGTAACGGCTAATACGCGCTGTACCTGGGTCTATTACATAGCGAATACCCGGCACTGTTAATGAGGTTTCGGCCACGTTGGTTGATAAAATAATATGGCGGCGCGAATGCGGGGCAAATATACGGTTTTGCTCTGCGTTAGATAAGCGCGAATAAAGTGGTAATACGTCGGTGTGTTTTAAATTACGTTTAGAGAGCGCCTCTGCGGTATCGCGTATTTCGCGCTCGCCATTTAAAAATATGAGAATGTCCCCTGGCCCTTCAGCGCACAGCTCATCTACCGCATCAAAAATACCTTGCAGTTGGTCGCCTTCGGCTTCCATAGCGTCTTTATTTATATCGCTTATAGGGTTATAGCGCACCTCAACGGGGAATGTACGTCCCGACACTTCAATAATTGGCGCATCATCAAAGTGCTTTGAAAAACGTTCAGGATCAATGGTCGCCGAGGTAATAATAACTTTTAAGTCGGGGCGCTTTGGCAGTAAGTTTTTTAAATACCCTAAAATAAAATCGATATTTAAGCTGCGCTCATGGGCTTCATCAATAATGATGGTGTCGTACTGATTTAAAAAGCGGTCTTGTTGTATTTCGGCGAGCAAAATACCGTCGGTCATCAGTTTTACATACGTATTATTAGAGACCTGATCGCTAAAACGTATTTTAAAACCGATTTGTTGGCCAAGCTCACATTTCATCTCCTCAGCAATACGGTTAGCTACACTGCGCGCGGCTAAACGTCTTGGCTGGGTATGGCCAATAAAGCCATCAACCCCACGGCCAAGCTCTAAACACATTTTTGGTATTTGCGTGGTTTTACCTGAGCCTGTTTCACCGGCAATAATCACCACTTGATTATTCGCAATGGCGTCTTTAATGACGTCCTTTTTTTGACTTACCGGTAATTGCTCAGGGTACGTTACAGCGGGCAGCTCAGCTAAACGTTTTTCACGTAGCTGCTGGCTGCGGGTAATATCAGCCGCTATTTTTTCAAGGGCATTGGCCTGCTTAGTCTCGTCTTGTATTTTTTTTACGCCATGTAAGCGTTTTTTAAATATAAACTGATCTTTTTTTAAGCACGTTTTAAGCTCGCCAAACAACTGACCTAGGTTTACCACCCGCACACCTTATAAATTTAATAAATGAGGGCTAATAGTATCAAAATAAACGCGCAGCGTTAATCCTACAATCCCTATAAGGCTTATATATCACGCTATTGGTTTTTAAAAATGCCCACAAAGGTTGATTGTGTGTTCGATTTGCTTGCTCGGTACATGCCCGAGGTATTAAATGGCATACTAATATGACCTTTAGCATCTACAATAATAACCCCACCTGTACCACCTATAGGCGCAAGTACTTGGTTAATAACCTCATCCCCAGCTTGTTCAATGCTTTTATTTTGATATTTAACGCGTGCACAAATATCACTGGCAACACTGTAACGAATAAAATACTCGCCGTGACCGGTGGCCGACACCGCACACGAATCGTTTTCAGCAAATGTACCCGCGCCAATAACAGGGGAATCGCCAATGCGGCCAAAGCGTTTTGCGGTCATGCCACCTGTAGATGTACCTGCGGCTAAATTGCCGTTTTTATCAAGTGCCACTGCGCCTACGGTGCCCATTTTATAATTTGTTGGCAGGGCTTTATGCGCAGCTTGGTAGTTTTTGCTGGTTGCTTTTTCTTTTTCTAATTTTTGCTTTGCTTTTATAAGTGCTTCATAACGGTGCTTAGTATCAAATATATTATTTTCTATCAGCGCAACGCCCTGCTCTTTTGCAAATTCTTCAGCGCCTTGACCACTAAGCATTACATGTACTGAGTTATCCATTACTAAGCGGGCTAATTGAATTGGGCTTTCTATGTGCTTTACGCCAGCGACCGCACCCGCTTGACGGTTTCGCCCATCCATTATTGAGGCATCAAGCTCATGGCTGCCATCATAAGTGTACACTGCACCGCGCCCAGCATTAAAGTAAGGCGACTGCTCTAATACTTCAATAGCAGTGGTGATTGCATCTAAACTTTCGCCGCCCTTTTCAAGTACGCTGTAACCTGCTTCAACAGCTTCGGCTAGTTTTGCTCGGTAGGCTTTTTCTTGCTCTGGGGTAAATTTTGCTTTTTCAATTGTGCCTGCTCCACCATGAATCGCTATAGCAAACGGGGCTTGTTCACTTAATACTTGCGTGCTTAGTGTTAAGCAGCCGCTGGCTAAAACTGACAATAAGAATGTTTTTTTCATAGTGCGCTCTTTTTAAATTTAGTATTGAATTTACTTTGAATGGTTACACGTATTTTTTCAACTAATATCAACGGCATTAAGTTAGCGCTTTATTTAAGCAGCTAATAAACAGCCTAATAATAATGCGAAATACGAGGGTGTTATTTCCCTGCATCATCCCTACTTTTTAACCCAATTGGCATAGAGTAAGATTAATGGCACAAAAAAAGCGCCATCAGGCGCTTTTTACTAAACGTGTATGTAATTACGCGTCTTGCTTAGCTTTTAAACGTGCTAAACGTGCTACTTGGTGAGTAGATGTTAAGAACGAATAAATAGGTGCTAAGTAACCGCGCTTACGAAGCTCTAAAAACTCTTCATCGCTAAGCGAGTTAAGTTTTTTCTCATCGATAAGGTAAATACCGTTGATGTCTTTTTTCTCGCCTTTAATGTCTACTGTTAGCGTTTGCGCTACTAGTAGCTCTTTATCAGCTAAGTATTTAGTGAATGCTTCTGTTACTTGAGAAAACTCAATGAAAGACACTAAAGACTCTTTACGACGTTTTAAGTAGTCTGTTTCTTCACCGTTTTCAAATAATGCGTTGCCTTCTTCTTCACCTACAAGCGAGCTTGCTTCGTCAATCACAATACCGTACTGATCTTGCTCAGGGTGCTTTACTAGACCTAATGGGTAACGCGTTGATGCCATAGGAGCAAAAGCTGCTGTCCATTTACCATCTTCTACAAACAGGTTTTCGCCTGGCTCTAGGCCAAACATTGCAACTGCTTGGAAAGTACCGCTTTCGTTGTTTTTAACAAAAGACATTGGGAATTCATTTGCTACGCGTGCAAACTCATGTGCAACTACTGGCACTAAATGTTGAGTTTTCATAAATTCAACGTTGATGCCGTTTTGAATTTTAGTGTTGGCATGCTTTTCGTTGTGTAAAGGCTGTACTTGTTGCTCCGCCATGTTACTGCTCCGTTTATTTTTAATATATATGTTTCATTGTTAATGCCTTTAGGCTAATGCTTTTGAACGAAAAAAGGAAGGGAAAGTTTTATGACAACCGTCATGAAAAAATAAAGTTTAACTAAATCTAGGCGTTGCTAAAAAAAAGACAATAAAAACTCAACCAATACGCTCAAAAACAGTACAAATAACGAGTGATTTTAATACAGCGCCATAAAAACCATTAACATTGGTTAACAGTTTGACGGTGTTTTTTGAATAGCTTTAGCACGTTATTTAGCCAAATAAAAAGGCAGCTTAATTAAGCTGCCTTTTTAAACTGTAAATGAGCGGCTAAATTAAGGCGCCCAATACACTTCAATATTTATGCTTGGGTGGTTTAGCACAGCGCGAAGTGGCATATCGTTTACATCGCCACCCGCTTTAGCTTGCTTGTATACCGCTAGCTTTTCTTCACCACTGATCAGGAGTTTAACCACTTTAGAGTTTGCTATTGCATTTAAAGTCAGTGTCATGCGTTCTGTAATGCTGCCTGTCACGTCACTTTCTATTGCATTAATAGCGCACACAGTTTGCTGTGTTGTTAAACCATGCTCAAGGCCCTGCGCATGGGGGAACAAAGACGCTGTATGGCCATCTGGGCCCATGCCTAAAATTGTTACATCATACGGTGCTTTTAAAGCGCCATAAGCGGCTTCACATACTTGTGTACCTTGCTCGGCCGTTGCTGCATCGTTTTTCATGGTAATAAAATTAGCGGCACTGCCGTAATTTTGTAACAAGGTGCTTTTTATAAACGCTTCGTTACTTTTTTCGTGGCTTGGCTCAACCCAGCGCTCATCAACCATGGCAACATCTACATTTTGCCAATCTAAATCAAGCGTTGATAAGTGCTTGTACGCTGGCGCCGGAGACGAACCGCCCGATACCATTAGCACAGCACGGCCATCACTTTTTGTGCCATCACGTAAAGATTGCTCAAGCGTGTGTGATAGCTCAGCGGTTAACTCATCTTTTGAGTCAAAAAATTTTTCAACAAGTGTTGCCATGCCTTACGCCTTATCGCCTGTGTTAAACCACACGTGGTTGTTTTCAGCTAATAATTCATCAGCATCATCCGGTCCCCAGCTACCAGCACGGTAAAGTGCAGGTTTGCCTTTGGTTTGCCAGCGCTCAATAATTGGATCTATCCATTTCCACGCTTGACGAACTTCGTCACGGTGTATAAATAACGATGGGTTATTAGCTGCAGCATCAAGCATTAAGCGTTTGTACGCATCAGAATGGAAACCGTTGCTGTATGCTTGAGAAAGCTCAATATTCATCGTTACCGGCTCTAATTGCATTTCAAGATTATCAAGGCGCTTAGACATAAGCGTTAATTGAATCGTCTCTTCCGGCTGCAAACGAATAACAAGGCGGTTTGGCTCAATATTACCCACGTTCTCTTCATAAATATTGTGCGATACTTTTTTGTACTCAACCACAATTTCTGCACAACGTTTAGCCATACGCTTACCAGTACGAAGATAAAAAGGTACCCCCGCCCAGCGCCAGTTATCAATGTGTGCACGAATAGCCACAAAGGTTTCTGTTTTACTTGAACCTTCGTTAAGCTCTTCTAAGTAACCTGGTACAATTTTACCGTTTAAATCCCCTGGTACGTATTGACCGCGAACGATATTTTCATCTACGTCACCTTCAAGTAACGGACGAAGTGCTTCTAATACTTTAAGTTTTTCAGTACGGATGCTATTTGCGTTTAGTTTATTTGGTGATTCCATTGCCACTAAACACAATAACTGTAATAGGTGGTTTTGCACCATGTCGCGCAGTGCACCGGCTTTATCGTAAAAACCAGCACGGCTTTCAAGGCCTACCGTTTCAGATAAACTAATTTGAATATTATCAATAGATTTAGCATCCCACATGTTTTCAAACAGTGAATTTGAAAAACGCAGTGCCATTAAGTTTTGTACTGTCTCTTTACCTAAGTAGTGGTCAATACGGAAAATTTGCTCTTCATCAAAAAACTCTGCAATTTTACCATTGATAGCCTCTGCTGATTCGCCGCAGTAACCAATTGGCTTTTCAACAACCACACGTGAAGTGGGTGTGATCAAACCTTTCGTTGATAAAATTTCACAACATGTGCCGTAAACAGCAGGCGGAAGTGATAAATAAAATACGCGAGATTTATTGCTGTCGTGCTCATCTAAAATGCCTTTAAGTACATCCCAGTTGTCGTCAGCTTCAGTTACGTTGCTTACTACAGGCACTAAATAAGTAGAAAATGCTTTCCAATCTTTAGCGTTAAATTCGCCTTTACTTAAAAATTCTTTCAGTGCGTTGTGTGCTGTTTCTATGTAGTCAGCACGCTTACTTTCTTCACGCACTGTAGGCAGAATACGCGAGCCTTCTGGTAAGTTGCCTTCTTGATATGCTCTGTACATTGCAGGTAGCAATTTGCGTAACGCAAGATCACCACCGCCCCCAAAAATTATAATATCAAAAGGATTAAGCATAGTTACTCTCTACGTTTGTAATACCTAAAAGCGACTTCCATAAGCCGCTTGGTATGCAGGTTTAGTGCTTGAATGACAGTGGCTCTTAGTGTTAATAAAAGCCTATTGAATGTTTTACGCTATGGCGTTTTATTTATTATTTGACTGTTCGCACAATTAAATGAGTCTTAGGAGTCCTGTAAATCCTCTCACAAAAATACAGGCCCTAAGAACTCCAGCGCTACCCGTTCAAAGGTACTCGGTTTGCTTATTTACATAAGCGAATATATTACTGCGTACGGTGTTGCTTGTAGTACGCGATTAAGCCATTTGTTGAACTATCGTGGGCGTGTTTTACGCTGTCATCGGTTAGTTCGCTTTCAATTTTAGAGGCAAGGCCTTTACCAAGCTCTACACCCCATTGATCAAATGAGCAAATTTCTAAAATTATGCCTTGGCAGAAAATTTTATGTTCGTACAGCGCAATTAAGCGTCCTACTGTTTTTGCATCAACTGTATCTAGCAGTATAGATGTTGTAGGGCGATTCCCCTGATGAATTTTATGATTTAGTAACTCATCAATTTGCGCTTGTGTTTTACCTTTAGCGGCTAAATCTTCTGTGACTTGCTGTGCATCTACACCGCTCATCATTGCTTCTGTTTGCGCTAAAAAGTTAGATAATAAAATATCGTGATGCTTATCTACGGCTACCTGCGGCTTAACTGAGGCTATAAAATCAGCAGGTACAATTACATTACCTTGGTGTAAGCACTGATAAAACGCATGTTGGCCGTTAATACCGGTCATACCCCAAATAATAGGAACCGTTGTATAAGGTACGGTTTCGCCTGCAAAGTTTACGTGTTTACCGTTACTTTCCATCTCACCTTGTTGTAAATACGCAGGTAACATATGAAGCGCTTGGTCGTACGGTAAAATAGCTTGCGACGTAAAGCCTAAAAAGCTGGTATTCCATACACTAAGTAGTGCCATTATAAGCGGAATATTTTGCTCAAATGGAGCGGCTTTAAAGTGCTCATCTACTTCAAATGCGCCTTCTAAAATGGCTTCAAACGCGTCATAACCTAGGTATAACGCAATTGGTAAGCCTATCGCACTCCAAAGTGAAAAGCGACCCCCTACCCAATCCCACATAGTGAATACGTTTTCATCGCTAATACCAAAGGCTGCGGTTTTTTCTAAGTTTGTGCTAACAGCAACAAAATGCTTAGCAATGGCGCTGTCATCTTTTGCTGTTTGTAAAAACCAATCAACGGCCGTTTTGGCGTTGGTCATGGTTTCTGATGTGGTAAATGTTTTCGATGAAATAACAAACAAGGTTGTTTCTGGGTCAATTGCTTTTAACACAGAGGCAATTTGAACACCGTCAGCATTAGATACGTAATGAACATTTAAAGTGTCATCAGCAAGTGCTTTTAGCGCTTCGGTTGCCATTTGCGGGCCTAGGTTTGAACCACCTACACCAATGCTTACCACATCTTTTACTGCTTTACCTGTGTAGCCTACCCACTGCCCACTGCGTACTTTTTCTACAAAGGTTTTAATTTTTGCTAATTCGTTATCAACCGCTTGCGTTACGTCTTCGCCATCAACAACTAAAGGTGTATGGGCACGATTACGTAAAGCAGTATGAAGAACAGCACGCTCTTCTGTAATATTGATTTTTTCACCGCTAAACATCTTGTCGCGCCAAGAGGCAATGTCACACTCTTTAGCAAGCTCGATGAGTTGTGCAAAAATAGTTTTATCAATACGCTGCTTTGAATAATCAAACAACACACCCGGAATTTGAGTAGAGAATGCATCAAATCGTGTATCATCTTGTGCAAATAACGTTTTTAGATGGGTTTGTTTCATCTGCGCGGCACTATTTTGCAGTGCTTGCCAACTTGCTAATTGCGAACGATTAGACATGTAAATATCCTCTAAAATATTTAAATTAATGATTTAAAAACAGTTTTAGGTAAAAAGACTTCGCTAATTGCGCGTAGTGCTAGTAAAAAAGCAAGCGCTTAGTATAACGAAAAAAGCAATAAAAATGCTGTTTTTATAATTTATGATGCAGATAATAACGCAATTTTTTACTTTTGACACCGGTATCATAAAAATTTTATGAATTAATTACCCACAAATTTTAAGCATTTAATAGTTTAAACAACATTTATTAAATATTCATGAATTAGGGTCTGTTGACCTTTTAGGATTAAAATATGTACAAACTAGGAACAATTTAATCCTGGCGCGAGGTTTGTTCCCTAATGGGTTCAGTAACGGCTCCTGCGTTACGCTACTGGCAAACATCCATGTAAAAATAGCAAACACACTGCTGCAAATTAAACTTCGAAACATTATAGGCCCAAAGCATAAAATGCATCGTATGCACTCGCCTAGCTTTATAGATGGTTAAAACATCCTCAAATCTAGGCCCATAATTAGCTCACCAACGCCAAACCACCCGCTACGTTATAAATATTCGCAAAGCCTAATTGCTGTAAATTTGCCGCTGCAATTTTAGAACGATTGCCGCTTCTACACAGTAATATATAGGTGTGCTGCGGGTTTAATTGATTTTGTACTATGGCGTTAGCCATACGGCTAAGTGAAATATTAAGCTTATTAGCTAAAGGCGCGGCAAAAAGCTCCGCCACATTAATTGCGCCATGTTCATACGGCTCACGGGTATCAATTAAATACACATTTTTTTGCGTTAGTAACGCTTTAGCTTGCGTAAAGTCTAGCTGCTTAGTGTCTGTTTGTACCGCCGCCTGTACATAGCCACACAATTGGTTACTGGTTTGCCTATGTAGCTGATCGTGTTGCGCTTTTAGCTGTGCAAATTGCGCCGTACTTATTTCTCCATTTAATAACGAGCTAAGCAAAGGCGTTTGTGCACGTACAGTACGCCAGTTAATGGCAAAGCATTGCTGATAGTCATGCCCCGAACAAATAACCGTATCGTCACTTATTTGCTCAGCAAGGGTAATAAGTGAGTGTGCCATTTGCGTTGCACTGCCCCCTTCAAGCGAGGTATTACCAAGTCCTGCAGGTAAAATTAAATCACCGCAAAAACAATAATCAATATGGCCTGTGGTGCGCTCTTTTAATAAATAACTAACGCTGTCTTTACTGTGCCCTGGGGTTGGCTTTATGGTTAACGTTTTTGTACCAAGCTCAATGCTATTTTGCATCGCATGCGTTGTGCCTAGTACTTCATTTAACAAAGCCACTGCGCTTGGACGGTCTTGATGCTGGTGGGTATCTAAAATTGCTTTTACGTTGAGCTGTTGTGTGCTCACTATTTTTTCAAAGCGCGGAATAAGCTCTAATACGGGGTCAATGATAACGGCACTGTCGTCGTCACTAACATACAGCCAGCTACACGCTCCTTTATGCCTAAATTGTGTTAACCCCAGCGCGCACACTTCTTGCTTTGGCGACGCACTGTCAGAAACAATTAAGCAATTGGCCTCTAATACCGCCTTTAACGAGCATATACGCTTGCATGCTTGGCTAATTTGCTGCTCGGTTGCAGCAGGCCCAAAAGACAGCCTAATGGCGTTTTCACTTTGCCAATTAGTTGCCCCCATTGCATCAAGCACAAAACTGCGTGTTGCCCCTGTACTGCACGCCGAGCCACCGCTCACTCTAATGCCTGCTGCGTCAAATAAATCAATAACCTCTTTGGAGGTAAGCGTATCAACAGCAAAATTAAGGGTGGTAGGTACAGAATGTGAAAAATCGTGATTAAAGGTTATATCACCAAAGGTACTTTGCAGCGCATTAAGCAGTTGCGCTCTGTAGCTATTTAATACCTCAACCGACTTAAATGTGTCGTCGTTTTTATCTAGCAGCAAGTTAAACAGTTTATTAAGCCCTGCTATGCCTGGTAGGTTTTCGGTGCCAGAGCGCATGCCGCTTTCTTGCCCGCCCCCCGCAATAAATGGCGTATAGGCACTGCCATTTTTAATGTATAAAAAACCAATACCTTTTGGTGCATAGAGTTTATGGCCCGAAAACGGGGCATAATCTATGCTGGTACTACTAAGCGCTAGCGCTTGTTTACCTAAGGCTTGTACACAATCAACCATCCAAGACACTGATTTATTACGGCTGCGAATAGTATGTTCTATAGCGTTTAAGTCTTGATAAACACCGGTTTCGTTATTAACCGCCATGGTGCAAATCATTAGCGCGTTATTTATGTGCTCACTAATAAACGCTAAATCTAAAACCCCTTTACTATCAACAGGAATAGCCAGTAATTGGGCGTTAATGCCTAAAACGCTATTCCAATGTTTTAACGTATTAGGCACCGCTTTGTGCTCAGTTGCCCCGTACAATAATACAGGGTTTTTAATCGTATGATTTTTAGCATGAATGAGCGTTGAAACAATGGCTGTTTGTATGCCCTCTGTTGCGCCTGAGGTAAAAAGAATATCGCCATCGGGCGCACCAATAACATGGCGTGCATTTTGCCTTGTTTGTTCTAATAAATACTTAGCTTGTATACCGCTAATATGGGGGCTTGAAGGGTTACCAAAACAAATTTGCATGGTGTGCGACACCACGTCGGCAATACAGGGTAAAACAGGTGTTGTAGCGTTTGCATCAAGATAAACTTGGGCTGCTTGTTCATCGTGCAATAAAAACTCAGACATTAAAAATGCACCTTTATTACTAAAAAATATATCTTATACCCAATAGTACATAAGTTTGTTCTCATTGGGTAATAATCAATTAGTAACTTAGGTGCGTTTACTATGCTTTTTTAAACTAAAAGTACGTTACTGTGCCCGCTCTTTTGTTATTTCTCCATGGGTTGATGACCAGGCATTTATTAGCGCTTTAACAAGCGATGCGAGCGGAATGGCAAAAAACACGCCCCAAAAACCCCATAAGCCACCAAAAAATAGCACTGCAACAATAATAAATACGGGATTTAAATCAACGGCCTCAGAAAACAACAAAGGCACTAATACATTGCCATCGAGCGCCTGAATGATCCCGTAAATTATTAATATGGTCCAAAACTGCGTTTCGAGACCAAATTGAAACAGCGCCACCGCCGCAACCGGTATGGTAACCAATGCTGCACCTACAAACGGAATTAACACCGAAAACCCAACCAGCACGCCAAGTAAAGCTGCATAACGTAAATCAAGTACAGTAAAGGCAATAAACGAGGTGCCACCCACAATTAAAATTTCGAATACTTTGCCTCGAATATAATTCATTATTTGCTGGTTCATTTCGTGCCACACTTGCAAAATTAACCGTCGCTGCTGCGGAATAAGCGTAGCGGCACTGCTTGTAAGCTCAAGCTTGTCTTTAAGCATAAAAAATACAAGTAAGGGTACAAGCACCAAATAAATAAGCCATGCCACAACATCTTTTAACGAAGTAAGTGAAAACGAGACAATAACTTGGCCAAATTCGAGCGCCTTTGCTTCTACACTTGCCACGATAGCTTGGACCTGCTCGGCATTAATTAAACTGGGGTATTGCTGCGGTAAGGCCATTAAAAATGACTTACCTTGCTCTACCATGTGCGGGGTTTCTTGTACTAAATTACTGGTTTGCTTCCAAAGTACTGGGCCAATAACCAAAATAAGAGTAAGCATAACCCCGGTAAAAATCAGCATTACAATGACTGTGGCGCTAAAGCGTTTTAACCCAAAGCGCTCTAAGTGTACAACCGGCCAATCAAGTAAATAAGCAATCACCAATGCCACTAACACAGGAACAATTAACGAGCCAAAAAAGTACAGTAATGCCACAGAGGCAATGAGTAAAAAAAGTAAGGTGACTGAATGAGGATCTGAGAACTTTCTTTCGTACCATGTTTTAACGTATTCAAACATGCAATGGCTCCACTAGTAATAGTCCTAGGTGTTGATCAAATTTATATGTATATGCATTTTTGCTTAAAAAACGCGTAATATCATCTGCGCTTTCATCGTTATTTATACTAAACGTTATTGCCTTATTAGATGACTGCGCATTACGAAGCGCTAATTTAAATTGTACAAACTGTTGTGGGCATTTAAATTTTTTTAAATCGCACTCTAACATAACTACTTTACTCGCTAAGTAAAATGAATAATAAGTCGCATATTGTCGGTCATTCTATTTATAAAATGTGAACAGCAGTAACTTTTTCTTAAAACCATTCCAGCAATGGTTTATCCTTATAACATAATTAGCAGTAAGGATAAGTTAATGCCTGGCACGCATAATAAAGCGCAACTACCTAGTAATCCAACTCTCAAAGAGATTAATTGGTATAAAAAGCAGATAAACTGGGGTGAGCTCCCGCCTTTTTATCATCTTGTTGCTTCTTCGGTCAGCGAATCTGAAGGAATATTGGAGCACGGATTTGATAACGCTGTAAAAAGCCTGATCAATAAACGCAATTGGAACTTAGACTTACTCGATGGCTATGAAGATGATTTTGGTGAAATACACACCAAGCATAAGCCGCGTATAGCGCTACACCAAGTATTTACCGACCGAGGCTTTGAGCTCTGGGTGCAACCCTATGCTAAAGATATAATTATTGATCAATACGTTAAAGATAACCGCTTTATGGAGTTTAAAGTATGGGATCCGCATTCAATGAAAAACCTGATCCGCATAAATCAGCTCCATAAGTTTATTGGCTTTTATTTTGAGCGCGGCGACAAAGCCGATAAAGCCATTATTTTACATGCACATAAGGTAGTACATAAAATTATTAAATTTTTGCAGCAGGAATTGAACGTTGTAAAGCTTGATGGAGTCACAATAAAAGAACTCTACCAATTGTGCGAAAAAGACAGCCGTGCAAGCAGCGATGAAATTGACATAGCAAAAATTGCCATTGGTGAACAAATTAACAAGGAATAAAATGCAGCTAAAATCAGCCTTTATCACTTTATGCAGTGCCGCGCTTACCTTTAGCCTACTGGTTAGTGAGCCGTTAAAGGCACAAACAAACTTTACGCTACCCGATTTAGGCACGTCTGCGCTACAAGTTTTGCCACTTGAAAAAGAACAAGCCATTGGCGAAGTGATGATGATGCAAATAAGAGGCTCATCACCGGTAGTAAACGACCCCGTTTTAGACGAATACTTAACCACACTTGGCCGAAAACTTGTGGCTAATGCAAACGACGTGCGTTTTCCTTTTTCGTTTTTTTGGGTAAATAACAACGAAATTAACGCCTTTGCTTTTTATGGCGGGCATGTCGGTGTGCATACTGGGCTTATTGCGCAATCAGATAACGAAAGCCAATTTGCTTCTGTACTTGGGCACGAAATAGCGCACGTAACTCAGCGCCATTTAGCTCGTCGTATTCAGCAACAACAAGATAACAGCGCTCTGACTATTGCAGGCATGATAGCCGGTATATTAGCCACCGTTGTTGCTCCCGATGCAGGTATTGCTATTATTTCGGCTAACCAAACCCAAGCTGCGTTTAGCCAATTAACTCACAGCCGTGCTGCCGAGCAAGAAGCCGACAGAATTGGTATGCAAACCCTTAATAACGCCGGTTTTGACGCCCGTGCATCGAGTGAATTTTTAACTAAACTTTCAGCGCAAATAAGATATAAGTACAAACCACCCGCTTTTTTACTGACTCACCCATTGCCAGAGAGCCGTGTATCTGACGTACGCCTACGTGCAGAGCAATTCCCTGTGCGCCATTTAAACCCAAGCCTTGAGTTTAATTTAGCAAAAAGCCGAGTACTTGCTCGTTATGCCAATAAGCCCGAAAATGCCGAAGCGTTATTTAAAAAATTAATGCGCGAAAACAGTTACAACAACACCGCGCTTAAATACGGCTTGGGCATAAGCTTACTTGATCAAGATAAACTAGATGAAGCCGCCGAAATTTTAGAGCCACTATTAGCGCAAAGTCCTAAAAATTTATTCTATATCGATACCCATACCGATTTACTAATAGCGCAAAAAAAAGCCGACGAAGCGGTAAAGTTTTTGGCTGAACTAAACAACTATCGCCCTAACAACCAAGTTATAACTTTAAACTATGCAAATGCGGCATTAGAGGCTGAGCAGTTTGAATTAGCTGAAAACATTTTAAAAAGCTTTTTACTTGAAAAACCCGATCACAACTTAGGTAAACAGCTATTAGCCGATGCCTATAAAAAACAAGACAAGCTTGCCGCTTATCACGAGGCCAATGCTGATGTGTTATCTCAATATGGCGCGTATATTAAAGCCGCAGACGAAATCCAAAAAGCGCTTAACTTCGTAGAACCCACAGAGCTGGTTAAACAGCAACGCTTAAAAGCCTTGCTTACTCAGTATCGCCGTTTACAAAAAGAGCTGGCAAGGCTTTAAGTCTGCCAGCGCTTGCCCTAAAATAGCGGCAAATTACATTTTGGAACTAATTGTATGTCAGTGACTATTTATCATAATCCACGTTGTTCTAAATCGCGTGAAACCCTCGCATTACTAGAACAAAACAGCGTAACACCAAGCGTAGTAGAGTATTTAAAAACACCGCTTAACCATGAGCAAATAAGCCAACTTTTAGAACAATTAGGTTTTAGCTCAGCTCGCCAGCTAATGCGCACAAAAGAAGATGCATACAAAGCGCTTAACCTAAAAGAAGAAACCAACGAGTCAGCGCTAATAAACGCCATGGTAGACAACCCTAAACTTATTGAACGCCCTATTGTACAAAACAACGGTAAAGCAGCCCTTGGCCGTCCGCCTGAAAACGTATTAAGCGTATTATAATGACGACTCGCATTGTTGTCCTGTATCACTCAAGCCATGGCTCGGTTGAGGCTATGGCGCACGAAATAGCCGAGTCTATAGAGCAACAGGGTGCCACAGCCGTATTGCGTACCTTTGTTGCTAAAAATCCGCACGATATAGTAATTACAAAAGATGATTTAATAAATTGCGACGGCCTTGCGTTTGGCACACCTACCCGATTTGGCATGATGGCATCGCAAGCAAAAACGTTTTGGGAAACCACCAGCGATCTATGGCTAAAAGGCCAGTTAATAGATAAACCAGCCTGTGTGTTTTCATCGTCAAGCAGTATGCATGGCGGCAATGAAGCCACCTTACTTAATTTATCATTACCGCTACTACACCACGGCATGATGTTATTAGGGGTACCTTACGAAGTACCAGAGTTACTAGCTACGCAAACCGGCGGCACACCTTACGGGGCAACGCATGTAGCCGGCAGTAGTAATACTAATACCTTAAGTAAAGACGAAATTAAAATATGCCAAAGCGTTGGTAAACGCCTCACTCACATTGCGAGAAAACTTCAATGAATACCGCTGACACCCCTGCTAAAAAGCCAATTACTGTAAAATTTCAGCGCACCGCTATTTTTGGCTATGTGGGTTTATTACTTTTATTTCCTCTGTGGATGTACTTTGTACCTCCGCTAAATGGCAACGCAAGTGTTGTATCCTTGTTTGTGCCTATAATCCCTTTACTGTTGCCCTTAAGAGGCTTTATTAAAGACAACACTTACACTTACGCCTGGGCTAACTTTGTTGTTATGTTGTACTTTATACACGGCTTAACCATGCTATGGGCTGCACCTGATGAGCTAATATGGGTGTTATTAGAGCTTGTGTTTGCCTCTGCCATGTTTATTGGCTGCACATATTACGCAAGGCACCGTGGGCAAGAGCAAGGCTTAAAAATACGTAAGCTTAAAGAAGAGCTCGCAGAGGAAAAAGCCGCTAACGAATACAATAAATAATGCTAATTCGCAAAATAAATTATTTAAGCTGAAAGTTGAAATAATACCAATCCGCATAAGTAATCTATTTTGAGGATGGAAAAACGTGTCGATAGCAAGGCAAAAAATTCGCTATTTAGTTGTTCTAAATGAGAGTTTTTTAACGCAGATAGCGACACGTTTAGCCCTGCAAAATGATTAGATATTATTGCGGATTGGTATAATAGCTTATACATACAAAAAACGCGCTTAACATAACAATGTAAGCGCGTTTTTTTAGGCTTTTAGTTTGCCATGGCGGCCGCTACACTAATTCGCTCAGTGCAGCCAGTGCAACTATGCTGGCTAACCCAAGCTGAGCAATTAAGCTCAACAACGAAAAAACACGCAACACAAATAATCCCCACGGGTGTTTTATATGTGGATAGAGCGCACAGCGCTTTAAGCTCGCCGCAAAGAAAAAACACACCGATGCAATCAATGTAAAAATTAAAGTCAGCTCACTTTTTATGGCAATACTTTCATCAAAAAAGAAATAGAGCTGCAATGGCAATAAAATAGTGACAATTGCGTGTAAGGCGTGCACCTTTTTAATGCGGTTAAACTGCCCTTCTGGCGAAAGCTCTTTTATACCAAAATCGCGCTCAAGGCATTTAACTAAATTGCTTGCTTTAATACTTACTGCTAACCGGTAACAGCTTAAGCCCTCGTTATTACGTGCTCTAAAGTCGTAACCAGCTTTTAGTAATAGCACCATAAGGGTTTCGTTTTTAGCTAACACTGCATAATGCAGTGCGGTATTGCCTAAGGTGTCTTGCGCTTTTTGATCCTGTTTAGCCAACAGGGTTTCTATCACATTTACATAGCCTTTTTCGGCTGCCCACATAAACGCTGTTTTATTGTTTTCATCAGCCAATGTACCAGTGGCACCTTGCTCTATAAAACGCATCGCCATGGTTTGCTTTGCGCTTTTTTGGCTTAAATGAGCAAGTAATGCTTTTTCAAGCAATACAATAGAATCTACATCAGGCGATACTTGCGTTAACAACGTAAAATAGTCTTTACCGTTTGCTACTTTTTGACTGGCAAGCTCTGTAAGTTCGTTTAAATCAGCAACCGATTCAGGTAAAAAAGCACTTAAACGCTCTCTAAAATCAACTTCTTGCCACAGTGCTAGCGTATCGTGTGCACTTAATTTGCTGCCACTATTTAGGGCATGTTCAATTAACGAAAAATAGCGTTTACTAAATAATAAGCTAAACAACGAAAGCGGCGTATCAAGTGCGTTTTGCGCCGCCACACTGGCGTATTTTTCTAATCGCTGGCACAGCATTAGCGCCATTGATTCGCTGGTGTATTCGTTATCTAAATAATGATTTTTAACAGCAGCAATGTAAGCGTGCGCATCTTCGTCATATTCACTAATATGCTGAAAATAACACTCTTCAAAGGGTTCAAGCGGGGTTAACCATATCAAATAGTAAATGGGTGGTAGCACAGTGGTGCATACACCGTCATCTTCAATAGTAGAACGACATGCAGGCCAAGCTTCTAAAGCATCTAAAATAAAGGCACCGTTTTGTTCTACAAGTCCTTTAATAAGTAATGGGTATTCCTTTGGCCAAATCAGTACATTTTCCATTAAAACAGCACAACTCCAGTGTAGCTTGATGAGGCGTCAGTTATAGCAGTTTTTAGCTGACACCACGCTTAATCGACGTGGTGATATTCTATCACACCTTTTTTTTGCTGCGAGCTTAAAGTAGATGAATATTAAGAAAATATAAAAGCAGCCAATACACTTTAGTGCGGCTGCTTTTGTGGTTGGAGAGGGTCTTAATCAGGAAGTGAACTATTTATTTTTTAGTTCGGTAATTACTTGCTCTAAGCCTACATCAGAAATACGTTGAATGATCTCTTTTTGCTTAGCGCTTAAAAGCGAAATACCTTCGGCAACAATGTCGTATACTTTCCACTGTTGGTCTTTACCTTGGCGTAGCTTAAAATGCAGATCAATCACGGGCGCGTTTGGCTCAATAATTTGCGTTTTAACCGTCGCGTACTCAGAGTCGCTTTTAGCGGTATCTTGTTCAAATACCACTTGCTGGCCGGTGTACTTCATTAGCGCACCTGCGTAAGTACCTGTTAAATAATGCTCTACTGCATCAATAAAACGTACAGCTTGCTCGCGCTCAATGCCTTTAATGTGCTTACCAAGCAATTTAAACGACACAAACTTAATATCTATGTTTGGCATTAAACGCGTCTCTACAATGCGCGCCATATCGGCTTTGCTTGCATCGCCTTTTGCATTTACTTTTGCAATATCGCTAAAAAGCGTATCGGCAACGCCCTCAAGCATATGTTGAGGCGACTGCGCCGTTTGCGCAAATAACGCGCTGCTAAAAAAGGCAGCAGCAATAAAAATAGTGTTAAAAAGTTTCATGAGCGTGACCATGTGTGTGATTAAGATGTGGCTAAATTACGCGATTTTAAGCCACAAAAACAGACACAAAAATGCACCTTATTAATGCCAAAACAGCACCAATTAAATAAACTATTTATTTTCAACTAGTTAAGCCTTCCCTGTTAACACCCCATAAACAAGCGGCATTTTGTCCTCATTGAAAATGTGAATGGCCCGCCCTTATCATTTATTTACTCATTCGACTCACACACCAATTTGGCAGTTATGAAAACGGTATATAAAACTTTCACACTTATTCTATTTTTAGTTATTTCTGTATGGGGTAACACGGCGTTTGCGCAGTCTAATCATGGTTACGCCGTAGATGTTCTCAAGGGCGAAGGCAACGTGAATGGCGTAAAGCTGGCTTATCAATATCATGCCCCTAGCTTACAAAACTTAGTGGGCGATGCGCGCTTTTATTTTGAAACCAGCGTTAATATGTGGGAATACCGCCATGGTGACAACTCGCAATCTAATCTTGTTTTGGCTATGTCGCCCGTACTGCAGTTTCCTGCTTTTAGTTTTCATAATACCCCGTTTTATATTGAGGCAGGTATTGGCGTATCGCTTATTGATGAAACTAAATTTGCGGGCAAAAATATTAGTACTCACTACCAATTTGAAGACCGTATTGGCCTAGTTGCAGACTTTGGCCACACAAACGTAGCGCTTCGGGTTATTCATTACTCAAACGCCGGATTTAAAGAGCCTAACCCAGGTTTAAACTTTTTAACTCTTTCAGTGGCAAGGCGTTTTTAATCTTCATTCGGATTTAGTATCAATTTGCCACTTAAGAATGTTAAGCATTAGGGTGAATTGAAATAACTAGCCACAAAAAAGCCCTGATAAATCAGGGCTTTTTATAATTAAAATACACTACTAGCCAACTAACCAGTGCGCCATTAAGGCAATAACCGGCAGCGTAATAAGTGTACGTAAAATAAATATAACGAACAGCTCAACAATGTTTACCGGTATTTTACTACCCAGTAAAAGTGCGCCAACCTCAGACATGTAAATTAGCTGAGTTACGCTCATTGCAGCAATAATAAAGCGAGTTACATCACTTTCAATGGTGCCCGCAGCTAAAATTGACGGAATAAACATATCGGCAAATCCCACCATAATAGTTTGTGCCGCGGCCTGTGCTTCGGGTACTTGTAACCACTCTAAAAATGGCACAAACGGCATACCTAAATATTGAAATACCGGCGTGTGCTCAGCAATAATAAGTGCAAATGTTCCTACGGCCATTACAACAGGCAGTACACCAAACACCATATCAAGTGCATTATGTACACCCTCTTTTAAGGTACCTTTAAAGCCCGACGAGTTATTGGCTTTTGCTAATGCTACATCAAGTGAGTGCCCTACTAAGCTTTTACCTGTTGGGATAGCCTCAGCATCGCGATTTGGCTCACTACCATCAATAAGCAAATCTTTTTTAAAGCGAAGTGGCGGTAAGCGCGGCACAATAATAGCAGCAACTACACCGGCTAAACATACGGTGGCATAAAATGGGGCAAATAAGTGCTCTAATTTCACTTGACCTAAAACCACTAAGCTAAACGTAATAGAAACCGCCGAAAACGTAGTACCAATAATAGCGGCTTCGCGCTGCGTGTAGTGCTTTTGGTCGTACTGCCTTGCGGTCATTAAAATACCAACACTGCCATCACCTAACCACGACGCAGTACAGTCAACTGCACTTCGCCCAGGTACACCAAATACAGGGCGCATTACCTTGGTTAGCATAGTGCCTGCAAGCTCTAATAACCCAAAGTTAATTAGTAAAGGCAGTAATAAACCGGCCAGTATAAATACCGAAAACAAAACAGGTAATAAGTCGTTTAATACCAAAGCGCCTGTGTTTGCAGAGGTAATTGCCTCGCTACCTAACCCTAAATGGGTCATTAGCACAAACGCCATACCGAATAAACGCACCACTAACCACACTACACTCACATCAAATAAATGCTTTAACAGGGGTGATTGGCAAATAGCGGCGGGTTTAAATACTTTGGTGATCACCGACATAACGCCAGTAATACAAATAATGAGGGTAATAATTGCTTGCGCAGAGCCAGACATCAACGCTTGCACGCCTTTAGCCATTAACGCAATAGGAATGGTCATCCCGTCTGCGGTAGGAATGGGTGTCATAAATAAAAACACACCAATTAACGACGGTACTAAAAAAGTAAACCAAGTGCGCCACGTATAGTGCCCGCGAGGAGGTAACTGAGACATATTTTTTAATCCATAAAAACTACAAAAAGAGCAAAGCGCTCTTTTTGTAGTAAAAACTTATTATTAATTATTAAATTTTGATGCCGCGCTGAATAAGTGCTGCTTCTAACGCTTGTTGTAAACCATTCATGGTGCCAGGTTCGAGTGTTTCGCCTTTGTCATCCATCCAGGTTAAGCTTGTACCGCCTTCTTTAGTTTTGCTCACTAAAATTTGGTATTGGCCTTCTTCAATTGGAAGCTGCGCAACTTCGTCGCCCCAAATAGAATCCCATACACTGCTTTCTGGCTTGTTGTAGTCGGCAGTTATTAAGCCGGTATCGGTTTTAATCTCAACAATAGTAAACGATAGGCGCTCTAAAAAGCCCGAGAAGCGGTCGAATACTGCATCGTATGATTGCTCAGTAACAAGTGCAGCATTGCCTTTGTTATCAAAGCCCATTTCTAAAGAAATAATACCTTGGCGCTTACGGTTTTCTACTTCTAACTGACGATAGCGATAATCAAATTCAGCCACAACTTGGTTAAGCGCGCGTACTTCTAATTGCTGCTTAAGTAAATCAGTTAACGTGTCATCACCTTTAAAGTCAATAAGTTCTGCGCGCAACGAAGCAGTACGCTGATGCGATTTTTCTTCAATTGTGAATCTAAAACGCTCTTGGTTTTCGCTTACCTCATCGCCCCACAACCAGCTCTCTTCAGCTTTAATTATTGAGTACCAGTCGGTTTCGATAATACCAAGTAGCTTATCTTCTTTTGTGGTTGTTGCATTATTTTCAGCAATAACCGCTTTAATTGAGTCCCAAACAAATTCATCTAAATCAACAATGCCATCGTTTTTATCAAAGTAAATACGCGCTTGTTTATCGCCCTCTTCTACCCAGCTACCTTTAGCAACAGTTAAAACCTGTGCTGGTGGACGATAGTTTGTTGCCTCAGGGTTGTTATCGTATTGGCCCACATCCATTTTATAAACAGGATCTTGCGCTGGTTGAGATAACGATGGCGGGGTTTTAACACCTTCATGCGTACGATAATTGCGTTCGTTGTGCGCTTCATTAATAAAAACATTACACCCTGATAAACTTACCAATACACTCACTGCAAGTGCTTTTGGGATCCAATACTGCACAGATATTTCTCCTTAGCATACCCTTTAATTGTTTTACACGTATATGAGTGGGTAATACCGAATTTGGTTCAGTGTAAAATCAACATTAACTTTACATTTATTATTTGGCTGTCTAATTGCAATAAAGTTCACACCTAAGTGTTATAAAATCAATCACAACAAAAAGACAAATTTTAGCTATGGTACTTTCCTGTGCCAGTAAAAACAAGGAACACAACGCTTTAAAGCGCCTTTAATTAAGTGCCTATGTAGTTTAGGGCGCTTTTTGTGTTAAACTTCGCCGCCGTGCAACGTAGTGTATGCGCAGCGGGCTATACCAACTCGGTTGTTATATTTCAAAAAACGTAGGTATTAAACTTCATGACTGCATTTTCAAATCATCAAATTGTTTTAACCGCTATTGGCGAAGATAGACCGGGAATTGTAAGTGAACTTACACAGCTTGTAAGTGATTGTCATTGCAACATTATAGATAGCCGAATAGCCATTTTAGGCAGCGAATTTACCTTTACCATGCTGCTAAGCGGCGATATGTCGGCCATTAGCCGCATAGAGCACACCTTGCCTACTAAAGGCATGGAGCTAGGCCTACTCACCATGATGAAGCGCAGCACCACTCGCCACACCGAAAGTGAATTTTGCGCAGGCTATACCCTTGAATACACAGGGATAGACACCCCAGGTACACTGAGTAAAGTAACGCGTTTTTTTGCCGATCACCACATTAGTATCTGCTCATTAAAGTCAGACACTTACGATGAAGAAACCGACACTAAAATGCGCTGCGAAATTGAGTTTAATATCCCAGTAGAGGTTGATATAGACCAATTTAAAGTGACCTTTGAAAACCTTTCGCACAGTCTTAACGTAGATTATATTTTTAAACGTATTCGCTAAGGAGCACAGCATGAACAAAATTAGTCCATTACAAGCCGGTGATACAGCACCAGAATTTAGCTTACAAAACCATAACGACGAAACAGTCACGTTAAGTGAGCTGTTAAAAGAGCAACAAGTACTGGTGTACTTTTACCCTAAAGCCTCTACACCGGGTTGTACGGTTCAAGCCGAAAACTTACGTGATCAACAAGCGCAGCTTGCTCAATTTAACACCCGCGTTGTAGGTATTAGCCCAGACCCTATTAAGCGCCTTAAAAACTTTGAAACTAAAAAAGAGCTTAACTTTGATTTGCTCGCCGATGAAGATCACGCCATTGCTGAAGCATTTGGCGTATGGGGCTACAAAAAGTTTATGGGTAAAGAATACGATGGTATTCACCGCTTAACCTTTTTAGTAGGCCAAGACGGTAAAATTAAACACTTATTTGATAAGTTTAAAACCAAAGATCACCACCAAGTGGTTTTAGATTACTTAGCGGCAGAATAAGTTAGCTGTAAGCTGTAAGCTGTAAGCTGTAAAAAATACAAAAGCGTTGCTCTAGGGCAACGCTTTTTTATTAGCGTTTATTGAATAAAGTACAGTGACTCGTTACATAATTTATTAACCATAAGCGCCACTTGAATATATAAGCTCGTAACTGTGGCTATAAATTTCTAAAATATTGCCAAACGGGTCTTCCATGTAAATCATGCGGTATGGTTTTTCCCCTGGGTAATAATAGCGAGGCGCTTTCATACGCTTTTTACCGCCCGCGGCCACTATTTTATCAGCGAGTCCTTCTACATCAGGGTCTTGTACGCATAAATGAAATATTCCCGTTTTCCAATACTCAAAATTATTTTTTGGGTTTTGCTGATTTTTAAATTCAAATAGCTCAACCCCCACTCTATCCCCTGTTGATAAATGGGCTATTTTAAAACTGCCCCACCCAGCACCAAATACATCAGTACACATTTCACCAATCGGTGATTTATCTTCTGTTATTTTTGTAGGCTTCATAATTAAATACCAGCCCAACACTTCAGTGTAAAACTTAACGGCTTGCTCTAAGTTTGGAACAGATACACCTATATGCGAAAACGTACGCGGGTAAGGCATTGGCGAATCGGCTAAGCCATTTGCTTGCTCGCCTTTACCAGCCGCTTGCAAGTTGGCATTAGCACTTAAACTAGTAAACAGCATAGGCAGCGCCGCAGCACCCAACCCAGCTGCCGATAACTTCATAAAGTCTCTGCGGTTTAACTCTTTTTTACTCATGGCATGTTCCTTAACGACAAAGGCGTTAAATGTAATTAAAGGGGATTAATTAGCCATAATAAATGCATATAGTGAGGACAAAAAATTATCAAATATGATATTAATGATTACGTTTTGTGATGGTGAGAGCTGTAATATTTTTATTATTTTACTGGGGTTCTATAAATATTTAGGCTTTGGAATACATTATCTGCAACTAAAAAATTAGGTATAACATCTACGAGCAAAGCGCCTGATTTCAACGCAACCTTTATACTTGCCTCGTTTCTCTCTAGGCACCTAAATTCGATAAATTTAACATGAGTGCTCGTGAGTAGCTGCGGAGCTTTTGAAATGATTTGACTAATAATCCCGTTACCATGCGCGTTTTGAGCTAGCCAATAGCCTAATTCAGCAACTGCCGAATCGGGACATATCGATTTAATGGCAAATACACCACAAAACTTACCTTTAAAGTTTATTTTGAACCATCGTGAACCACTTTTTCCGCTATTTACTCGTTCAAAAATATATTTATGGGCCGACGCTATGTCAGATACATCTTTAACCCAGTAAAGATATTTTGCTAAATCAATACGGTTTTCATTAACTAATCTTAAAACATCAGGAGCATCACTTTCTAATAAAGGTGATAGCTTTATGTCTTTTGATATTTTTATATGTAAATACTTTTCCATTTAACTTTTGATCTCCTTATATCCTTAATTACACTTTAAAATACCCAACATAAACTTTAAGTGGCTAAATACCAATCTATTTGATAAAAAGATAAAAAAAGGAGAATTTAATTTTGAGTAAGGCAATCAAGTTTAGAGTGTATTTAGTCGCATTGATTATATGTGTTATTGGCTTTATGTTTTCACCAGCGAGTAGCCAGTTTTATACAAACCCGTTTTATATTGGCAGTTTTATTTTTGCAATCGCGTTAATTGTGAATGTTATTAATTACTTTTGCCCAAATTGTAAGAAAAACCAGGTAATGCAATCAGCTACTAGCTATCGCCTGCCAAAAAATAAATGCTATCACTGCGGGGAAGAAATTAATTAGCCTTTTCGGATGGCGCTTTGCTTATCCGACCTACGCGTTTAAATAAGCTGGTGTGGTGGTTTATATAAAGAGTGAGCAATGGAGTTGTGGTGTTGGGTTTCGTTTCACTCAACCCAACCTACTAGAGAACCTGAGGGGTCAAATCTTGGCTTCATACATCATAAATTAATTAGCTATTTATATTTGTCGAAACTTAAATAAGTTACTGCGTCGGGTGGCGCTTCGCTTATCCGACCTACGCGTTTAAATAAGCTGGTGTGGTGCTTAATATAAAGAGTGAGTAATGGAGTTGTGGTGTTGGGTTGAGTTTCGTTTCACTCAACCCAACCTACTAGAGAACCTGAGGGGTCAAATCTTGACTTCATACATCATAAATTAATTAGCCATTTATATTCGCCGAAACTTAAATAAGTTACTGTGTCGGATGGCGCTTCGCTTATCCGACCTACGTGTTTAAATAAGCTGGTGTGGTGGTTTATATAAAGAGTGAGTAATGGAGTTGTGGTGTTGGGTTTCGTTTCACTCAACCCAACCTACGAATTAACGCCGAGCAGCTTATCGCTTACAGCTAAGCACTTACAGCTGCCCTTGCGCTTTAGCTAATCCCTAAATACTTATGTACCTGCACCGATAAGCGCCAGTTTTTGGCAATACAGGTGTCGATGGCTAATTTGGTGGCTGACACTTTTTGGCTGATTGGCTGTAAGTATACAAGCTTCGGGTTAACGCCTGTTTTGGCAAATAGCGCTTCAAGCTCTTCTACGTGCTTTTGCATCGCTACTGGGTGCTTTATCTCGTTGGCGCGCTTCATGGTGCTGGTAAGTACTTCGTAGCCGCCGCGCATGTTAATTTTAGGCGATACGGTAACCCAGGTTTGCTCAGGGGCAAGTATTTCAAAGGTGCCGCTGGTTTCTATTTGTGTCGTAAAGCCGTTATCGTGCAATAGCTTACACACTGGGTTTAAATCGTACATACACGGCTCGCCGCCGGTAATTACAACATGCTTGGCTGTATAGCCACGTGATTTAAACAGCTCAAGTACTTGCTCGGCGCTGGCATCGGCCCAATGATCTGAATCGGCTTTTTTTTCTACCGTTTCATCAAGCGATACTTTGTACACGTTATCGACTTCCCAAGTTTGTTTAGTATCACACCATGCGCAGCCCACTGGGCAGCCTTGCAAACGCAAAAATATTGAGGGTGTGCCGGTAAAACTTGCTTCACCTTGGATGGTTTCAAACACTTCATTAATTTTGTACAAAAGAGATCTCACTTACTGCCTAGCTGCAAAATTGCTACTATAAAAGACGAAAAAGCGCTGCCCAAAAATTGTTATTTAAGCTGCGGCCGTGTAGTATATCGCGCCCTGATATAAACCTCTATTAAAACTAAAGAGCAATCCAGATATGACGCAAAAAGTAGTTGTTATTTATTCCGGCGGTATGGATTCGTTTACCGTATTAAATAAAGCCTTACAACAAGGCCATGATGTTTATGCCCTTTCATTTGACTATGGTCAGCGTCATGTTAAAGAGCTTGAAGTGGCTGCAAACGTGTGTGAAAAACTTAATGTTCCACATAAAATTGTAGATATATCAGCTATTAACCAGCTTATTGGTGGCTCATCACTGACTGATGATATTGATGTACCAGAAGGTCATTACGAAGAAGAAAGCATGAAAAGCACCATAGTGCCTAATCGTAATATGATTTTGCTTTCGCTGGCGGTTGGTTACGCTGTGTCTTTAAAAGCGAGCAAAGTATATTATGGCGCGCATTCGGGGGATCATGCTATTTACCCTGATTGCCGTCCTGAGTTTGTGCAAAAAATGGATGATGTATGTCGTATTGCTAACTACGACGCTGTAGAAATTTTTAGCCCGTACTTAAATAACACCAAAATTGATATTTTAACCGATGGCATAAAAATGGGCTTAGACTACAGCCAAACATGGACTTGTTATAACGGACGCGAAAAAGCCTGTGGTAAATGTGGCGCCTGCCAAGAACGTTTAGAGGCATTTTCGCTTAATAACGTCACTGATCCAATCGAATACGAATAACCGCTAGTTACGGGGTTTTCAGTGAAAGTACGGTTAATTTATTAGCGCTGAACGCAAAAAGGCTATCATCTCGATAGCCTTTTTTGTATTTGCTTGTAAATTACAACCAGCGTTTTACTTTGTTTTTATACTCTGTGAATTCTTGGCCAAATAATTTGCTAAGCGCCCGCTCCTCAGGAATTATTTGAAAAAACGTTAAATAAGCAATAAACCCAGCAACACATAAAAGTGCCCACAGCGAACTAAGCCAAATACCCCAGCCAGCTAAAATAAACGCAAAGCCTACATACATAGGATTACGTGAAATTTTATATACGCCACTGGTTACCAACTTTGATGCTTGCTCGGGCTTATTTGGATTAACTGTGGTACGTGCAAGTTTAAAGCTCAGCACTCCGGCTATACAAAATGCGCACCCTATAATGACTAAGCTTGCTGCTAGGTAGGCAATAAACGCTGTAAAATCAATCACACTGTAATGGGCTATTAACGCCATTATGCCTGCAAAAACGAGCACGACAATAACCGGAGGTATTTTATTATTTAACATAGCAACTCACTGTATTGATTATAAAATAAGAACCTATAAGTCTGTAAACACTATACCCGTTTGCATTAATACACAATTAAATACAAAGTTAACGCTGGCATAGAGCACGTTAAAGTGCTGATTAAAGTCACACGGTTTAATCTCAAATAGACTTATTAATTATGCCATTAGTTATTAAACAATAACGCAGGTGTATCAATGATGAACACAACTCCACGCTGTAATCGACAAATAAAGTTACAATTGTCAGGTTTAACCGCTGCTAAATATGGTTATACTTTATGCAACAGTTAAAACTATAAAAAGGAAGTGGTTATGTCAGGCACTACAATGATAGTACTTATTGTGCTTATATCGGTTGGCTCTGGAGTTATTTACGATATGTACAAAAAGCACCTTGAATTTAAACACAAAATGCAAGATAGCAACCAAGATGCAAATAAACAACTGGCCGAGGTAAGTGCGCAAGTGGTTGCTTTAAAAGAGCGCGTGCAAACGCTTGAGGCCATAGTGACAGACTCAAGCTACACCACAAAAGAAGAAATTAACCGCCTTTAAAAACGATATAAATGTGCATTTTCTGGCTGCTCTATACCGTGGGCAGCTAAAAACCCATCTATAGCTTGGCCGCAACCTTGTGGCGCACGCGAACTATCAATTTCAAAATTAAGCTTATTTGCATGTTGCTTGCCAAGTGAGCACAGCCCCAACACTTTTGGCGAGCGCATTGCCACACTAAGAGCACCTATTTTTTCTACGCAATTGTGTTTACTAAATCGGGCAAACCCTTGGTATTTAAATTGCTCACTCACATACTCATTACTAATATCAACCAGGGCATTAATAAGGCCATGTAAAAAGCTATTTGCGCTGCTATCACTGGTTAAAAATGCAAAGGTTTTATTATTAAATTCTGTAAGCTGACAAGTGTCGCAGTGTAATTTTAAGGTGTATAACCACTGCTGCGAGCTTATTTGCTGCAAAGCACTTAGCGATACCTTAGCACCTGCAAATACTACCCGTTTTAATAACTGCTCAATAGTACAATGTTGCTCATTGCTCTGCGGCGCGTGTGCAATAACAAGCTCTGCATTTTGTGCCATAACCGGTAAATCATGATGATTATTAAATGGCGTGCTGGTGGTATTATTGCTGTGAGTAAGTTGAAACAGCTCTCTTACCTCGTGCTCTCGCGCTATTTTAAGCGCTAAAAACGCTGTTTGAATAAGCTCGGAGGTTGGTAAGTTTTCCTCTACTATCCAGCGCCTGCCAAACAGTAATTTTTTTGCTGTGCCCTCACCCGCGTAACTACTGGTTTTGTAATTATCGGGGCTGAGTACGGCAACTTGTAAATAAATTTGCTGATCTTTTTGTGCAGCAAGCACTCTAAAGTGCGCTGAAAAATTAATATTTTCTAGTACTTGATTAACGCTTTGTAAGGTGTGTTTATAGCGTAAAAAGTGCTGTGGAACTATCCAGCTGTTATTAGCAAGTTGCACTAATGGAGCATACGAAATTGGCTGCTCGTAGCTGTTTTGCCATTTTTGCTCTGCACTGAGCAGCGGCTCAATGCGACTTTTTTTATCTGACATACATAAACCAAATAAACTCGCGCAAGGCGATATAATCTATGTTGATGTTACGTTTTTGCGCCTTGCATTAGATCACACTATTAGAGCTAAATAAGCCATTTTTAAGCGTCGCTGAGTTTTTTATAATCTGTTATAACTTTTTGATAATAAAGCTCATCTTTATTAAGCATTTTATTATAATGAGTGAGTAATTGTTTAAGGTATTGCCTGTGCGATGCATTATTTAAATCCCACATGCTGTTACCAGTAGATGTGAGCAACGTTGTGCTACGTTGACTTACCTCTATAAGCTCATAATAGCGGTTGTTTTCAGTGATTAATTGCTCGCTTTCAAGGCCAAAGCCTAATTTGGCTAAACCACTGCGCAAATGATAAGTATGGTGTATAGGGCAAACTATAAAGCGGGTGCTTGCTACAGATGCAGCGCAATTGTTTTTAATAATGCCAGTAACAAGTTTTAGTAACAGCTCGCCGCCAACACCTGCAATAACCACAGTATTTAACGCATTTGGAACGAGCTTTATTTCTCTTACATCTTGGCAATGTACTTTATATTGCGCATCACTTGGCAGTGTTTGGCTAATATTTGTAAGGTGCTCGCTCAGCTCGGCCATTATTTTATCTACCACATCTACAAAATTAACCTGTTTTGCAGCGCGGCGCTTTAATAGTGCAATGCCTAAGTAACCATGATCGCAGCAGCAATCCCAAATAACATCAACGGGGTTAGTAATTAACGCATTAATTGCGTTTAAACGCTTACTCAGTTTCATTTAATACCAATTAGCTTAATTAAGTGATCTATTTTGAGGCTGGAAAAACGTGTTGATAGCTAGGCAAAAAATTCGCTATTTAGTTGTTCTAAATGAGAGTTTTTTAACACAGATAGCGACACGTTTAGCCCCTTAAAATGATTAAGTATTATTGCGAATTGGTATAAGTTGCGGTATGCGCCGTTTTATACACTAACGCTTTTAAGCTTTTATTGCTGTCTACTTCTACAAAACGGGCCGTTGGTGCAAGGCGCTTAACAAATTCTATTGCTCCTTGGGTGTGCTCGTTTATTAAAGCTTTAAACGCATCTTCGCTAAGCTCTGGGCTATTAGCGCATAATAAAAGCTGTGTGGTATCGCACAGTAGTTCGGGCAATCTGCGCAGCACCTTTTGATAATCTTTAGTTAGAATAAAGCTGCCCTTTTGAAAGCTTGGCGGGTCTACAATAATTAAATCAAACGGCGCTGCTTTTTTTAATTTACCAAACGACTTTAAAATATCGTGCGGTAAAAAACTCACTCCGCGCTCGAAACCATTAAGTTGGTGGTTTTGCTTACCTACTTTAAGTACGCCTTTGCTCATATCCATGTTCATAACGTGATCAGCCCCGCCTTGCATTGCCGCAAGCGAAAAACCACACGTGTATGAAAACAAATTAAGTACTTTTGCATGTTTACTATTGGCAGAGACAAACTCACGGCCACTTCGCATATCGGGGAATATTCCGGTGTTTTGGCGGCTTGTTAAATCCACTAAAAAACCAATGCCGTTTTCTTTTACCACATGTGGCGAGGGAAGATTACCATGCACTAAACGATTACTGCTTTGTACACCCGCGCGCTGTTGATACACCAATGCAGATATTAATTCAGGGTGATGCTGCTGCGCCCACGCCCAAAGGGTACTGGTCAGTGTATTTAACGTGGCTTCGTCAATTTCATCGTACGAAATTAAAAACAAGCTTGGCGGATAAAAGTCTAAATTAATATGGCTTAGCGATGCCACGCTATGGCCGCGACCATGAAATACGCGGCATAGTTCGTTTTGTAGTAATGGCGCATCTTCAAGCGCGCTTATTAGGGGCGAAAAATCGGGTGTCATTTAGTTAATCAACTGTTGTTGTAGTTCGTGTATTTCGTCGCGTACAGACGCGGCTTTTTCAAATTCAAGGTCGCTGGCATAAGCATGCATTTTGCTTTCAAGCTGTTTAATTTGTGTGGCAATTTCTTTCGCACTGAGTATTTTTTTAGACTCTTTACGCACCAGTTTAAGGTTATCTTGTGGTGCGGCTTCTTCGCCCACATCCATAATATCGGTGATCTTTTTAACCAAGGCTTGCGGCTCAATGCCGTGCTCTATATTAAAGGCGTGTTGTATTTCGCGGCGGCGCTGGGTTTCGCTAATCGCTTTTTCCATCGATTTAGTGACTTTATCGGCGTATAAAATGGCGCGCCCATCAAGGTGACGTGCAGCACGGCCAATAGTTTGAATAAGCGAACGTGCTGAGCGTAAAAAGCCTTCTTTATCGGCATCTAAAATGGCAACTAGCGCCACTTCTGGCATATCTAAGCCTTCTCGTAATAAGTTAATACCCACTAACACATCAAACACACCCGCGCGTAAATCACGAATTATTTCAACGCGTTCTACTGTGTCTATGTCTGAGTGCAGGTAACGCACTTTTACATTGTGCTCGCTTAAGTAATCGGTTAAATCCTCAGACATGCGCTTGGTAAGCGTAGTAACCAGTACTCGCTCACCTTTTTCTACACATTTATAAATTTCTGAGAGTAAATCATCTACTTGAGTGCCTACAGGGCGTATTTCTATTTCTGGGTCTAACAGGCCTGTTGGGCGTATAACTTGCTCTGCTACTTCGCCTGCGCTGCGCTCTAATTCAAAATCACCCGGCGTTGCCGATACATAAATAGTTTGCGGTGCTATGGCTTCAAATTCTTCAAAGCGCAATGGGCGGTTATCCATCGCCGATGGCATTCTAAAGCCATATTCAACTAGGTTTTCTTTACGGCTTCTATCGCCTTTATACATGGCACCAATTTGCGATACGGTTACGTGCGATTCATCGATGATCATCAATGCATCATCAGGAAGATAATCGAGTAATGTGGGTGGTGGATCGCCCGGTGTACGCCCCGACAAATAACGGCTGTAGTTTTCTATGCCCGAGCAATAACCAAGCTCGGTCATCATTTCTATGTCGTATTGCGTTCGCTGCGCTATACGCTGCTCTTCTACTAATTTATTGGCACTTAATAATTGTGCTCTGCGTTCTTTAAGCTCAGCTTTTATTTTTTCTATGGCATCAAGAATTTTTTCGCGTGGCGTTACATAGTGCGTTTTAGGGTAAATAGTAGCGCGAACTATGTGTTTTTCTAACGCACCAGTAAGGGGATCAAAAATACTAAGGCGCTCTATTTCGTCATCAAACATTTCTACGCGTACTGCATAGGTGTCTGACTCGGCAGGAAATATATCAACAACTTCGCCACGCACACGGTAAGTACCACGGCTAAAGTCAATGTCGTTACGGGTATATTGCAGCTCAGCTAAGCGGCGCAGCATATCGCGTTGGTCGACCTGCTCGCCTACTTTTAAAAGCAGCATCATTTTCATGTATGAGTCGGGGTCGCCCAAACCATAAATAGCCGACACAGAGGCCACTATTATGGTATCGCGGCGCTCAAGCAATGCCTTAGTAGCACTTAAACGCATTTGCTCTATGTGCTCATTAATAGAGGCATCTTTTTCTATAAACGTATCGCTGGCAACCACGTAGGCTTCTGGCTGGTAGTAATCGTAGTAAGATACAAAATACTCAACTGCATTATTAGGAAAAAACTCTTTCATTTCTCCATATAACTGCGCGGCAAGTGTTTTATTATGCGCCATTATTATTGTTGGGCGATTTAAATCGCTAATAATATTGGCCATGGTAAATGTTTTACCTGTACCTGTAGCACCGAGTAAGGTTTGATGCGCAAGCCCGGCTTCTAAGCCTTCTTCAAGCTGTTTAATCGCTGTGGGTTGATCGCCCGCGGGTTTAAATTGTGACTTTAGCTCAAAGTGATCACTCATTCATTTACTCCGTTACCGTGTTACTGCATATTGCATCTAGCTCTTTTACAAACCATTTGTACGCGACTAACCCTGTGAATACATTACCGATTGCAGCGCCAATAAATAAACCAATCAAACCACCTAGCATACTGCCTACATAAGCAAAAGGCAGGTAGAAAACAAACAAACGAATAATACTTAAAAACAATGCATTCATAGGTTTGTGTAAAGCATTAAACGATGAATTTGATAAAATGATCACCCCTTGAAAACCATAACTTAGCGGTATGGTGTATATAAAGAGCTTAATAACATCGATTACAGCTTGTTCTTTACCAAATAATTGGCTTATTACCCCTGACAGCGCAATGAGTAAAATATAAATAGCAAATTGCCATATCATCACAAATTTAAGCGTACCAATGTACGCCTCTTTTACGCGGCCTAATTTACCCGCCCCAAAGTTTTGGCTAACAAAAGGAGGCAATGTCATCGACAAAGCCAGCACTAAAATACTGGCAATTGATTCAATACGGCTGCCCACACCAAAAGCGGCAACCGCTTCGGGTCCATGATTGGCAACGAGTGCGGTCATCACTGCCATTGCTACTGGAGTAAGCATGTTAGCCCCCGCTGCGGGTAAACCTATTTTAAGTACTTTTTTAATTGCACTTGCCGCAGTTTGATTACCGGCTTTTAAGCTTAATAGCCGCTTTTTAACGCCCAGCACATATAAAATAATAATAACCGCTACGCCCCAGGCAATAACACTGGCAATAGCGGCACCTTGAATGCCTAATGCCGGTACTGGGCCCCAGCCAAATATCAAAATAGGATCGAGTATGGCATTAATAAGCCCTGCCCCACCCATTACTATGCTGGGTGTTTTAGTATCGCCACTGGCTCGCAATACCGAATTACCTATCATGGGGGTAATTAAAAATACGCTGCCAATAAACCAAATATTCATATACTCATGAATAAGTGGCAGCACTAATTGTCCGGCCCCTAATAAAGTGAATATTGGGTCGATTAGTAAATATCCAATAAACGAAAGTAAAATAACTAATAGTAGCGCCACAATAAGCGACACACTGGCATCAAATCGCGCCTCTTCTATTTTATTACTGCCTAAGGCTTTCGCTATCACCGCTGATGTGCCAATACCTAAACCTATGGCTAGGCTTATTACCGTAAAGGTTACCGGAAACGTAAAGCTTACCGCCGCAAGGGGCTCTGTGCCCAACATACTGATAAAAAATGTATCGACTATATTGAACATCATTAGCGTGACCATGCCAAATATCATCGGAATGGTCATTTTTTTCAATGTAGGCAAGATGGGATCGTTAAGTAAATCTGGGCGTGATTGAGAATGTGAAGTTTCGCGCATGGAATAAATAAGCCTCTTTTACTGAGCGAGCCATTTTAAAGCATCATAGCAATTCAAGCCACGGATTTATCAATGGATTTCATACTAATAATAAAGCAACAATTAAAAAAATAGCTAAAGTTGAATTTTTAAGCATTTGTGCACAAATACGCCCTTAGAGCGCCAAAAAACAATAAGTGAACATTTTTATTACTTTTTTAACATTTAACCCTGCAAATTCGCTGAATTTTTACACAGCGCGGTATTAATCTTTATCGTAACGAATTAATTTACTCATCGTTGCATGGTAATTCAGCATGCATTTATAACCCTATGTTTTTTATAGTAATAAAAAAATCGTTTTAAAAGCTTGAAATCGTTGTAGCGCCCTAAAACTCTGGTCGGGACAGTGTTCTTAAAGTTTCATAAACAGAGTTATCCACAGAAACCGTGGATAACTCAGCTCAGCCCGCATTTATAAAGGCTTGCGCGCTGGCTAAAATTCAGCTCAGGTCCTACCTTTGTTCAAAGTTAAAGTTAAAAACTTATCAATGCTTGCAAACAAAAAATTAAGCTAAGCCAAATCTTTGTGCCTAATACAGCTATAAGTGACTTAATTAGTTTACGCAAATATTTAGCAACTTATTGATTGTTTTGTTTTTGTACAGCTTTTTAAAATAAAGTTTTCAGCCACGGCTTTATTAGTTTAACCCCTCTTAAATACCGTAATACGAAAAAACTACCCTGCTGGATTTTTTAAAAAGATCTGCTAGCTAAATTTATACTCGGTTTTATGACAACCAGGTTAAATACAAATTTACTGATTTGCCGCGATAAATTTTGTCTCAGCGGCATTTTTTACACATAAATTAAACAATGGCTATTTTATGGGCGCTGTTTTTTTCACATTGGTGTGAGTCTAAATAGAGATTTACCGCCGTGTTTTGCATAAATAGAGTTATAAAATGCGCAGATCGAACATAAAAACAACGAATAAACTTCTTTTTTAAATTTATGACTTTTATATGTTGACACTTTGCGGCTCCATCATTAATATTTCGCCCCGTTGAAAGGCATGACGCTTCCCCCTTAGCTCAGTTGGTTAGAGCGACGGACTGTTAATCCGCAGGTCCCCCGTTCGAGTCGGGGAGGGGGAGCCAAGTTTTTCAATCATAAACGATTCCCCCTTAGCTCAGTTGGTTAGAGCGACGGACTGTTAATCCGCAGGTCCCCCGTTCGAGTCGGGGAGGGGGAGCCAAGTTTATGTTTATGATGTAGTTCCCCCTTAGCTCAGTTGGTTAGAGCGACGGACTGTTAATCCGCAGGTCCCCCGTTCGAGTCGGGGAGGGGGAGCCAAATCATAAAATGACATCTCTATTTGTTCCCCCTTAGCTCAGTTGGTTAGAGCGACGGACTGTTAATCCGCAGGTCCCCCGTTCGAGTCGGGGAGGGGGAGCCAATCATAAGAATTTCATAGACATTTCAGTAATTTTCCACTACTCTTCTGCTTTATAACTAAAACATAATATCTATTCTAATGTGTTGCTATTAGTTGAATGATCAAGGACCTGATTCCTTTCCTTTTGAACTATTAAAAGATTGATAACATGGCTGGCTTTAAAAAACTTATTTTTATACAAATCCTGTCTTGGCTTGTATGTGTTGCGGCTGGAAGCTACTTCATATCTGTAAGCTTTAATAATGCAGTAAGTGAAGCACAAACTTCAGCGCAAACCAGTGTAACACGTTACATTAACAGCTTAACAAGTGATGAGCTTTCGCCTGAAAGTATAAAAAAAGCGATTGGCGATGGTAAAACGTTTTCAAGCTTTATACTAAGAGACTACCAAGGGGCTGAGGTATTTTCAGTTAACTCCCCTACCCAGCTACCCATGTTTGCTGAATTTATTCAATCTAGCTTTAATTCGGTTCGCCCACAGTTTGCCGTTAACGACGCTGCAGATATAAAAGTAGAATTTACCCTCAACATTGATCGTTTAGCGCAGCAGCTACAAACCTCGTTATTTATAGTTATATTTATTTCTGCTTTTTTAGTGATTATTCCTATTATATTAATGAAGTCTATTTTTCATAGCTTAAATAAAAATATCAGCATGACCGTTGCCGATGTAATAGACATTTATATTAACCAAAATCAAATTGGCGACGACTTAGACACCGCACTTGATGCAAGTAAAATGAAAAAGCTAGGTAAAGATTTAGTCCCGAGCTTTAATCGCCTTTCGCATTTTTTAAAAAATAAAAATGATGATATTCAAAACGCTGCCTTAAGTATCAAGCAAGAAGCCTATAAAGATGTAATTACCGAATTAGGTAACCGTAATATGTTTGTTGAATATTACGAAAAACACATCGAAAACAGTGAGCGCAGTACGTTTGGATCGTTAGCGCTTGTACGCTGTAGTGAGCTGCAAACTATAAATCAAAGCCGTGGCTACCAAAAAGGTGATGACTACGTTAAAGGTGTGGCGGATATAATTAAGCATATAAGCGGCACTTACACCGGCAGCCAAGTATTTAGGCTAAATAGCTCAGACTTTGCCGTTGTACTTCCTAATACCCCACTTAAAGAAGCAGAGCGTTTTGGTGAAAACCTGCAATCGCGCTTTACTCAATATCAACAAAACCAAGAGCTAAGCTCTGTGGCTAACACAGGTATTGTGGGCTACGAAAAAGGCAAACCGCTGGGTGAGCTATTATCGGTTGTCGATAACGCAATGAGCATGGCGCAATCTAAGCAAGTAAATGCATGGCATGTGCAGCGCGAAACCGATTTAGTTAATAATGTAAGTGCAGGGTTTGGTAACCAAAACTGGCGTAAAGTGATTAACGAAGTGATTGAATCAAAACGTGTTCACTTAGTAATGCAAAATATTATGCCGCTGGGTAAAAGCATTAAGGCGTATGCAGAGATACAAGTGCGCTTTAAAACCGAAGATAACCAAGTGCTTCCTACGGCCTCGTTTTTAGCCATGGCTGAAAAACTCGATATGGCCATAGAAATTGACCGCTTAATTATTGACTCATCACTTGAAAAAATTAAAAGCCGTAACCTCTCTGAAAAGTTTTTTGGCCTGAATGTGACCGCCTCAAGTGCACATAACGATCAATTTGTTATTTGGTTAGAGCGCCGCTTATTAAAAGATACGCATATAGCCTCTAAATTAGTATTTGAAGTAAGTGAGTTTGGCCTACAGCAAAATATTAAAGCCAGTAAACGCTTTATTGATATGGTGCATCGCGTAGGTGCCCGCGTAACGGTTGAACGCTTTGGTGTAGGACTAACGTCGTTTAAGTTTTTCCGTGATTTAAAACCAGACTTTATTAAAATGGATGCAAGTTACACCCGCGGCCTAGAAGATGATAAAAACAATCAATACTTTATGCGCCTAATGGTTGATTTAGCCCACCGCATTGGTGTGAGTGTGTTTGCTGAGGGCGTTGAAAGCCAAGAAGAAAAACACATAGTAGAAACGCTTTGCCTAGACGGCGTACAAGGTTATTACATAGAAAAACCTAAAGATATTTAGCGCCTCCCCTTAATGAAAGTAAAAAAGAGCACATGTGCTCTTTTTTGCGTTTAACTGTTTAATTTTTCGCTTACTTTAAAATCACATAAATTTTACAGCTTTGTGATCGCTTAATTATTTTACTGTGTTTATTTAACTGATAACGACTCGCATATGTTGTTTATCGGGGCAGAAAAAAGGATAATACACAGGATTTTAATAGCGCGAGGCACACATGACAGAATATGTCTTGTTATTGATTGGAACCGTTCTAGTTAATAACTTTGTATTAGTACAATTTTTAGGCTTATGTCCATTTATGGGTGTATCAGGCAAGCTTGATACCGCTATTGGTATGTCTTTAGCAACCACGTTTGTGCTTACTCTTGCCTCTGTTACAAGCTATTTAGTTAATCAATATATTTTAGCGCCGCTAGATATCGAATTTTTACGCACCATGAGCTTTATTTTAGTGATTGCCGTTGTGGTGCAATTTACCGAAATGGTTGTGCGTAAAACTAGCCCGACTTTATACCGTTTACTGGGTATATTTTTACCGCTGATCACCACTAACTGTGCGGTATTAGGTGTTGCGCTTCTTAATATAAAAGAAGATCACACATTTTTACAATCGGCCGTGTATGGTTTTGGCGCAGCCGTTGGCTTTTCATTAGTACTTGTATTATTTGCAGCGCTGCGCGAACGCCTTGCTGCTGCAGATGTTCCTACCCCATTTAAAGGCGCCTCAATAGCCATGATCACCGCCGGCTTAATGTCGATGGCGTTTATGGGTTTTACCGGATTAGTGAAGTTTTAATATGACCTTAATGTATGCCTTGATAGCGCTTGGCTCGCTAGCGCTTGTTTTTGGACTTATTTTAGGCTTTGCAGCTATTCGCTTTCGTGTAGAAGGCGACCCAATTGTTGAGCAAATAGATACCATTTTACCGCAAACCCAGTGTGGCCAGTGTGGCTATCCGGGCTGTCGCCCCTACGCTGAGGCAATTGCCAACGGGGATGAAATTAATAAATGCCCACCTGGTGGTGAAGCAACGGTTAAAAAGCTGGCCGATTTAATGGGCGTAGAGCCTAAACCGCTTGCCGGTGGCGAACAAGCAGAGCCGATAAAAACAGTGGCCTATATTCGCGAAGACGAGTGCATAGGCTGTACTAAGTGTATTCAGGCATGCCCTGTGGATGCCATTGTCGGTGCTACACGCCAAATGCACACTGTACTAATAGAAGAATGTACCGGCTGCGATTTATGTGTAGAGCCCTGCCCTGTAGATTGCATTGATATGCTGCCTGTAGCCGAAACAAAACAAAACTGGAAATGGCAACTTGATGCTATTCCTGTCACGCAAATAGATTAGAGGTTTGAGTGGAAAAGTTACTTGAACAAATTAAAAAAGGCACTGTTTGGGCATTCCCGGGCGGCGTGCATCCACCACAACAAAAAACACTCTCTAACAGTGCGCGTATTGCTAGGCTTCCTCTACCTGATAAGTTAGTTGTACCAATTAAACAGCACATTGGTGCTAACGGTAAATTAATTGTAGAAAAAGGCCAACAGGTATTAAAAGGCCAAGCACTTACCGTGCCCGTTGCGAATTGGTCTGTGCCTGTACATGCGCCCAGCTCTGGCACCATAACAGGTATTGCCTCTATGCCTTCGGCGCATCCATCGGCTTTACCTGAGCTAAGTATTATTATTGAGCCTGATGGCAAAGATCAATGGTGCGAACTCACCCCAACACCTAACCCAAGTGAGCTTAGCCACGATGAATTAGTCGATATAATTCATCAAGCAGGTATAAGTGGTATGGGTGGAGCAGGCTTTCCTACTTATGTAAAAGCCGATATAAAACAACCTATTGAGTTTTTAATTGTTAATGCTGTTGAGTGCGAACCATACATAACAGCCGACGATGTGTTAATGCGTGAACATGCCAAGCAAGTAGTGCAAGGCATTGAGCTAATGCAACAAATTTTAAACCCGACACTGTGTATTGTTGGCATTGAAGATAATAAGCCCGAAGCCATAGCGGCTATGAAAAGTGCCGCAGAGCACAACGCCAATATTGTTATTCAAACGGTGCCTACTGTTTATCCATCGGGCGGCGAAAAACAATTAATTAAATTACTTACAAACCGTGAAGTACCCAGTGGCGGTATTCCTGCCGATATTGGTATTTTAGTGCACAACACAGGAACTTTGTTTGCTGTGCAACAAGCGGTGTACGAAGGTAAACCGCTTATAGAGCGCGTTGTTACAGTAACAGGTAACACCATTCATAATGCAGGTAATGTATGGGCATTATTAGGCACCGAAGTTAAGCACCTGCTTGATTGCCAAGGTTTTTCACCCGTACCCCAGCAGCGCGTTGTAATGGGCGGGCCGATGATGGGCTTTACCTTACCGACTGTGCGTATTGGGGTAATTAAAACCACCAACTGTATTTTAGCCCCCGATCATAAAGAGCTGGCTGAGCCTGGGCCTGAAAAAGCCTGTATACGTTGTAGTGCCTGTGCAGATGCCTGCCCTGCTTCGTTATTACCACAGCAATTACAATGGTTTGCAAAATCAAAAGAATACGACAAATTACAAGAGCACAACTTATTTGATTGTATTGAATGTGGCGCGTGTGCGTATGTATGCCCAAGCGAAATTCCATTGGTGCAGTATTACCGCGTAGCAAAAGTAGAAATAAAAGAGCAGCAAGCCGAAAAAATTAAAGCCGATAGAGCAAAAGAGCGCTTTGACGCCCGTAAAGAACGCCTAGAGCGCGAGCAACAAGAACGTCAAAACCGCCATAAACGTAAACCAGCGGCAAAAACATCAGATGAAAAGCAAAAAGTAGCGGATGCCCTTGCCCGCGTTAAGAGCAAATCATCGGATGGCGATGAAAAATCAGCTGTAGCCGCTGCAATTGCCCGCGCCAAAGCAAAAAAACAGCAAGGTGAAGAGCTAGAGCCAGATAACAGTGAAGTAGCTAAAGAGCGTGCACTACGTAAAGAAAAAGCACGTAAATATAAAGAACAAAAAGCTGCCGAGGGCGAGTCATCACCAACACCTGATGATAAAAAGTCAGCCGTAGCTGCTGCTATTGCCCGCGCTAAAGCGAAAAAAGCGGCGCAAGCTGAGCAAAGTGCAGAGCCACAAAACGATGAAGCAACCGCCGCACCTGATGATAAAAAAGCAGCGGTAGCTGCTGCTATTGCCCGTGCTAAAGCGAAAAAAGCGGCGCAAGCTGAGCAAAATGCTGAGCTACAAAGCGATGAAGCGCCCGCCCCAGCTGATGACAAAAAAGCTGCGGTAGCTGCTGCCATTGCCCGTGCTAAAACTAAAAAAGCGGCGAAAGCTGAGCAAAGTGCAGAGCCACAAAGCGATGAAGCGCCCGCCCCAGCTGATGACAAAAAAGCTGCGGTAGCTGCTGCTATTGCGCGTGCTAAAGCTAAAAAAGCGGCGCAAGCTGAGCAAAATGCAGAGCCACAAAGCGATGAAGCCCCCGCGGCCGCAGATGATAAAAAAGCAGCGGTAGCTGCAGCTATTGCGCGTGCTAAAGCTAAAAAAGCCGCTAAAGCGGCTGAGCAATCCCAGCAATCAGATGAGCCAAGTGCTGCTGAGCAAACAGGTGAAGTTGAGCCTGAAAACTCACAAACACGCTCTCCTGCTGATGACAAAAAAGCGGCCGTAGCTGCTGCTATTGCCCGTGCTAAAGCAAAAAAAGCCGCTAAAGAAGCAGAGCAATCAGCAGCAAGTGAACACAGCGCACCTGAACACAGCAATGAGCCACAAACCAGCAGCGGTTCAAACTCTGAGAAAACGGCCTCTGAGCAAACTGCAGCAGAGAAGAAAAAAGCCGCCGTGGCCGCCGCAATAGCGCGCGCCAAAGCTAAAAAGTTACAAAAAGAAGGAAATGATCAGTCATGAAATTAACCATGGCCAGTTCGCCGCACAACCATAGCCATAAGTCGTTAACGCGATTAATGCTAACCGTAATTGCTGCGTGTATTCCTGGGCTAATAGCGCAAGTGGTATTTTTTGGGACTGGCGTACTTATTCAGTTAGTACTGGCACTTGTTGCTGTAAGCGTATTTGAAGCAGCCATTATGTTAATGCGTAAACGCCCTGTTTGGCCTGCATTGAGTGATGGTAGTGCTTGGCTTACTGGTGTGCTGTTAGCACTGAGTATTCCGCCGCTGGCGCCTTGGTGGGTCATTATTATTGGCTGTTTATTTGCCATTGTGATTGTAAAGCAACTTTATGGTGGGCTTGGGTTTAACTTATTTAACCCAGCAATGGCCGCATACGTACTACTTTTAGTCTCGTTTCCGGTGCAAATGACCGCTTGGTTACCCGTTACCGATTTACTTAATGCCCCAATTGGCTTTATTGACCAATTACGCCTTATATTTACTGATTTTACCGCTCTGGGCTTTAGTGTTGATCAAGTCCGTGCCGGCGTTGATGGCCTCACCATGGCCACCCCGCTTGATACAGTTAAAACCGATGTAGCTCATGGTCTAACTGTTAGCGAAAGCATGCAAAAACCGATTTTTTCTCAATGGGCTGGGCTTGGTTGGCTATGGGTTAACCTAAGCTTTTTAGCCGGTGGTTTATACCTATTAAAAGCTAACATTATAAACTGGCATATTCCAGTAAGCTTTATAGGCTCACTAGCGCTGTGCAGTGCCATTGGCTATATTGCCGCGCCGGGTACCGAGCCGGGTATGGTATTTCATTTATTAAGTGGCGCAACCATGATGGGCGCATTTTTTATCGCCACCGATCCTGTTTCGGCTGCAACCACCAATAAAGGGCGCTTAATTTATGGTGCGTTAATTGGCTTGTTGGTGTATTTAATTCGCACCTTTGGTGGCTTCCCTGATGCGGTAGCCTTTAGTGTATTATTAATTAATATTGCCGTACCGCTGATTGATTACTACACCCAACCACGCACTTATGGCCACGGAGCAGTAAAATGATTATTTCATCAATGGCTAAAAATGGCGCGATATTAACCGCCTTTGCACTGATAACAACAGGCTTAGTTGCCTCAATTGATGCCTTTACCGCCGATAAGATTGCCGAGCAAGAACGCTTGCAACTAACCTCACAATTACAAGAGGTATTAAACCCAAGCAGCTACGATAATCAGCTCAATACAAATTGCGTAATTATGAGCGATGAACAACTGGGTCCTTACCCCGAGCAAGTTATTTACCGCGCTTATAAAAATCAGCAACCTGTTGCACTTGTAATAAGACACATAACACCTAGTGGTTACAGTGGCGATATTAACTTATTAACCGCCGTACTTGCTGATGGCACCATTGCCGGCGTTCGTACTACTAAGCACGAAGAGACGCCCGGCTTAGGCGATAAAGTAGAAGTTAAAAAGTCGCTGTGGATCACTACATTTAACGATTTAACGGTTCAAAGTGAAGACGATGCCCGTTGGGCGGTAAAAAAGGATGGTGGCCAGTTTGACCAATTTACCGGCGCAACAATTACCCCTCGCGCCGTGGTAGGCTCGGTAAAAAATGCCGTATTATTTGCAAAAACTAACTTTGACGCCATTTTTAAACAGCCTAATGCTTGCCAAGAGGTAACCCAATGAGTGAGTTAAAAACCTTATACAAAGAAGGCGTATGGGCTAATAACCCCGCGCTAGTACAGCTACTCGGTTTATGCCCGCTTTTAGCTGTTACATCAACTGTAACCAACGCGCTCGGCCTAGGGTTAGCTACTTTATTAGTTTTAGTAGGCTCTAATATTACTGTTTCAGTTGTGCGTAATTGGGTGCCTAAAGACATTCGTATTCCGGTATTTGTCATGATTATTGCAGGCTTTGTGACCATAGTTCAGCTACTTATGAATGCGTACACCTTTGGCTTGTATCAATCATTAGGCATATTTATTCCACTAATAGTAACTAACTGCGCCATTATTGGCCGTGCAGAGGCATATGCCTCTAAAAACCCTGTTCACCTGTCTGCATTCGACGGCCTAATGATGGGCTTAGGCTTTATGGCCGTACTGTTAGTACTCGGTGCAATGCGCGAACTGATAGGCCAAGGTACATTATTTGATGGAGCCGATTTGCTTCTAGGGCCATGGGCACAAAGCCTACGCTTGGAAATATTTAGTTTCGATAGCCAGTTTTTACTCGCTATTTTACCACCCGGCGCCTTTTTAGGGCTTGGGCTGCTAATAGCAGCAAAAAATGTTATTGACGCACAAATAAAATCAAAACAAGTAACGCCGCCAGAAGCCGAAAAAGGCCCACGCGCACGTGTTACTAGCTTAACTTAAGGGGAAAACGCATTAACGCTATTAGCTAATGCGTTTTAAGTTGCATGAATAAAGAAAAACGTCACCAAATACTCTCGCGCCTACGCGATGATAACCCACACCCAGAAACCGAGCTTGAATATTCAAGCCCATTTGAGCTACTAGTAGCCGTTACGCTCTCTGCACAAGCCACCGATGTAGGGGTAAATAAAGCCACCCGTAAATTATTTCCGGTTGCTAATACGCCACAAGCCATTTTAGATATTGGCCACGATGCGCTTCGCGATTATATAAAAACCATTGGCTTGTTTAATTCAAAAGCCGCAAACGTGTACAAAATGTGCCAAATATTGGTTGATCAACATAACGGCATTGTTCCCGAGAACCGCGAAGCTCTAGAAGCCCTACCCGGTGTTGGCCGAAAAACCGCAAATGTCGTGCTCAACACAGCTTTCGGCTGGCCAACCATTGCCGTAGACACGCATATTTTTCGTGTTTCAAACCGCACAAAATTTGCTATGGGCAAAGATGTAGTCGCCGTTGAGCAAAAACTTGAAAAGGTTGTTCCTAAAGAATTTAAAGTAGACGTACACCACTGGTTAATACTACACGGACGCTATACCTGCGTAGCACGCAAGCCTAAATGCGGCAGCTGTATTATTGAAGACTTGTGTGAGTTTAAAGAAAAAACAGAATAACCTCGAATAACTCTGTTTTGGGTATTTTTAAAGTAAGACAGCTAATTAATTAGCTGTCTGTCGAGTCTATATTATTTATAAATTGCGCCATATTTACTAAACGCTCACCGACAATAAATGCAATGGTGCGTTTAACCCAAGGCGCTTTAATATTTGTGTAGTTTAGTTTAGCTAATACGCAGCTTGTAATTATTAAAAGTAGAAGCGATGACACGCTGTAAAACCAAACCATGTGTTGCTCTAGGTGTGCAAACAAGTCAATTTCAAATAGCACATCAAAGCCAATAAAAACATAAGCCATATAAAAAGGTGCAGACATAAATAACAACTTAATTAGTTGTAATTTATGTGAGCAAAGGCGGTAAACGTCTTTTTGTAGTTGGCTAATTGGCTTTGCATAATCAATGTTAGCAATATGCACTATTTGGCCAATATTACCTGCAAGGCCAGCAATGGAAAATACACTCAGTATCAACGCAGATATTGAAGGCGCTGAAACACTAAAGTTATTTGCAATATACTGCCCCAATAAAACAATAATAAAAAAGAAGGCTGCGCTTTCAATAATACGTGCCCACTTCATAGCATTAAGCTCTTTCATTTGTTTATTCACTTTTGTTTCGCTCAGCAGTGATTGGTTTATTGTAATGGCCGATTCGTTAACACTATTTTGCTGCTGCCATGTGTTTTTAATGTTATCTAAATTCATATTAAGCCCCCTGTTTTTCAAATTGATTTTTTAGTGTTTCTTTAATGCGGCCAATTCGCGTAGCGACGTTGGTTTTACTTATGCCTAAACTCGTCGCTATGCTTTGATGGGGTTCGCCTTCTAAATACAGCAATACTATGGCTTTATTTAACTTATCGAGCTTTGCTATAAATTCATAAAGCTGCTTAACCTCTTCGCTTTTATCATTGTGCGCTGAGAGGTCGGCTATGTGCACAATGCACTGCTCACTTTCATTGGCTTTATCTTCTCGTTTACTGTCTTTGCGGTAATATGAAATCGCCACATTCAGTGCTATTCGGTACATCCACGTAGAAAACTTATAGTCTTTGTCGTAATTTTCATAAGCAAGCCACATTGTGGTGAGTATTTCTTGCGCTAGGTCTTGCCTGTCGTGTTGGTTTTGACAGTACGAGTTAACTATTTTATAAATAATGCCTTTATGCTGCTCCATTGTTTGAGCAAACAGTGCTTTTTTATTGGTGTTCATTTACGCATAAATCCATCATCTAAATTAATCTCATCACGTATTTTTTCATCGCAGTTTTATTGTGTTTAAGTGCTAATGCATCTGTTTTTAAAAGTAATAAAGTGCGGCGCTTTGGCTAATGCAACATAGCCTGTACACATTTATATAATCATTTTAGCTGCACGATAGTACTCACATAGTCGTCTTATCTAGTTATTCGCAGTATCGCTGAAATAATCACAACTATTTAAAAAATAATTATCTGAGGGAGTAATAAGCTAAGTAAAAGAGCAAAGCGAGGAGTTAGCTCTTTTTCTGCTTTGCTATTAAAAAGGGACTCCTAGTTAAAAGATTTTTTTAATATAGCAATAGTTAATATTATTGTATCTCTGGTTATCGAATATGACTCAGGCTAAAGGTGGTAAAAAAACATACAATCTGCTATTAATAGTGAATAATAATTTAAGGAGGTTTCTGCGTTAGCGCTGTAAGAAACCACATAACTTCAAGGATGTATTTTGCAAAGTAATCATTCAAAATTTCAGCCAAATAAGTGGTCATTATTAAATTTAGCTGTTGTACTTATACTGGCGGGTGCATTTTATTATTTGGGTCAATTTTCTGTATTTCATTCGATTCTTTTAAGCCTAATTTGTTTTATTTCATTTTTAACCTTATTAATTTTAAAGCGTTGGAAAGCATATATTAACTATTTAAAAGCAATAGGAGATGAGATACAGCGAGAAAGATTTCACTTAGGTGAACACATAGTATCGATGGTTCCTTACATGAACTTACAAATAACAGTTCATGCACGTATGGATGAATCAGCTTTATTAATCAAAAAAGCAAATTGTTATATTTCAATTAATCTAAAAGATATTTGCTCATTTGAGCCAGCTGAATATTTCGGACGGCCAATCGCGAAAGTAATTTTGGCCGATAATAAAAACTTAACTCCTGCACTCTATGTACCTTGGTCTGAAGAAATGGCGCTAACTCAAAGTAAGGCTCATGGGTAAACGCCTTTGTTTGCTTATCATGCCTTAAAGGTATTAAGCGTTACACTCTAAGGCAATACTAAGATTTATAGCGGTTTAACTCTGATACTAAGTGCGTACTTTTAAATACCACCAAATTAGAGGCGCCAATATCACTATTTCAATACCCACATTTAGCCACTGTTTTGCTACCGAGCCATCTAACATAATGCCAATAAGCCTTGCAATTAATAGTCCTACGAGTAACGATGACAGTGTTGCCGCTATGCTAGCTTGCCAAGGTACAAGCTGATGATGAAATTGCAGCAATAAGCCAAAACCAATAAATAACCCCCACCAAATTCTGCGCTCTACGGCCTTAAAAATATCATTAGGAACTGGCTTATTGCTTATCAGCTCAGGGTTGGCAGCTAACACTATGCCAAAAATAATTAATACCGCACCAACAACCCTAAAAATGACTATATTATCCATGATCAATCCCTCAGGCTGGTTGTTTGATCAACTGTTTGAGCAATCGATTGCTCAACAAGCTCCTGAGGTAACTCTTTTGCTTGGCTCCACTGCTTTGGCGATTGCCCATACATGCGTTTAAATTCTCGGCTAAATTGTGATGAGCTAACATAGCCTACCGACATGGCCGCCGAACTTACGTTCATACCCGCTGCAATTTTCATCGCAGCGGTATTTAAGCGCATAGATTTAACAAATTGAATCGGCGACATACTGGTCGCATCCTTAAATTTTCGATGCAAAACTGCCCTACTTACGCCAATTTTTGCTGCCATATCGTCTATGGTTATGGTTTCATCTAATCGAGATGCCAAATAATCAATTGAGCGTGCTATGTCGTTTCCTACGCCAAAGGCTTGGTGCACACTACTACCTGCCTGTCCGTTTAATATGGCGTAATATAATTCTCGCAGTCGCCCTTCACCTAAAACCGCAATATCTACAGGGTTGCCTACAAGTTGCAGCAATCTTAGTAATGAATCGGTAAATGAGTCATCCCATGCTGCGAGTGTAAGCCCTTGCGTTTTGGCCCCTGATGCGTGTTTTTTTACACCTTGTGCAGCCATGGTAATAGATAATTCGGTCATCACTTTTGTATCTAGCGATACAATAACGCCTAGCAAGGGGTTCTCAGGTGAAGCCGTGGGTGTACCCGCTTCTACCGGCATAGACATAGGGCAGCACATATAATTATTTTCATCGTATATAAAATGCTTACCATCGAGTATGGCTTCTTTAGTGCCACTGACTATAGCAACAATACACGGCTCGTATACCGCAGGTGCACAGCGCATAGCATGCGTTACTTTAAACAACTGAACACCTTTAATACCCGTTTCTATTAGCCCTTGGGTATAATTTTCATCGTTGTTTACATCGTTAAAAGACAGGCTATTTTGTATAAGTTGCTTAATGTGGTGTTTGCTCATTCACCCATACCTTTTAAATATAGAATAAATCCAATCTAGCACCGTAAATACACATTCTCAATGCAGCGATACAAATAGGCATATTTTAAAGAGGATATCGCCTAGTTACACCTGGTGGCGAGAGTTATATTACCTAACAAGCACTTTAGAGCAATATGCATAGCCCTGTACTGCATATTTATACTTAACTATTGATAGGAATTTAACTAATGAGCGCAACTAACCCATTTGGCCCTTCTGGCTGGACTCCCGACCAACTCAGTTCTTTAGTTGGTAAATGCTATCTAATAACGGGAGCAAATACAGGCGCAGGCTTTGAAGCAACCCGACTATTACTCGCTAAAGGCGCAAAAGTAGTTATGCTCAATCGTAACCCTTTAAAATCAGATGAAGCTATTGCTAAGTTAAAACAGGAGTTTGGCAATAGTACCGATGTGAGCTTTATAAAAATGGACCTAGCAGAGCTTGCATCAGTACGCCATGCAGCCAACGAGGTATTACAAGCTGTGCCACACATAGATGCACTTATTTGTAACGGCGCTATTGCGCAGGTCGCGACTCAGCAATTTACTAAAGACGGCTTTGAAAGTCAGTTAGGGGTTAACCACTATGGGCACTTTTTACTGTGTGGTTTGCTATTTAATAAAATAGAGCAATCTAGCGGGCGTATTGTCGTAGTGGCCAGTGAAGGCTACAAAATGGGGCTTAAAACGATTCAATTTGATGACATGAATTGGAATAAAAACTACCACCCAAATAAGACCTACTGCCACAGTAAACTTGCACAAATGATGTTTGCTTATGAGCTGCAAAATAAAATAGCCGCCGCCAATAAAAATGTGCAGGTGTTTGTGTGTCACCCAGGTGCAGCTAATACCTCTCTTATTGGCGATAATGTTAACTTTGCAACCCGATTTACCTGGTCACTAATAGTAAAAATGGGCTTAGCGCAATCGGCAGAGCAAGGTGCATACCCTGAGGTTATGTGTGCCACCGAGCATAACCTAAAACAACGTGCGTATTATGGCCCATCAGGAAGATGGAATTGGAGCGGCCCCGTAGGAATATGCAAACTTGAGCCGTTTGCTTTAGATCAGCCTGTGCTAAGCAAATTATGGGCGGTTACTGAGCAGCACACTGCTTTTAAATGGACAATATAATTGCTAATAGCGAGCGTATGTAGGGTGTAAAAGTAATGAAAAACCATTAGTAATCGGCCTAATACTTTTACTTTTCCTAACCGGCTGTAAAAGTACCAATAATCCCCCTGTACAGTATAAACCTAATGATGAGCTGGTAGTACTTGCCCATGGATTAGGCAGAAGCGATTGGGCAATGCGATATTTTGCCCAACAGCTTAAACGTGCTCATTATAAAGTATGCAGCCTAAATTACGCCTCTTTAGGGCAAAGTGTTGAGGCTGTATTTACGCAAACAACCACACAAATTAATGCATGTATTGCTAATGCGAGTAAAGTACATTTTGTCGGCCACTCCCTAGGTGGCTTAGTTATTAGAGCCTACTTGCAAAATAACCCTCGGGTATTTAATGGTAATACACTTGGAAATGTCGTGTTAATTGGTACGCCTAACAAAGGCAGCGAATTAGCTAATCATTTAAATGGTTCATGGTTAATGCATATAGCCGGCGGTGTAAGCCAATCTCTAATTACAGGCAGTAAGAGTTTGGGCAACACCATAAATGAGCTGGACATTGATTTAGGCGTAATAGCCGGTACTAAAGCATCCCCCCTGACACAGCATTATTTTAAAGGTAAAAACGATGGCTTGGTGTCTGTAGAATCAGCCAAACTGAGGGCGTGTTGATTTTTGCGGATTGAAATTTGTTCAATCTAGGGGCGATTAAATCGCGGCGCGAGGTTTGTAACCTAGTGGGCTCGATAACTGCTCCTGCGTTATTCTAATGACTTACATCCCTGTAAGAATAAGTAAAAACCAAGTAAAGCTTCCGCGTCCTGCTCACGCCCCTTACCTACATCCATGTAGGCAACAAAGAGTTTATCGCCCCTAGGCAGAACCCAAAGGGCAGCGCATGTTTGGCATTTATGCAGCGTTATCGCCTATTTATGGGGAATAACCACACTTCACAGGCTCTGCCTTGCCTAAAAACCAAACACACTGCTGCAAATTCAACCATCAAATACCAACACGCCCTACTAATATGCGTGATTTTATTACCCTTGATGTAAGCCACACGGGAATGCGCTACAGCCAACAAGTAATACAACACACACTTTATTTTTTGCAAACAGGTGCATTTTTACCCCCAACACAAAGAACCACGGCCCTTTATTAACCACCTAACTGCGGCTAAATTAAGGTCAAAAAAAAGCAAGCCATGTGGCTTGCTTTTGAGTGCCCGTTCAAAGGCTACACACTCTCAACATACTTTTTAAAAACGGTAACTTGCACCCAGTGTAATACGACGGTCAGTTAAACCTTGGAAACACAATAGTGCGCTTTCGTTTACACATGATTGGCTAATTTCAGATTCAGTAATATTTACTGCCTCTAAGCCAATATTAAGTTGCTCGTTCACATCGTAGCTAATACTTGCATTAAGCTGGCCACGGTCTTCCTGTACCACTGGGAAACCCCAAGGGAAGCTAGACGTACTACCAAAGTCATTTGAACGATACCCTTCACGCCACGTGTAACGCATACGTGCTGATAGGCCAAATTTTTCGTAGTACAGCGTAAAGTTATACGCGTTTTCAGAAAGGTTAAGTAAGCCTTGAATTTCACTTACTTCAATACCTGGCGTACCGGTAGTTGCTGCAAATACATTACTTGCTCTTGAGGTTGCTGAATTTTCGGTTTCACCACCTGAGAACTCTTGAATTGTATAGTTAGCTAGCACACCAAAACCAGAAGCCCACCCTAGGTCTTTTTCAAAGCCTGATAGGTCATACTGAAAGGCAAACTCAATCCCTTTTTGGGTAGTTTCACCACTATCGTTTACTTTTGTTTCTGTACCAACACATACGCCACGGCCATTCTCAGGGCCAAATACGTTTATATCTGCAATGGGGTTAAATATACCGCCGCCTTCACATGGATCTGTTAAGTCGCGATACCCTGTTACAGGGTCTTCAACTGGCGAGGTTAACTGATTTACGTGTAAGTCTTTACGTGTTTTATGAAAAATACCTACGCTAAATACACTTGCCTCTGCAAAATACCACTCTGCCGATAAATCGTAAGACAGTACTTCTTCAGGTTTCAGTGCTGGGTTACCAAATTCAACTTCGTCATTTGGACTTGTGCTGTAGGTAATAGACGTTGATAGGTCGTTATAATCAGGGCGACGAATATCTTTACCTACACCAAAGCGCACAAGTACATCTTCTGATACATCAGCCACAAGGTTTAAACGAGGTAAAATAAAGTCATAGTCAGATTCATTGGTAATACGCGTTACCAGTTCATTACCACTACCATCTTGAGTAACTGAGTTGCCCGTAGACTCTACGTCTGTTTGAATGTAACGTACACCAATGTTACCGCGCACCATTTCGTACTCAAAGTTAGCTTGTGCATATAGCGCATGGGTGGTTTCTTCTATATCAAAAAAACCTGCAGAACTTGAAGTAGGTGCATTTAATGTTTTGCTTGAACCATGCGCAGTCATCGCTGCTTGTAATGTGGCAAGTACCGCATCAGGGTCTGACGCCACAAGCTCTGGATCAATTAATAAAAAGTCGCCTATGTATAACGAGCGGCCATCAGCTTCGTTAAAGTTATCTGGGCCTGCCACTAATAAGTCGGCAAATAAATCACCCGACGGGCTATCAGCCATGGTTCTTAAACCAATGCTTGAGGTAATTTCGTTTTGTTTGCTTTGTGATTTACTGTAGCGGTAACCAAAATCAATAGAGGTTACAATTGAGTCTGTGTAATAGGTTGAATCAATACGGAACGCATCTTCAGAGTTTTCAACCGTATCTTGACCAATATTTACATCACGTAGCACTACATTTGCAGGGTCTAGTAGTTGTTCAACCGTTGGCGCGTACTCTGCCCCCTCTGCAATACCAAATGCCAATGCGCCACCTGATAAGTCATACTCAAACGGCACACTATTATCATTACCGCCACCAGCATCTAACGGCACATTAGGGTTAATAAAGTTAAGCGTTGTATTAAAGCTAGGCGTAGTTGTATCTGAAGATGACGAAGCAATTTCAGCACTAACAAACCACTTATCGCCTTGCCATTCGCCACCGAGTCTAAAAATATTACTGTCGGTAACACGCGAGTTTGTATCACTTGAAAAACGAAGGTTAGGATCATCATCATCGTTTTCTAAATTAACCGGAATGACACCGCGTAAGGCCGCTTGAATAGACCCAAGGTTGGTACCGCCAAGTGAGCCTAAGTTTACGGTTTCAAATTCATCAGGAACCGAAATATCATTAAGCGCACTTACACCAGAGGCCTGTACACGAGAACTTTCTTGGCGACGTTCTTGATCGTTAACCACAGCATCAAAATAAAACTTTGTGTTGTCGTTTGGCGCCCATTCAATGGTACCTACAAAGTTTTTAGTTTCGTATTCGTAGTTATCGTAATCTTGTACAAAAAATTGAATCGGTAAAAAGTCAAAAGACTGAGCGCTGGCTACACCACTATCTGCAGTGATAATGTTATCTCTATCAGCACGTGGGCGAAACGCCGTTACATCTTGCTCTGCGTAGCTGCCGCTCACTAACACACCAAATTTACCGTAATCACCTTCCCAGTTATCAGCAAAAGTTCCCGAAAAACGTGGTTGCAAACCGCTATCAGTGCTTAAGCTACTGTGCTCACCTTGCACTCTAATAGTGGCTAGCTGCTCACCTAAATGCAGTGGGCGAATCGTTTTAAGGTTAATAGTACCGCCTACAGAGCCCTCTATTGTTTTCGCTTCAGGCGACTTTATTACCTCTAAGCTTGAAATAATTGACGCTGATACATCTTCAAAGCTAATACCACTTCGACCAGAGCCTGAGCCCACCGTTGATACACCGTTAATTTCGGTACGGTTAGCATCGGTACCACGAATTTGTACACCTGTGCCTACACCCGCTTGGCGTGTAATTTGAATACCCGTTACGTTTTCTAATACTTCAGCGAGGTTTTGATCGGGTAATTTACCAATATCTTCTGACTGAATAATTTCAACTAGGCTATCTGCAGAGCGTTTTTCAGCAAGTGCATTAGTAAGTGATTGACGAATGCCAGATACTTCGATGATCTCTACATCATCTTCTGCAATTGGCTTGGCTTCCTGTGCGTGTGTGGACATAGAAAGGTTTAATGCTGTGGCAGATATAACTGCTAGCGTAATTTTTGATAACTTGTGATTCATAGTTTTTCCTGTGTGTGTCAGTGCTATGTGTAACTCGCTATATATTTTTTATTAAACGCCTTACCATTTATCTAAATGGTTAACTTAATATTTACAGCAAAAGCACCAAAGGTCAACCTATTGGTAAACCATTTTTTGTAAAAAAAGCAAAAACAGTCATTACCAATAAAAGCCAATTCGGCATGACAAAAACACTTTTATTACTGACCATAATATAACCACTTGTATTTAATGTGCTTTTAAATCTCAATTAAGGTTAAATAACACACAAAAAAAGATTAAACCCCCCTCAATCTCCTCGATATATTTTTTTTATATATACCGCGTTATTTTTATATTTAGCCGCTTTTACCGAATTAATTGGTCAACCAAGATAAAGATAGTAGACTTTTGGCTAACTAATTAGCCTGCCAATAACGCAGCGTTACTAACACTGAGTTTAGTAATGCTGCGCTTTAGGTAAAAAGGTTTAACCAAGATTTAGTTAAGAAAGTGCGCCGCGATTCAAAAAGCTTAGTGTTAATAGCCCACACGCACATACAAAAAAACCCAATTAGCGGCATACGCTAATTGGGTTTTAAAGTGGGGATCACTGGTTATTGTCTTATAGCTTAAAGCTCATTCCTAAGAATAAACGTGGGCCGTAATCGTTTACTTCACCTAGGTTATCTTCCACAAAGAAGTCTTGTGACTTAGGTGCGCTAAACAAGTTAATGGCTTCAGCTTTAACTCTAAAGTGCTCGTTAATTTTATACGATGCACGCATTTCCCATACACCTACGGCATCAACATAACGTAAGCGGGTACCATTACTGGTATAAGGTTGGAAGTATTCACTACGGTATTTGTAAATAATGGCCGTATCAAAGTCACCAATTTGGTAATACAGTTGGCTGCTAAATACATGCTCTGAGAAGCCCGGCACCGAACCTGGTTCAATAATACCGGCAGTTAATTGAGTAGTATTGCCATCTAGGTCGGTAACGTATGTATCGCCATATAAGCTATCTTCAAACTCAAAGTCAGTATCTGCAAAGTTATAGCCAAATTTTACACCAATACCATTATCCCAGCGGTACGAGAACGATGCTTCTAAACCCAGTATATCGCTATCATTATCGGTTGTTACTGAATTTGTCACTGGTAGTGATACTGTTTCACCGCCAACCACATAGTCTTCAATCACAGTTTGTTGCTGGAAGCCACCTTGGAACTGTTTGTAGTATAGGCTTAGTGCTAAAATAGAATCTTCATTAGGGTACCATTCAAAGGCTAAGTCGTAGTTCCATGACATTAATGGTTGAGTATCAGGGTTACCTGAACCATCTACGGTTAATAAGTCAGAAAGCGATAGCGCAACAGATTGATCGTCTGTTACAAAGTCGCGATCATAGCCTAAATCAGATGGGTCAGCACGTGACATACCACGGTAAATACCCGCACGCAGTAAAATGTCTTCACTGTAATCAACTACTAAGTTAAAGCTTGGTAAGTATTTGGTATAACCACCGCCACTTTCGGTTCTTTCTAGTGAATCCCCTACATCGAGGGTTACGGCGCCTGTAGTTTCATCTACATCTACAGTGTAATTTGTTCTAAAGCCTACAGAGGTTACATCAGTATCAACAATACGCAGGCCGAAGTTACCACGAATAAACTTACCAAATACTTCAGTGTCGTAGTTTGCCATTAAGTACACTGAGGTGGTTTTTTCAGTAACATCTATGGTACCGGCATTTTCGTACTCAACATCAGGGTAACCAAATTCACCTGTATAGTCAGCGTCTGTAGCCGCTACGGCTTGAGAGAAACACACGTTATCGTAGGTCGCCCACGAAGAACCTGTCCCAGAGCTTATTACATTACCGCTACTATCTACATTTGTTACTAAGTTGCCATCCGATACGCTAGATAAAAAATCAGATTCTGGGAAGTCAATTTGACAGCCTTGAAGTATCTCCAATGCTGAGTCATCGCCTATCGTGTACTCAGTACGAGATCCATTACCTTGGCTACCACCAAACTGTATAAAGCTTAGTTCTGAGGCTCTAATACCCCCTTCAATACTGGTAAATATATCGCCCTCTAACGCGTAGTCAAAATCAATACGCGCCGATTTAACAACGTTTTCGCGAACATTTTCACGGTCTAAACGTGTACGTAAGCTATCTGTAAAGTTAGAAATATCAGTTACATCAAAGTCCGTTAACGTGAAGTGAGGAATTTCATCGCCCATATCCCAGCTAAACAAATTACGGTCTGCGGTTCTACCACGGTTAGAAATTTGTAGCTCTTCACGCTCAGTTTTTGAATACGCTAAATCAAGATTTACAGTAAGGCGGTCGGTTACCGTGTGCTCAATATTAATGCCATAACCTTGGTAGTTTTCTTCACGAGAGAATTGCTCGCCTGCCGATTCAATACGTTCTTCACCTTCCCAATGTAAAATTCCGCCTACATCGTTAGTAACAAGCGTTGGGCCTGTTAAACCAGGTGTTGCGCGTTTTTGTAAAAAAATTAAATCGTGGCGTGCTTCTCTTTGTATTCTGTCAGAGATTTGTGCATCAAAGTTAACATCCCACTCAGACGACGGCTGGTATTGCATTGCAATAAATACTGCATCACGCTCATCTGAGGTTTCATTTTGACGATAGCTGCGGCTACTGCCTGTCCATGCGTATGGAGTGCCATCGCTTTCGGCTTTGCCTGTTTCTGGGTCGATGTTTGTTTGATAACCTTGATTGTTACTGCCATTTACTTGGTCTTCACAATCACCTGCGCTGCTTCTGTAAAACCCTTCATTCGTATTAGTTGGGTCATTTAAACATGCCCAAAGTGAAGAGCCCGATGGGCTTGAGCTTCTGTATTCGGCCTCTGGTTGGCTAATATCTTGGCGCTGCACACCAAAAGACACACCCACTGCTTGGCCATCGGCAAACTCAAATTGGTCAACATAACTAAACGTACCACGATAGCCTGTATCACTTTGCAGTGAGTTTTCTACATTACTTTCATCTGGGTTGTAATTTAGTTTTACTTCGCCTTGTACGCGTTGTTTGCCGTAATCTAGCGGGGCAATCGTTTCAAGTGCTATCACACCGGCTACGCCACCTTCAATCATTGAAGCATCTTGGGTTTTGTAAATAGCGACCTTTTTTACAAGCTCTGATGGAAACTGTGAAAAGTTAACCGAGCGATCACCACTACCATTAGTAGCTTCACGGCCATTAATATGGGTTGCGCTTAAAAATGGGCCTAAACCACGAATGGTGATTTCGGTAGCGCCCCCGTTTTCACGATGAGATGCGGCACCGGTAATCGACTCAAGCGCTTCACCAATTGACAGCGCGGGTAAATCACCAATATCTTCTGCAGATAAACCATCGACAACCGTTGTTGCCTCACGCTTAATTGCAATTTGATCTTGTATGGTTCTACGAGTACCTGTAACGCTGATGATTTCTACATCTTGCTCTACTTCAGTCACTTTTTCTTGGGCTTCTTGCTGAGCAAAAGCATTAAATGACAATGAACCTGCCATACCTGCAAGTAAACTTGCTCTAATTAACTTAGCAGCAGGTGAAAGTGCAAAATGATTACAAACAGAGCTGTTTGTAGAATGTTGACGTCTTCGATCCATTTTTAACGACATGCCGCGTTCTCCTTTATCATTGTGTGTGTTGTGCGTAGTTTGCTATTTTTATAAGTATTAATAATGTGCAGTGTGGGCTTATTCATCTTGTGCCACCCACGTAGAGCCTGCACCTACATCAGTGCTTTGGATGTAGTATAAGTTTCTTGCACCTGCTAAGGCTTGTGCTCCATTTGAGTCAGTCTCAAGCAGCGTACTTGTAGCAGTGACAAACTCTGGGATTTCTTTACCATTTGCTTCTGGGTTTTGGTCAATAGCGCCATCGGTGTCGTATTCACCATTGCCATTTACGTTTCTAATATCAACCCATAGGTCGCTCGCATCGCCCGACTCATAACTGTCACTAAAGCCAAAGCTGTTAGAGAACAGTGATTCAGTATGGTTAATTAGGTCACAGTCGTATTCAAAAGAGTGGTCGCTCGACAGCTCGTTAGGGTAAAAGAAACCATAAACAAGCGCGCTGCTTTCAATGGTGTCTTCATCAGTTTGATCGCCCACCCCATTTGCATTTAAATTACCGTTGAAGTTAATTTCAAACGCATTTTTAGTTAAACCATACAGTACAGGGGCATTTTCTGCGGTAAGCTCATCACAATCTCCAACAGGTGCCTTTGAACCTATTTCTGTACTAAATACAAATGGTTGCTGTGAGTTAAGTACCGTATTGTTAGTCACATTAAGGGTAAAGTCGCCTGCGCCATCAAGCACAGCTTGGTTACCTCCATTTGGCACCCCGCCATCAGCTTGTGAAAATGGGTTAGCGGTAAATACAATACCACCGGCTTCTTTATTACCTGAGCGAATACCAGCGATGTAGTTATTGCTTACAGTGTGACCTAAAGGCGTAACTAGCACGCCGGCAGGACGATCGCTTGAACTTGCAATATCAGTGGTACGAATAATAATGTTGTCTGATACCGTATTAAATCCACCATCTTCAAGCGAAATACCGCCATTAGGATTTAAAATGGTATTGCCTTTAATCGTCGCGCCAGAGGTTTGTACGCGCATTAAGCGTCGGCCTGTAACAAAGTTTTCTACTCGGTTATATTGAATAGTAAAGTTTGCATCATCAGCAGAGCCTGTACCTGTTGTACTACCTGCGTTAATTAAGTGCAGGCTAGAGTTACCAAAATTTGGGTTGCTGCTGGTACCTGTGAAAAGGTTATATTGAATAACGTGGTTAGTGCTCGATGAAGACATTTTTATCACCGAACCATTTTCTGCTTTATCGCGGTTGGCAAAGGTATTACGCTCAACCATTGCGGCGTCACCTTTAAGCATTAACCAATGGTAAGTAGAGTTATTTAACGTCTCTGCTTCACCATCGATAGTATTTTGTGTAAAGGTGAAGTTGTCACCCTCAGAATAAATAACGGCATCTTCTTCGGTTTCACAAAAGCCACCCGATTTAGTATCAATATTTTTAAATGTAAGTCCTTCAATACCCGCGCCATCAACCCCACTGGCTACATGAATACAAAGCTCGCCACTAATTACCGGGCTTTGTCCTTCAACAGCTTTAAGTGTTGCTGCGCTGGTTAGCATAATGGCATCAAGATCGGCATATACACCGGTATTTAAACCAAGCACATCGCCATCACCAAGCCCTGCGTTAATAGCACCTAATAGCGCATCCGCATCGCTTATCACTTGCGTGTACACTACTGTATCGGCGGCGCCCGTAATTGTGCTTGAAAAGCCATCGTTATCGGTATAACTCGCAGTGACCGATATAATCGCGCCAGCTTGATTAGTTGGCGTAAATGTTTTGCTGTTGGTGTCGGCAATTGCAACGCCATCAGCAAGCCAAGTGTAGGTAACGTTTTGCTCATCTACCCCGTTGTTATCGCTAATTTCAGCGGTTAATTCGCTAGTCACTAAATATGGCGTAGCCCCTGAAATGGTGATACTACCCGCTTCATCTACAGCCTCTGCAGAAACAGCAATGGTTGCCTCAGAAAGGTTGTCTTCGGTAAAACCGTGATCGTCCGTGTAGGTAACCTGCACGGTAATAAATTGCCCTAATAATGACTCATCTACAACGTAAGTGCTTTGCGTGGCACCACTAATTGCAACCTCATCAGCAAACCATTGGTAAGTAATTGTGCCGCTTGCGCCATCTTCATCTGTTATTTCGGCTGTAAGTGTATTACCCACCGTAGGTGTGCCAACAATAGCCACCGACCCTTCTGAATTTGCACGCTCTACTGGCGCTGTGGCAGTTGATGTAGCTGACTCTGCAAAGCCTCTGTTATCTTCAAATGCTGCATTTACAGTTATAACTTTACCTAGTTGCGATTCGGTAATAGTGTAGGTTGCTAAGGTTTCATCGGCAATTTCAACATCATCTGCAAACCATGTATATGCTACAAGCGCCGGATCAAAACCATTTTCATCCGCTACATTAGCACTTAGTTCATTACCTATAATTGCATCACCGTTAATTTCTACCGTGGCCGCAAAAGGAATAGCTGACACTTCATCGGTGGGCTCACTTAAATGTGACTCATTAACACCGCTGTCATCTGTATAAAGTGCTTGTGCTGTAATTGCAAAACCAATTTGCTCATCTGTTAATGTAAAAGTTGCGTCATTAGCGCCACTTATAACTTGTCCGTCGGCGTACCAGTAGTAGCTTACTTCGCCAGAAATACCATCGGCATCATTTACGCTGGTCGACAATGTTTCGCCCGTTAACGCTGTACCTGATAGAGCAATAGAGCCCAATGTGTTGTTATTATTATTTGAATCCGTGTCACAACCTATAATGGCAGCTGCAACAGCACATAATGCAAAATGTTTTAATTTCATCATGGCTCTATTCTCCTTAATTGTGTGGTTTAGTATTTAGCAGATGTTATGTGTGATTTACCAAATACCCAGTGTGTTATTACCAAATTATTTTATTTTTACGCTTCATTGTTAACCAACTTGGTAATATAAGCATAATAAAAACACTTTTACCACTATATTCGTTCAAAATTCATCATATTTTATTAACTGAAAGTTAACTTACGTCTATACCTAATAACACAGCGTTATTACCAATATTAATTTCACGAATAGATAAACAAACAACCTTTATGAACAATTGGTTTTACCGAAAGAATTACTCTGTATTAATACGTAGCGCGATAAGCACATAAAGAATGGAAGGGTGGAAAATACAGGTGTGAAGCTTTAGCTGTAATAGCCTATAGGTATGAATTTTTGATGTGTATATAAACTAACGTAGCCACTGCGTTTAACTCACTATTAGTCAGCAGCGGCATACGTTTTATTTAAAAGGCGTAAGAGCACAATAACCGCCCTTTTGTACTGAGGCCTTAGTCAGATTTAATAAACCGTAGAATTAAAGTAAGTCACAGGTTCACTAGAGCCTAAAATAACAGGCACACGCTGATGCAGCTCATCGGGCTGAATATCTAAAATACGCATGCCTTTAGAGGTGGCTATACCGCCTGCGTTTTCAGTAAGCATTGCCAGTGGGTTAGCTTCGTAAAGTAAGCGTATTTTACCGTTTTCATTACCCGCGCGCGTATCTTGCGGGTACATAAATACCCCGCCACGGCATAAAATTCGGTGCACATCGCCAACCATGGCTGCATTATAGCGAATTGAGCTTTTAGCAAATTCTTCTGATGTATACAGTAATTTATCAAAGTAAACTTGTGTTGCTTCATCCCAGTATCGGTAATTTGCCATATTAACCGAGAACTCACGGCTTTTACTCGGTACTGCAAGCTCTGGTTTTGTAAGCAAAAAGCCACCGTGAGTTAAATCGTGTGTATAACAGCGGGTGGGCCCACCTGTACTCATTACTAATAACGACGATGGCCCATACAGCACGTAGCCTGCACAAACCTGGTTAGTACCGGGTTGATTAAATTGCTCATCACTATCGTAGGGCACATCTGCTTTAGCTGGGTAAATGGTAAAAATAGTGCCTATTTGCCCGTTAACATCAATGTTTGATGACCCATCAAGGGGATCAAAAGCCACAATATATTTGCCATCAGGGTGGGCGCCTACTGCATTATCTTCTTCTTCAGATGCTACTGTTTTTACAAGATCATCATCAATTAAGGTATCTTTTAACAGTTGATTGGCAATGACATCTAACTTTTTTTGCACCTCGCCCTGGATATTTTCGTTAAGGGTAGAGCCTAAAACACCCGCTAGCTCACCTTGGCTTACTCTAAACGCTATTTCTTTTGTGGTTGCTAATAGCGTGCGAATTAACATAATAAGGTCGGTTTCAACCCCATCTTGCTTTAATACTTTATTCAGTCTTTTCATGCGCTATACCTGTTCACACAATTAAGGTCGTCAAAACATTGGATCAGGCGAGCCACCATATGCTGCTCCGACTGACGTAACCACACACGTGGATCATAGTATTTTTTATTGGGTTTATCTTCGCCATCAGGGTTACCAATTTGGCCTTGCAAGTAGTCTTGTTTTTCTTGGTAGTAGTTTAATACCCCGTTCCAACTCGCCCATTGGGTGTCGGTATCAATGTTCATTTTTACCACCCCGTAGGTTAGCGACTCAGCAATTTTACTGTGCTCAGAGCCACTCCCACCGTGAAATACAAAATTAATAGCGTTATGCTCTAAATTAAATTTTTCAGCTACATAGGCTTGCGAGTCGCGTAATATGGTAGGTGTTAATACCACATTGCCAGGCTTGTATACGCCGTGGACGTTACCAAAAGAAGCAGCAATGATAAAATTAGGGCTTATTTTACTAAGTCGCTCATAGGCGTAGGCTACATCTTCTGGTTGAGTGTAAAGCGCAGAGCTGTCTAGGTGCGAGTTATCAACCCCGTCTTCTTCTCCGCCGGTACACCCGAGCTCTATTTCAAGTGTCATGCCTATTTTTGCCATGCGCGCTAAATAACGCTCACAAATTTCTATATTTTCTTCCAGTGGCTCTTCTGACAGGTCAATCATGTGCGATGAAAAAAGCGGCTTACCTGTTTGCGCAAAATACTTTTCGCCTTCATCTAATAAACCATCAATCCAGGGCAGTAGTTTTTTTGCTGCGTGATCTGTGTGCAGCATTACAGCAACGCCATAGTGCTTCGCCACGTTATGCACATACTGTGCAGCACTTATTGCCCCAACAACGGCAGATTGCTGGCCCTCTAGTGCTAAACCTTTACCACAAAAAAACTGCGCTCCCCCATTAGAGAGTTGAATAATGACCGGCGACTTCATTTTTTTTGCGGCCTCTAAGGTGGCATTAATTGACGATGTGCTCACCACGTTTACAGCAGGCAATGCATACTGATGCGTTCGTGCGTGTTTATACACTTCGCTTACTTCATCGCCAACAACAACGCCTGGTGCAATGGTTGGGGCTAAATAATTCATTTTTTTGCTCCTTGCTATTTTAAAGCCTCGATACAAGAGTCTGTAATGGCTTGCCAATTACCCTGCGCTACCCATTCTTTTTTAGCAACCCAGGTACCGCCTACTGCAAATACATTGTTTAACGACAAGTAATCCATTTTATTTTTTTCGCTTACACCGCCGGTCGGGCAAAAACTCACTGCACGAAATACAGATGAGACAGCAGAGACAAACGGCGCACCACCAGCCAGTGAAGCAGGAAAGAGTTTTTGCTCTTCAAAACCATACTCAAGTGCCATTAATATATCGCCGGTATTTGATACACCTGGCAATACTGGCACATTACACTTAACCAGCTCACTTAATAGTGTAGGCGATACAGCGGGAGTAACTATAAAATCTGAGCCTGCTTCTAGCGCTTGCTTTAAAATTGTTTCGTTAATAACGGTGCCTGCGCCCACTTTTAGCTGTGGAACCTGTTCTTTAATGGCTTTAAGCGCATCAATTGATGCATCTGTTCTAAGAACAACTTCTACCAAAGTTAGGCCTGCCTCTGCCATTGCTTTAGCAATGTTTACACCTTGCTCTGGCGTGTCTGCTTGAATTATAGGTAGCAGAGTTTGCCCTGCCATTAGTTCAGAAAAGCGAGTCATGCGTTATTTCCCTTATTTTTAAATAATCGTGCTACTTAGTGTTATAAATTGAGTAAATTAGCCAGTTAGAGACCTGATTTAGCCATGGCTTGTTGAAAAACATCTTTTGGTGCAATAGCACCGGGTTGCTGAATAACAGCGCCGGCAGCCTGCGCGCCCAGCTTAACCGCTTCGCTAATTGGGCGCCCATCTAAGCGCGCTCCTAAATACACGCCGTTAAAGGCATCGCCTGCGGAGGTTGTATCAACAACGTTTTTAACCGGCGTAATACTGTGGCTTTGCACTGTATTAGCCTCTTTTGTAATGACTGAATCGGGGCCGTTTTTTACTATAATTTCGTTAATGTTGTACGGAGCCAGATAATCAATTACCGCTTCTACACTTTGCACGTTGTAAAGCGTTTCTAAGTCTTCAACGCCGGGTAACGTAATATCGGCTAGGCTAAATGCACTATGGTATTGCGCTTTAGTTTGCTCAACGTTATCCCAAAGTCGCGCACGGTAATTTGGGTCAAATACTATTTTTACACCCGCGGCTTTAAGTTGCTTCACTATGTCCCAAAACTGCGCTCTTGCTTGCTCTTCTATTACGGCTAAAGAAATACCCGAAAAGAAAAACATATCACCCGATGACAGCTGCTTAACGAGCTCAGGGCTGATAAATTCAACCACCTTTTTGGCTGCTGAATCATCCCGCCAGTAAATAAAACTGCGCTCGCCTTGCTCGTCCGTTTCTATGTAATACATACCTGGGACTTTACTGTTATGAGCAAATACATAATCTGTATTTAATTGCTCACTTGCAAAACGCTCACGCATTTTTTTACTTAAGTTATCTTCCCCTAAAGCGGTAATAACTGAGGTGCTGATTTGTGGGAAACAACGCTTTAAGTAAACAGCCGAATTGTATACGTCACCTGCAAATGACTGATGCAATGTAGAGGGAACAGTCGCTCTTAACTCAATCATGCACTCGCCAATAAAGTAAATATTTTTCATTATTATCACTTACCTTCGGTAGTAAATGGCTGTGAGAAACACAGCCATTGCCAACAAATTAGTTAGGCTTTTTCAATGGTTCAATTTTTGGAATTAAGATCCATACAGCTGCCATTGCAATAATCGCTAAAGACGCGCCTATCACAAACGCCGGTGTATAATTACCGTCCGCTGTTAAAATAGGTACCAATGACGTAAGGCCTACAGCACCTAATTTAGCGGCCATTCCAGAGAAGCCCGACAACGTACCTACCGCTTTTTTACCCAGTAAGTCGCTTGGTAAGGTTTGCACGTTACCAATGGCGGTTTGAAAACCAAATAAAATAACAGCCATAATAAGTACCGCAATTACCGGCTCGCCTGGGTTTGCCATTGCAAGCAGCGCCGGCAACATAATTAGACACCCTAATGTGATGGTCAGCTTACGCGTTTTATCGGTATTCCAGCCTGCTTTAAGGCGGTTTTGGGCAAGTAAGCCACCAAACCAAGCACCAAACATAGCGCCTACATACGGAACCCAGCCATAAATACCAATCGATTTAACATCCATGCCATACACTTCGTTTAAGTAAATTGGTATCCAAAAAACAAATAACCACCAAATAGGGTCGATAGCTGCAGAGGCTATAATTACGCCCCAGCTTTGCTTACGAGAGAGTAACTCGCCTGTAGACGGGTTATATTCTTCTTCGTCATCGCTTGTTACATCGCCGTTATCATCAACGCGTCTTTGTCCGGTAAGAATGTACTCACGCTCTTCTTCACTTATCCAAGGGTGAGAGCCTGGAGGCGCTTTTACCAATATAATCCAAGGAACTAACCATAAAAAACCTAAGGCACCAACAAATACAAACACCATTTGCCAGCTAAAATACACGGTTAAATAAGCAATAAGCGGGATAGCAATAATGCCACCAATGGCTGCGCCAGAATTAAATATACCTTGCGCTAAAGCACGCTCTTTTGTTGGAAACCACTCGGCATTACCTTTAGCTGCACCGGGCCAGTTACCAGCTTCGGCTACACCTAAAATTGCACGGAAAATACTTAAACTGAGCACCCCTTGTGCAAAAGCATGGGCAACAGTGGCTAATGACCACACACCAATTGAAAGCACAAAACCTAAACGCGTGCCAACCCAGTCAAAAATTTTGCCAAAAATAGCTTGGCCAAATGCATAAGCAAATACGAATACTATAGAAATATTAGCGTAAATTTGTTTACGCTCTAACGCAGATTCATCAGGGAACATTTCTTCCACAATGTCTGGCCATAACACGCTAAGCGCTTGACGGTCGATGTAGTTAATAATGGTAGCAAGTGCAATTAGCACTATAACCCACCAGCGTAAGCCTTGAATTTTCATAGGTTATTCCTCAAGAAAGTCTTCGCGAGCTGGGCTAAAGGTATCAATCAGTATACCGCCAGTTGGGCACGTTGCACCGTGATCAGCAAAAGGAGGAATAAAACAGCTATCACCCGCTTTTAAGATTTTAGTTACGCCATCAATGTTAAAGTGAAACTCACCCTCAACCACATACGTTACTTGCGAGTGCCTGTGTGCATGGTTATAACCAATAGCCCCTTCTGAGAACCAAATTTTCACGGCCATTAGCTCTTCGTTATAGCCAAGCATTTGGCGTTTTAAGCCATTACCTAAATCTTCAATCTCGGTTTCGTTACCAAATGAAAAGTGTGCACTTTGCTTTTGCATCCTGTTTACTCCTGATTATTCTTCATCGCATAAACGCCAAGGCGGCCATTTAAGGTGAATGCTTTATTTTGATATGTGAATGTGTGTTTAGCTGCTTTATCGGCTTTGTTGATAGCAACCAAATAGGTATTATTTTTTACTTTAACTTCAATTAGGTCTAAGTGCTCTTGTGCGCCATACTTAAGTGACGATACACGGCTAACAGCCTCTAGGGTATATTCTTTACTTGGGTTGTATTCACCGTGAGGCTCAAGTACTGAAATAAATTTATGCTGTTTTTTACCTTCTACACGGCGAATGTAGCCATTTTCGTTACGAAGATTAAAGTGTGGATCGTTTGCCCCTATTTGCGTAAATAAGAAAGACTCATCCCCTTTCACTAGGCTAGTTTGTGTATAAAAACGGCCGTTGTCGTTTAACCACGTTACCTTTGCTAGGCCTTCATCTGGTTGCGCCTGTGCTTTTAACCATAAATGTTGATAACCATTTTTATCACCCAGCGCAGCTAAGCTTTTGGTGCTACCAAGTAACTCAAAGCTGGTATCAATTAATTGGCCTTTGTAATGCAGTGGTAAATCAATTTTATGGGAGTTATCTGCAGTCACATTAAAAATATCAACTGCAAGCGTGCTTTCAAGCATAGGTAAATTAATTAATGCTAAGGTGCGTTCAAGCTCAACACCTTTGTAAGCGGTGCTTATTTGCCCACTTGACACCGTTCCGTATTGGTTTGTTTCAAAGAAATTAAGCGTAGGATGATTGTTATTACCCACTTTAACATTTGCATTAAAATGCGAGGTTTCATCAATCACAACCGTATTGTGTGCCACGGTATGTTTTGCGTAAGTTTCGTTTTCTGGTAGGTAACGGCCGCCGTATTTAGCCTCAACATTTAAAAAACGTGCAGCGCCATAATCAGATACAATTTCATTGCCATGATCGTAAAACTGCCATGTTAATTTATCAAAATGTCCATGCCCTAAACCCTGCGCGGCAGGTTTAAATAAAAGTGCTTGGTCGCCACCAGTTTGCGTACGCATTACTACCAACGCCCCTTGCTCGCCATCGTTACCATCGCCAAATGCTACCGATTTAAATACATAAGGAGTTTGCTTATTTTTATCCAGTGCTTGAGCCACTTTTAGGCCATCGCCAGAGAGTATTATTTGATTTTGCTTTTTAGCTATATCTAAGTAACCAGTATCGTGTGTTAAACCGTAAGCGGCTGTTACACCGTTTACCAGCTCTATTGTGTCTATACCTTTACTTTTAATTGCATCGTTTATCGGGAAAAACAAACCGTTATAGCTTAGCTGAATAGTGGTATCAATCGCTTTAAGTAATATGCCATCGCGATATTCAAAAATGTCTCGCTGCGGTTCGTTGTTTTCAATTGCTTTAGCAAAGGTAACAAACGGAAGTAGTGCAAAGCGTTGATAATAAGGACCTTCGTTGTAATAGCCCTGTGGCGAAAACAGCATGTCTAGCTGCTTAATAAAGCCACCCTCGCCCGATTTATCTAAATCGTAAAGAGACTTTTCGACCCACTCAGATTCATCTAACACATACCCTGCCATGCCTACACCGGCTGTAGCCCAGGTACCATGGTTATGTACCTTGTTAAAGGTTGATGGCTGGCCTTGTGATAAAAATAACGATACTGGACGCAGTAAGTCATTTTCAATGGTTTTAATATTAGCGGCGCTTAACGCATCATGCACTAAATCGTATGCTTGAATAGTATAAACAAGCCACATGGCCTCATTAAGGCTTTGCCAAAATAGTTTACCTGGGTTTTGCGACTTAACTTTGCGCTTAGGGTGTACATCAAGTGTTGGGTATAATTTGGCATACTCAAGCAACATATCACGTACGTAATGAGCGTATTTATCATCTTGGCTTAGCTGATAAATAACACCGGCGTTATACATAAGCTGATAATTTTTTTTGTGTCGTTCGTGGGTATACCCTCCCCCACCGTCTTTTGGTACAGGCACTGTTATAGGGCTTTTAATTTGCTCATCCACTTGTGCCTTAAGCGCTGCAAATGCGTTGGCAAACTTGCCCTGTTCATTGTTGCTAATTGCTTGGCGCATTTGCTGTACATCATCATTGGTTATTACCAAATTTGGATGCGCTGCGTAGGCGTTTATCGATAAAACTAAGGCACTTACAGTAACACCCAGCGTTTTAAATAATGACTTATTTTGGGTTAAATTCATCATTGTTAGTTCACCTTATTTAAAACGTTGTTATTTTTAATCGTTGCCGTGTGCGAGCCCGCTACACGTAACTCTTTTACGCTTGGCGCTTGAGTTGCATCAAAGGTGTTATCTGTAATGGCTGTTATTGGCTCACCAACCGTGTGCTCAATTTTAATCGGTGCCGATTTTTCAAATACGTTGCTTGCAATATTTGTGACTTGTACACCGTGCGCATACACACTCGCTTGCGCCTTGTTGCGCTTACCTAAACCTACTTTAGTTAGGGTGTTATTGGTCATTAATAAATGCGGACCAAAGGTGCTTTCATCACTTCCACCTCGGTATAACTTAACGACGCCACCGGCTACCTCATTAAAGGTATTGTTTTTAAGTGTTACATACTCTGCGTTATAAATACCTAAGTCTTCTATTTCGGTATCAAGACGTAAAATATCGCCAGTTACATTTTTAAAGGTATTATTTACTAACGCGATTTCATCTGCCATCGCCCCTTTACCCGTTACAAAAAAGTGAAATGAGTGATTAATATCAAGATTAGTTAATTGTGAGTTGTGTATTTCAAAGCGGTAGTTATCAACCATGCCCCACTTTTTAGTACGTACCACACTATTATTAATGGCATCAGGTGCGTTTTCACCCGAGATAACTAAACCATCTAGCTTTAAGCTACCGCCATCATGAATTTCGAATAAGGTGGAGCGTTGGTAGGTCAGCTTAGCTTTGCCAGTATGTTTAGCCTTAAGGGTAAGCACTTTTGTTATTTTAACGAGTTTAGATACATCGTATTGACCATCTGCAAGCTCTAATACATCACCCGTTTGGGCTGCATTGATTGCGTTAAGTAAGGCATCTGCAGTTGCTTTAACCTGGTGAGTTTTACCCGTATCAAATGCCACAACTTGCTCTGTTTTTGGATACCAACTAACGCCGGTATCGGCCTTTTTTAGTACCTTTAAACCGCGTTTAGCACCTGCACTAATTTTGCTTGATTCAGGATACAGTAAACCGTTACTAGCTCTGGTTAGTGTTACATTTTGCTGTTTAACACCGTAATTTAACTCTTTTAATACCTGGGTATTAGCTACATTTTTACTAAATTTAATACCGCTTACATCATCAAAGGTTGTAAAAGGCTGCTCGCCATTTTGATTAATAATAAGGTTATTTATCATTACGCTATTAATTGGCGCAGCGCTTCGCTCGCTATCGCTACCTGCGCCAAGTTGTATATGACGCACATTTACATAGGTATTGTTTTCAATTGTCGCGTTTTCTACCTGATGGTAGCGATTTATTGGTGAGTTAGGTACGCCGTTCATAACCGTAAAACCACTGCCAAAACGGTAGCCTGTTAAACCTTCTAAGTAGTTATTTTTTACTGTTTGGTTTTTATTAATTATGCGAATGCCACCTGTGTGATCTACACCGTTACCAAAAAAAACGTTCTCTTCTATAATATTGCCATTACCATGGCGCAACGTTAGTGTGCCGCGAGATTCAAAAAACACATTATTGCGGATTTGGTTTTTCCCTGATTTAACCGAGATTATTTCTACTTCGCCGTTAGTACGTTCAAAGTAGTTGTTTTCAACTAAGGTCAATGAATCACTTAATGAATAGTGGCTAGTACCAATGCGCAGTGTTTCACCGCCGTTAGATCCAAAAGTAGGACGATAGCCAAAGAAGTTATGATCAATTTGATGGTGGTTTTGTTGGCTTTGCTCACTATTAAGCCTTACTGCAACCGTAACGCCTTTGTTACGTTTACCTACTAAGTGGCTGTGATCAAAACGATTGTGTTTACCATATAGAGCCACCCAATAGTCTGATTCTCGTTTATCGGGGTTATTGTAGTTATCGATAACAACTTGTGTTACGCGGGAGTGAGTAGCAAGCTCATCTTTGCTTTTACGAAATTCAATAACGGCTGAGCTAGGCGTATAACCATTTTTAAATACAAGTCCTGACACTTCTAAATACGAACCCGCCAGTCTTAAATTAGATTGCCCTGATAAAATAACGTTACCCTTGGTTTGCGCTGTAAGCTTTATAGGGGCGTTTTTGGTTCCTTGGCCTTGTAATAAAATTTCGAAATTAGACCACGTACCGTCTTTGAGAGTTACTTTATCGCCGGCAACGAGTTTGTCAGAGATTTCTTGAAAAGCTTGTTTAGTGTCTACAAAATAATCTTTGGCTGCCAATTGTGTGGATGTGCACCCAATAAGAACTAGGCTAAGCTTTATTATATTAATTAAACGCATAGATAACTCTTTTTCAGTGTGACCGGAAGTAATGCCTTATCAATAGTAATGCTGCACTCATTGCACAAAGCAGGTTAAATCTAGCCAATTGATGTTGTGTGTGTTTTGGTGCTTTAACTACGTTAAAGCACCCAATGTTGTCGGTATTACTTTTCTAGAGTTTTAAAGTAATCAAAAATTTCTGGTACGTTGCCTTGCCCCATACCTGCATCAAATGCCGCTTGTAAGTTAGCAGATGACCCTTCAGCAATTTTTGATTCAGTCCCAAGGTCTGAAACCATTTGTAGGAAGTAGCCTAAATCTTTGTTTGCATTGGCAATTGAAAAACCAAGGTCGCTTACATTGTCTACCGCGTAGTTTTTACAAAATTGCATAAATGGAGAGCTAGAAGGCCCTGTCGACATAATGTCAAATAGTTGCTGGCGGTCTACACCGGCTTTGTCTGCTACAGCAAACGCTTGTGACATAGCACATACTGTGGTCATACCCATAAAGTTATTGATTAACTTAGTTGTATGCCCTGCGCCTAGCTCACCTAGGTGAAATACGTTTTCGCCTTGATCTTCAAGTACAGGTTTAACTTTATTGAAGGTGTCAATATCGCCCGCTGCCATAATATTTAATAGGCCGTCTTTAGCATGGGCTGGAGTACGCCCTAGTGGTGCGTCAATCATGCCTGCGCCTTTAGCGGCTAGATCAGCACCAATTTTTTTAGTAGACGAAGGAATTGATGTACCAAAATCAATTAATACCGCGCCTTCTTTAATACCCGCTAAAATGCCATCTTCTGCGTACACAATTTTTTCAACAACTGCTGATGTTGTTAAACAAAACATAATTATGTCTGCACCTTGTGCAAGCTCTTTTGCAGTGCTTGCTGTTTTTGCGCCTCTGCTAACGCATGCAGCAACCGCATCTTTGTTTAAATCCATAACAATAAGCTCATAGCCTTTGTTCTGTAAGTTTTCGGCCATATTGCCGCCCATTAAGCCAAGGCCGATAAAACCGATTACTGGTTTAGACATGAATAACTCCTAAATATGATGGCGCGTGCTTTTATGAGTACGAGTAATGATTTACCCCATAAATAGGTACGCTGTGTCGTTTAATTCAATTTGCTAAAGTAACCCTGAGCATGTTCGTTTGAATAGGTAACCCGCCGCGTTATTACCATTTGAGCGAATAAAAACAGAGTGATTACACGCTGTATATTGTTGACCGGTTACGTATTTGTTTCGTTATGCTTAGCATTGCTTTGATTATTTATTAATACCTTGGAGAAGCTAAAACCAAGCAACTTACCAATTGGTATGTAAAAACTGTATTACCATACACCAATCTTGTCAACCAATAAGTTAACTTTGTAAACCAAGGTAATTTACAATTTATTTCAAATCAACAAAATAACAATAATAAACAATTAGTTATAGGTAGTATGAAAATCAAATTAATTCCACGCACTTTCCCCTTCTTTGGTTAGAGCTTAATAAAAAATAGGTTGACCAATAAGTGCAACAACTTTATAAACTCGTATAAATAGCATGGCTATAATTACATTGTGCACTAACCCATTGTTGGTAAAACCACTAATTTAGTGTGCTAATATTATGGCAATGCGTGGTTGTAAATGCCGAGCCTTGCCCACATTTAGCTTAAATTGCCCGAACTCAGGTCAAGAAGTTTACTTACGTATTAAATCGTACTGATATTTTAATTTATTTCACAAGCCGAGGTTTTCAGTGAAGGCAAAGCCACTTGCGCGGCAATAGCTGGGCTTATTGCACGTAAATTTGACGCAATGAGTGCGCAAATAGCTGGTTAATATAAACTTATTGTTCACAGTTGAGGTAAAATAAGCCCCTAGGTATATGGCAGGCTCTGGCCTTTGCAATGCGGTTATGGATACCCCATAAAGACGCTATGCTCCACACCTATTTAAATTTAAACTCACAGAGGTAACCTAAATGCGTTTATTACACACAATGTTGCGTGTAGCCGACTTAGAAAAGTCACTTTCTTTTTATACACAGATTTTAGGAATGAAAGAATTACGCCGTTCTGACAACGAAGAGTATCGTTATACATTAGCTTTTGTAGGGTATGGTGAAGAGGATAGTAATACTGTGTTAGAGCTTACTTATAATTGGGATGAAAATAGCTACGATCTTGGTAATGCGTATGGCCATATAGCTATTGAATTTGACGATATATACAAGGCATGTGACGACATAAAGGCCGCTGGTGGAAACGTCAGTCGAGAACCGGGGCCAGTAAAAGGCGGCACAACAGAAATTGCTTTTGTGAAAGACCCTGATGGCTATTCAATTGAGCTTATTCAGAAAAAGAAAAACAAAGCTCACTAGGCAATAAAATTTATCAGAAAGGTGCCTAGTCGCACCTTTACCTTAGTTGGCTATCTTTACTTGCTCGGCGGTTTACGCCAGCAACGCCCTTGCCTTTAGCCTCAAGCTCACTTTGACACGCCACACAGTGCCTAACACCTGGCAGCGCTAACCTGCGTGCCTGTGGTATTTCACAATCACACTCATCACAGAATTCAGCACTCGCGCCTGAGATTAAATTTTGTCTTGCATATTGCACTGCGTCGTTAACACTTGCATCGATTTGATCTTGAATTGCGCCATCACGCGCCCAACCACTTGCCATAATTAACTCCTAATAATAAGAAATTAAACTAAAAGGCTAGCAGCACAGCGCTTTATAAATGCTGAATATTTTGTACTGGCTTTATTGAGTAAGCTATTTAAAGGATGAATAGATATGATTAAGAGTAATTTGTAATTTAGTTGTGCTATCCATTTTATCTACACATGCAGTTATAAGTATGTATTTTTAACGCAGACAGCAAAAAATTTATCACTGTAAATGAATAATTATTATTGCGGATCGGTCTTGAAAGCCTAAGAAGTTATACGTAGGTGATTATTAATTAAATAGATAGGTTTTTAGATATTGAAGAAAATTAAAAGTGTAAAGTAAAATTTTAACGGATAAACGGTAGAAATTAATGCGCTGGATAGCTGAGGAAGTAATAGCTTTATACACTACTAAAATAGTAAGTGGCGTCCCCAAGGGGATTCGAACCCCTGTTACCGCCGTGAAAGGGCGGTGTCCTAGGCCTCTAGACGATGGGGACACTAAAAAGTGTCACTAGGACAACTGAATGGTTTGACTCGTTTCAGACGAGTTTTATTAATAACACTACCCTACTATAAATAGTAAGTGGCGTCCCCAAGGGGATTCGAACCCCTGTTACCGCCGTGAAAGGGCGGTGTCCTAGGCCTCTAGACGATGGGGACACTAAAAAGTGTCACTAGGACAACTGAATGGTTTGACTCGTTTCAGACGAGTTTT